>CAYSIX010000028.1:2516-24739 GCA_964431205.1 uncultured Phycisphaeraceae bacterium
GACGAGCCGACCACGGGCCTGCACTTCGAAGACGTCGCCCGGCTGCTCAACGTGCTGCACCGCCTGGCCGACCAGGGCCACACCGTCGTTATGATCGAGCACCATATGGATGTGATCAAGTCGGCGGACTGGGTGATCGACCTGGGCCCGGAGGGGGGCGACCGTGGCGGGCGGATCGTGGCCACCGGGACGCCTGAGCAGATCGCTGAGGTGGAGGAGTCCTACACGGGGCGGTACCTGCGGGCGCACCTGCGCGAGCCGGTGGCGGTGTAGGCGTCGGTGAGCGGCGGTTTGACAGCGCGGGGCGTGGATCTACGATAGCCGTCCCCGATCCGACAACGGACCCGTATTTATGGCTGAGAACTTCCAATGCACGATCGTGACGCCCGAGGCCGCGGTGCTCGACCAGCCGGTGGCGTACGCCTCGATCCCGGCCTGGGACGGGCTGCTGGGCGTGATGCACCGGCGGGCGCCGCTGCTGGTCAAGCTCGGGTACGGGCCGCTGCGCCTGGAAGGCTCGGACGGATCCGAGCGGCGGTACTACGTCGGCGGCGGGTTCGCGCAGATGAACGACAACCGGCTGACGATCCTGACCGAAGAGGCGATCCCGTCGGAGAAGGTGGATCGGGCGGAGGTCGAGGCGGCGCTGCGTGAAGCCGAGGCGTTCGTGCCGCAGACGCCGGCCGATCGCGCCCGACGCGAGCGCGACCTGACCCGTGCGCGTGCCAAGCTGGCGACGATCAGTCGCGGCTCCTGATCCAGCCGTCGAGCGATGACCCCGCGGCGGCGGTGCTGGAAGCGTGGGACGCTGACGACAACCTCCAGTCGCCCATAGAATCAGACCGATAAACCGTCAGACGCGACCGCGCAACGCCCTCGCCCGCGATGACCGTGCGCGGCGGTGGGTGGCGGCGTGAGGAGGCGGCCCCCTTCGTCGCCGATGGAACTGCCATGCGACGCTGGCTTCGTTCGAACATCCCGAGCATGTTTCATCGGCGCCTGCTGCTGCTGTCGCTGACGGCGGTGCTGGTCACGGCCGCGCTCGGCGGGCAGGCGGTCCGCTTGACGACCGGCGCGATGCATGAGCGGCAGCTTCAGGCCGCCGAGAGCGCCCTGCGGATGACCACGTACATCCCCACCGTCCGCGGTCGCCTGCTGGATCGGCACGGTCGGCCCCTGGCCGAGGATCAGCCGGGATACGACGTGGCGGTGGACTACTCGGTCATCGCCGGCGACTGGGCGTTCGAACGCGGCTACCAGCGGGCGCGACGGTATCAGCAGCGGTCCTGGTCGGACCTGCCGGCGGACGTGCGGGAAGCGATCGTCAGGGCGTACGGCGGCAGCGACAGCCGGGCGCGTCAGCGGCAGCAGCGGCAGTGGTCGGAGCTGAGCCCGCACGATCGCGAGGCGCTCATCGCGGTGCATCGGGAACCTTACGACCGCCAGGTGGCGACGCTGTGGCAGACGCTCAGCGAGGTGAGCGGCGTATCGCTGGAAGAGATCGAGCGACGGGGCAACGCGATCCGCGAGCAGGTGGTCCGGGACGCGAGCGTGGTGACGCTGCACAACCAGCGTCGTCGGATCGAGGCCCTGGACGAGCCGGTGAGCTGGGCCGACGCGCACATCGAGATCCGCGAGCAGAGGCAGCGGCACTCGATCCTGCGGGACGTGGACGAGAAGGTGGTGTCGGTGGTTCGTCAGTTCATCGCCGAGGCCGAGCGCGAGCGAGACGCGTGGCGGGCGACGGGCGAGGGCGACGGGCAGGCGAGCGAGGCGTTGCGGGTCTGGACGCGTGTGGAGCTGCGTCGGCCGAAGCACCGGCGATACCCGTTCGAGACGATGACGGTGCGTGTGGATCGGCGGTGGCTGCCGCCGCCGATGCGGGAGGGTGAGCCGTTGACCGTGACGGTCGAGGGGGTGGGGCTGCACGTGCTGGGTCAGGTGCGGGACGTGTACCGCGAAGACGTGGAGGCGAACCCGTTCGAGTGGACCGACGAGCAGGGCAGGAGGCGGGTGAACCTCTCGGGCTACCGGGAGGGGGATCAGGTCGGGCGCAGCGGCGTGGAGCGGTACGCCGAATCGCTGCTGCGTGGCCGGCGTGGCAAGCGTGTGATCCAGCGGGACACGGGTCAGGAGAGCCGCAACGAGCCGGAACCGGGGCGGGACGTGCGGCTGACGATCGACGTGGACCTGCAGGCGCAGGTGCAGGGGGTGCTGTCGCCGCAAGTGGGGCTGATGGCGGTGCAGCCGTGGCACGAGTCGAAGCCGGTGGCGGCGGGCCGGGTCGGTGAGCCGTTGGAGGGGGCGGCGATCGTGCTGGAGGTCGAGTCGGGGGACGTGCTGGCGGCGGTCAGCGTGCCGACGATGCCGCTGGCTCTGCTGCGGGAGCAGCCGCAGCGCATCTATCGCGATCCACTGCGGCTGCCGTACATCAACCGGGTGGTGGCGCGGCCGTATCTTCCGGGCTCGACGATCAAGCCGCTGATGCTGGTCTCGGCGGTGGCGGCCGGCGCCCACCGGCTCCACGACCCGATCGAGTGTCGCGGCGTGCTCGATCCCGATCACCCCGAGCAGTGGCGGTGCTGGGTCTTCAAGCGGTACCGCATGCAGCACGGCCCGCTCGGCGCCGCCGCGTCGCTCGAGGTCAGTTGCAACATCTACTACTACACGCTCGGGCAGCGCATGGGCCTGCGGCGCACGGCCGACTGGTACGGGCGGTTCGGGTTGGGCATGCCGACGGACTGCGGCCTGCCGGAGGAGATCGGCGGGCACCTGCCGCGTTCCGACGATGCGCGCTTCAGCTCGCGCGACGCGATCAACATGGGGATCGGCCAGGGCCCGGTCGACTGGTCGCCGATGCAGGCCGCCGCCGCCTACGCCACGCTGGCGCGCGGCGGTCGATACGTCAGCCCCTCCGTCGTCGCCGATGAGGACCGCCTCCAGCCACGCCGCGTGGAAGACTTGAAGCTCACTTCCGAATCCATCCGTGAGGCGTTGGACGGTCTGCACGACGTCGTGCACGGCTCACGCGGCACCGCCCGCGCGCTGCGCCTGCCGGACAACCCCCCGATCTTCGACGTCGAGGGCGTCGCCATCGACGCCAAGTCCGGCACCGCCGACCCCGGGGATTTCCGCTGGGTCGACAAGGACTTCGACGGCCTGGTGGACCGCGGCGAACGCCTCGGCGAGGGGTACGTGGACGACCACGCCTGGTGCATCGCCCTGGTCACGCCCGAGGGGGCCACCCGGCCGACGCACGTCGTCGCCGTCGTCACCGAGTTCGCCGGCAGCGGTTCGCAGGTCTCCGGCCCGATCGTCAACGCCATCGTTCACGCCATGCGCGACGGGGGGTGGCTGCGGTGAACACCCGTTGGGTTGAACATCTCGGCGGGCTGCTGCGGCCACACCCCGGCTGGCTGACGCTGATCAGCACGCTGCTGCTCACGCTCATCGGCTTCGCCGCGATCCACACCATCGCGCCCGACGAGGCCGCCTCGCAATGGCAACGCGCCCTGCCCGTCGCCCTGGTCGGGCTGACGATCTGCCTGATCCCGCACCCCAAGACCGTGGGCCTCACGTCGTACCTGCTGCTCGCTCTTGCGATCGCGCTGCTCGTGTTCGTGCTGTTGCCGGGGGTGCCGCGGTCGATCGTGCCGATCCGCAACGGCGCGCGCTCGTGGATCGATCTGGGCGTGATGACGTTCCAGCCGTCGGAGCTGTCGAAGATCGCGTTTGTGCTGGCGATGGCGTGGTACCTGCGGTTTCGCGAGAGCTACCGGACGCTGCGCGGCCTGCTCGTGCCGTTCGTGATCATGCTGGTGCCGGTGGCCCTGATCCTCAAGGAGCCGGACCTGGGCACGGCGCTGCTGTTCGCGCCGACGCTGGCGGTGATGCTCGTGGCGGCGGGGGCGAAGCTGCGGCACCTGTCGATGCTCGTGGGCCTGGCCGTGTTCGCGGTGGCGCTGAACGTGGCGGTGATCGCGATCGATCCGCCGCACCTGCGGCAAAACGCGCAGGGCAGCCCGGTCGCCTGGCTTCACGTGCTCAAGCCGCACCAGGAGAAACGCATCGCCGCGATGATCTGGCCCGAGCGGTACCAGAAGGAGGAGGCGTTCCAGTCGATCGTGGCGCGGCGTCTGATCGGCGCCGGCGGCGTCACGGGCCTGGGCGCCGAACGCGCCGGCACGCTCGTCCGCTTCAACGCCCTGCCCGAGGCGCACAACGACATGATCTTCGCCGTCATCGTCTGCCGATGGGGCCTCGTCGGCGGGTGGACCGTCATCGGCCTGTACCTGGTCCTGACCGGGTCGTTCGTCCTGGCCGCCGCACGCGTCAAGGAGCCGTTCAGCCGCCTGGCCTGCGTCGGCTTCGCGGGCATGATCTTCACCCAGGCGGCGTTGAACATCGGCGTCAGCCTCGGGCTGTTCCCGACCACCGGCGTCACCCTGCCGCTGATCTCCGATGGCGGGTCCAGCCTCCTGGCGACCTACATGATGATCGGCCTCGTGCTCAACTTCGCCTCCCGACGCCCCGCGCCGCTGGCGCGGCCCAGCTTCGAGTTCGACCACGCCGACGCCATCTTCCAGTGACGCCCTCCCGCGCGGCGCGCCGCCACGCCGCGCCCCGTGCTACGCTGCGGCGCATGGACAGGGACGATCCCGTCATCCCGCCCGACGGCGTGGCTGACCCGTTGCGCGCTTTGAACGTCGAGCCGGCGCCCGCTCTGCTGGACGGTCTGGGCCGGTACCTGCGCCTGCTGCTCGAAGCCAACCAACGGATGAACCTGACCGCCGTGCGCGACGAGGCGACGGCGTGGCGTCGCCTGATCCTCGACAGCCTCACGCTGGCCGACGCGCTGGCGGACCTGCCCGCCGGGGCGCGCGTGATCGACATCGGCAGCGGCGGGGGCGTGCCGGGGATCCCGCTGGCGATGGTTCGCCGGGACCTGGCGTTCACGCTGCTGGAAGCGACGGGCAAGAAGGCGCGGTTCCTCAAATCGGCCGCGGCGGAGCTGGACCTCGACCATGTCACCGTCTTTCACGATCGCGCCGAGCACCTGGGCCAGCAGAAGCCGCACCGTCAGAGGTACGACGCGGCGTTGGCGCGGGCGGTCGGTGCGGTGGCCGAAATCCTCGAATACGCCATGCCCCTGCTGCGCGTCGGCGGGCGGACGCTGATGCTCAAGGGCCGCGAGGCCGAAGCCCAGCTCGCGCAGGCGGGCGACGCGATGGCGCTGCTCGGCGGCGACGAGGTCGAGGTCGCCGACGCCTACCCGCCCGGCCTGGCCGACACCGAGCTGGTCATCGTCGCCGTGACCAAGGCACGCCCGACGCCGCACGCCTACCCCCGCCCCCCCGGCGTGCCCCGCAAGACGCCCCTGTGATGCGCCGCCCCGGCGAGCCTATGATGACCCTGTTATGAAGTTCAACTACGGACAGTACGACGGTTCGCCCTTCCCCACGCCCGACTCGCTCTTCCCCGAGCCTCAGGTCATCCAGTTCATCCTTCAATACGGCGAGCAGGCGCTCGACGCGATGAACCACCTCGACGGCGAGGAGGAGCAGCAGTACATCGAGGCGCTCATCGAAGCGGGCCTGCTCGAACGCTACGAGGACGAGCAGGGCAACGCCCGCCTGCGGCTGACCCCGAAGATGCTCAAGGGCATCCAGCACCGCGCGCTGCTCGAGGTGTTCGCGAACCTGCAACGCGGCACCAAGGAGGGGCACCCGACCGAAGCCGTCGGCCGAAGCAGCGAACGCACCGACGGGACCAAGCCGTACGAGTTCGGCGACCCGCTCAGCGAGGTGGACCTGGCCGCGACCATGCGCCACGCCATCGCCCGTCAGGTCGCCGAGATGCACGATCGCGGCGTAGCCCCCCGGCTCACGCTGCCCCTGAAGATCAGCAGCCACGACTTCGAGCTGCACCAGACCGAGGGCATGGCCGACTGCGCCACCGTCCTGCTGCTCGACCTGTCCGGGTCGATGATGCGCTACGGGCGGTTCTACCAGGCCAAGCGCGTCGCCCTGGGCATGACCGAGCTGATCAACTCCCGGTTTCCGCAGGACTCGATCGACTACGTGGGGTTCTACACGCTGGCCGAGACGATCCGCGAGCAGGACTTGCCGCTGGTCATGCCCAAGCCGATCAGCATCCGCGACTACCAGGTCCGCATCCGCGTGCCGCTGGATCAGGCCTACCAGCAGCAGGACCGCCTGCCGCTGCACTTCACGAACCTGCATCTGGGTCTGCGCACGGCGCGGCAGGTGCTCAACCGCCGCGGCGCCGCCAACAAGCAGATCTTCATCATCACCGACGGCCAACCGACGGCCCACGTCGAGCCGAACGCCGCCGCCCCCGGCAGCGGCGAGATGCTCTACCTGCTCTACCCGCCCAGCGAACGCACCAGCGAGGTGACCCTCAAGGAGGCCCTGCGCTGCCAGCAGCAGGGCATCCGCATCGCCACCTTCGCCCTCATCGAGGACTACTGGGGCATGGACTGGGTCGGCTTCGTCGATCAGCTCACCCGCCTGACCCGCGGCACCGCCTTCTACTGCACCAGCGAGAACCTCAGCTCCACCGTCATCGAGAGCTATCTCAGCGGCAAGAAGAAAAAGAGCTTCGTACACTGACCCGGTCGTTGGGCCCTGGCCGTTTTCCATACGCCATGAGACCGGTAGCCTCGTGACCAGCTCGAATGACCGTACAGACCGCACGGACGCTCGCAGGCCGCCGAACATCGGCCCGGGCCGCCGCGCCTGGTGGTACTTCCTGCGCTTCTTCTGCGTCGTCTGGATGAAGCTCTGCTACCGCATCCGCGTGCAGGGCCGCCACCACGTGCCGCGCCGCGGCGCCGTGCTGTTCGTGAGCAACCACCAGTCGTTCCTGGACCCGATCATCGTGGGGATCGGGACGCGCCTGCCGTTCTTCGCCCTGGCCCGCAGCACGCTGTTCCACCGCCCGCTGATGGGGTGGCTGATCCGCTCGCTCAGCGCGATCCCGGTCGAGCAGGGGGCGGGCGACCTCTCGGCGATGCGCCAGTGCGTCCAGGTGCTCAAGGCGGATCAGCCCCTGCTGATCTTTCCCGAAGGGGCGCGCACGCTCGACGGCCGAACGCACCCGTTCGAGACCGGGACGATGCTGCTGATCAAGCGAGCCCGGCCGCGGGTGGTGCCGGTGGCGATCGAGGGGGCGTTCGAGGTCTGGCCGCGAGGCGCCAAGCGTCCGAAGCCTTTCGGCCGGATCGCCGTGGCCTTCGCCGAGCCGATCGAGGCCGAGACGCTGGTGGCGATGGGCGCCGAAGAGGCCCGGACGCACCTGGCGGACCTGGTCGAGTCGATGCGTCTGGGGTTGCGGGGCGACGGGGCGACGGCGGACGCGGCCTCGGCCAGCCCGGACGCCGTCGGTCGTTGAGCTTGGGGGGGTGGCGGTCGGCGTCACCGCTGTGTCTGGCCGCCCGGTGGGGAGCCGCCCGAGGAGATACCGGGAACCGCGGGGCCGTTGTTGACGATGAGGGCGCCTCGGTCGGCTCAGGGCGGGGGTCGGGCGGACGGTTTCGACCCCGGTCGGATTCGGGTGGGATCGGCCGGCAATCCGATATAATTGCGGCCGGACAAGCGGGATATTCGACAAGTCGTTGACGGGTCCTCTCGATGCAAACCCTTCTGATCGCCTTTCTCGCCGGGCTCGCATTCATCGTCGCCTACCACACCTACGGCCGGTGGCTGGGCAGCAGGATCTTCCGCCTCTCGGCCGACTTCGTCTGCCCTTCGCAGCGGTTGCGCGACGACAACGACTACGTGCCCACGCCCAAACCGATCGTCTTCGGTCACCACTTCACCTCCATCGCCGGCACGGGTCCGATCGTCGGCCCGGCGATCGCGGTGATGTGGGGCTGGCTGCCGGCGCTGCTGTGGGTGGTGTTCGGGTCGATCTTCATCGGCGCGGTGCACGACTTCGGGGCCCTGGTCGTCTCGCTGCGCAACAACGGCCAGACGGTGGGGGACATCGCCGGGCGCGTGCTGAACCGGCGGGTGCGGCTGCTGTTCCTGTTCGTGCTGTTTCTGGCGCTGACGATCGTAATCGCGATCTTCGGGCTGGTGATCGCGGCGGTGTTCCGCCAGTACCCCGCGTCGATCTTCCCGTGCGTGGTGCAGATCCCCATCGCGGTGGCGATCGGGCTGTGGCTGCACCGCAAGGGCGTGGGGCTGCTGCTGCCGTCGCTGATCGCTCTCGCGCTGATGTACCTGGCGGTGGTGTTCGGCGATCAGAACACGCCGGTGGCGGAGCTGGCGTGGTTACCGGGCTGGCTGGCGGGGGGCATCGAGGCGACCGAGTCGGCCCTGCACGGGTTCAACGCCTGGATGGCGGACCGGTCGATTATCACCTGGGTGGCGATCCTGCTGGTGTACTCGTACATCGCGTCGGTGCTGCCGGTCTGGACGCTGCTGCAGCCGCGGGACTACATCAACTCGCTGCAACTGCTCACGGCCCTGGGCCTGGTGGTGCTGGGCCTGGGCGTGGCGGCGTTCATCGGCGGGGCGCCGCCGGTCGAGGGCATGTCGCGTCAGCCGCTGGAGATCGTGGCGCCGATAGTCAACTGGAACCCGGAAGCGGCGCCGCTGATCTTCCCCTTCCTGTTCATCACGATCGCGTGCGGGGCGATCAGCGGGTTCCACTGCCTGGTGAGCAGCGGGACGAGCAGCAAGCAGCTTCGCAGCGAGCCGGACGCGCGGTTCGTGGGCTTCGGCGGGATGCTGACCGAGGGTTTCCTGGCGACGATCGTGATCCTGGCGTGCGTGGCCGGGCTGGGCCTGGGCTCGAAGACGGCCGACGGGGCGATGCTGGTCGGGGCCGAGGCGTGGACGACGCGGTACGCGTCGTGGACGGCGGCGGGGAGCCTGGCGGCGAAGATCGGGGCGTTTGTGGACGGGTCGGCGAACTTCCTGCGTGCGATCGGCGTGCCGGTGGGCGTGGCGGTGGCGCTGATGGGGGTGCTGGTGGCGTCGTTCGCGGGGACGACGCTGGACACGGCGTGCCGGCTGCAGCGTTACGTGGTGCAGGAGCTGGCGAAGACGGCCCGGACGGGACGGATCGATGCCAGGCAGCCGGCGCCTCGCGGGAGCGAGGGGTTGCTATCATTTAACCCATTGACGTGGCTCGGCAACAAGCACGGGGCGACGATCTTCGCCGTGGGGGTGGGGTTCGTC
This sequence comes from uncultured Phycisphaeraceae bacterium, assembly GCA_964431205.1. Classification (GTDB taxonomy): domain Bacteria; phylum Planctomycetota; class Phycisphaerae; order Phycisphaerales; family Phycisphaeraceae; genus CAYSIX01. Next base: position 11,726 of record CAYSIX010000028.1, read on the forward strand.
ATCGCGGCGCTTCCGGCACCGGGAACGCCGTGGACGTGGGCGAACGCGGGCACGGGCGGTTTGATCCTCTGGCCGATGTTCGGCGCGACGAATCAGTTGCTGGGCGGGCTGGCGTTCCTGGTGATCGCGTTCTACCTGTGGCGGCGGGCGCTGCCCGTCTGGTTCCTGGTGCTGCCGCTGGTGTTCATGCTGATTATGCCGGCGTGGGCGATGCTGGTGCTGCTGCCGCAGTGGCTGTCGGCAGAGTCGCCGAACTGGCCGCTGATCGTGATCGCGGCGGCGACGCTGTTGTTGGAGGTGTGGATGCTGGCCGAGGCGGTGCTGCTGTGGCCTCGGGTGCGGGGCGTGCTGGAGCAGGAGCTGCCGGGGGCGGGGGGTGAAGCGTCGGTGCCGGCGTACGCGACGGCGGCGGTCGGCCCGGCCTATCATGGGGCCGATGAAGCCTGAGACGCCGGACAAAACGACTCACGATCGCCGCACCGTGTACCTCGAAACCTTCGGCTGTCAGATGAACGTGCTGGACAGCCAGCTCGTGCGCGGCCAGCTCGAGGCCCTGGGCTACCGCTTCACCGACGACTGGCACGCGGCGGACGTCGTGCTCTACAACACCTGCTCGGTGCGTGAGCACGCCGAGCAGAAGGTCTGGAGCCGCGTCGGCGAGGTCGGGGTGCACAAGAAGGAGGCCCGGCCGGACGTGGTGCTCGGCGTGATCGGCTGCATGGCCGAGCGCGACGGGCTGGACATGGTCCGGCGATACCCGCAGATCGACCTGCTCTGCGGACCGGGCGAGCTGGACAAGGTGCCGATGCTCATCGACAACGCGATGAAGACACGGCTGGACTTCCGCGGCGGGCTCAAGGGTGCGAACGTGGCGCTGCAGGGCAACACGCACCGTCGCTCGACGACGCTCGGCGCGGCTGAGGACCGCCTCGAGCTGCTCGACCTGGCGCGATCGTTCAGCCCGGACGACATGAACGGCTCGGCGTACGTCCGCATCACACGCGGGTGCAACAAGTTCTGCACGTACTGCGTCGTCCCGCGGACGCGCGGCCGCGAGGTCCACCGCCCGCCGGACAGCATCGTCGACGAGTGCCGTCGGCTCGTTGAGGCCGGCGTGAAGGAGATCACGCTGCTCGGTCAGACCGTGAACCACTACCACTACGACCACGGCTCGGCCGTGACGATCGACGGCGTGGAGCAGCCGCAGGTCGGCGCGATCGTGCGAAACCAGGGCAACACGTTCGAAGCCCGCGGGCTTCAATCTGCGGGCTTCCGATCCGTGGGCTTCGATGGGGGGGTTACCACGTTCGCCGACCTGCTCGCACGCATCCACGACGAGATCCCGGACCTGATGCGGCTCCGCTTCGTCACGAGCTTCCCCCGGGACTTCGGCGACGACATCCTCGCCGTGATGGCCGAGCGCCCGCGCATCTGCCGCTACCTGCACCTGCCGGTCCAGAGCGGCTCGAACCGCATCCTGAAGCTGATGAACCGGGGTTACACCGTCGAGCAGTATCTCGACCTGGTGGAACGGGCGCGCCGGTTCCTGCCCGACGTGGAGCTGGCGACCGACATCATCTGCGGGTTCCCCACGGAAACCGAAGAGGACCACCGCGCCACGGCCGAGCTGCTCGAGCGAATCGCCTGCAAGAACGCGTTCATCTTCAAGTACTCGCCGCGCCCGGGCACCGCCGCTCACGATCGCCTGACCGACGACGTGCCGGACGAGGTCAAGCGGCGTCGGAACAACGAGCTGCTGGCGATCCAGGCGAAGATCAGCGAACGCGTGCACCGCGCCTACGTCGGCCGCACCGTTCGCGTGTTCGTCGAGTCGATCAGCCGGCGCGAGCGCAGGAGCCGCAACGCGGCCGACCCGGCGGTCCAGCTCGGCTGGGAGCAGCCGCGCGAGGTCGTGCAGCTCAGCGGGCGGACCGACGGCGACCTGATCGTGATGTTCGAGGGGGACGAGTCGCTGGTCGGATCGCTCGTGGACGTGCGGATCGAGTCGGCGGCGCCGCTGACCTTGTTTGGCGAGTGTCTCGAGATACGCGCCCAGGCCTGAGGCGGAAAGCAGAACGCGTGACGTTATCCGACACTGCCTGCGGCGGCACGTCGCCCGATCGCTCGACACCGCCCCGCGGCAAGCGATTCGCTCCGCCGCTCCGTTGGGCCGCGGGATGGACGTGACATGACCCCGACACCGCCACAACCCATCGCCCTGTGGCCGGACGTGACCGGCCCCGGCCTGACGCCGTACCTGCACGAGACTGAGGCGTCGCTTCCGCTCGTGCTGGTCTTGCCGGGCGGAGGCTACGCGCGGCTGGCGCCTCACGAAGCGGAGCCGGTGGCACGGCGACTGAACGCGGCGGGGTTCCACGCGGCCGTGCTTCGCTACCGCGTGGGTGAGGGCATGCACCATCCGATGCCGTTGCACGACGCCCAGCGGGCGGTGCGGTTCGTTCGTGATCACGCGGCGCTGTGGCGGGTCGATCCGCGCGCGATCGGCGTGGTGGGGTTCTCGGCGGGCGGGCATCTCGCCGCGTGCCTCGCCGTGCACCACGACCGCTGGGCGAGCGAGCACGACGATCTGGCTGATCGCTTTAGCGCAAGGCCCGACGCGGCGGTGCTGTGCTACCCCGTGATCACGCTGGTCGGTCCGTCCCGTCACGCCGGCAGCGCTGAGAGGCTGCTTGGTAATCGGCCGGACCCGGAACTGGCCGAGCTGCTCAGCGTCCACACCCGGGTGACCGAGCGGACACCGCCGGCGTTCCTGTGGCACACGGCGGACGACGCCAGCGTCCCGGTCGGCAACAGTCTCATGTTCGCCCAGGCGTGCGCGGCGCATCGGGTGCCGTTCGAGCTGCACGTCTTCCCGAGCGGCCGCCACGGGCTGGGGCTGGCCGAGAGCGACGACGCGGTCCGCCCATGGTTCGACCTCGCCACGGCGTTTCTGGGCCGTCAGCTGCGCCGACCATAAGCCCGATCCGGATCACGACGACGCCAGCGATCGACGCGCTTCGCAGCGCGGACCACGTTGCTACAATCCGCCGCCGAACCCACCGATGCTGGCGATCTTCGACGGCCATCTCGACCTGGCGATGAACGCGCTGTTCTACAAGCGCGACCTGACGCGATCGGTCGAGGAGCTGCGTGAGCGTGAGAAGGGGTTGGAGCCGGACGGGCGTGGGATCGCGACGCTGAGCCTGCCGGAGCTGCGGGCCGCGGGGGTGGGCGTGTGCGTGACGACGCTGATCGCCCGTGCCAAGCCCCATCTGAGCGCCGGCCACCTGTACAAGCGGGCGACCGGTGACTGGCCGACGCAGGACATGGCCCACGGGATGGCGTTCGCCCAGCTCGCGTTCTACCGTCGGCTGGAGGCGCGTGGCCTGATCCGCATCGTCGAGACGCGCGAGGCCCTGGCCGATCACTGGAGCCGGTTCGAGCGCGACCCGGTCGGCACGCCGCTGGGCGTCATCCTGACCATGGAGGGCGCCGACCCGATCACCACCCCGGAAGAGGTTGCGGACTGGCACCGGCAGGGGTTGCGGTCGCTGATGCTGGCGCACTTCGGCTACTCGCACTACGCCGCGGGCACCCCGCCGGTGTTCGACGAGGGCGACCCCGACACGCCCGAGGGCGACGCGCCGCTGACCGAGGCCGGCCACGCGCTGCTGGAGCAGATGGCGTCGCTGAGCATGCCGCTGGACCTGACGCACCTGAGCGACACGAGCTTCGCCGAGGCCGCCGACGCCTACGAGGGCCGCGTGTATGCGAGCCACTCCAACGCCCGTGCGCTCTCGAACATGGCCAGGCAACTGACCGACGAGCAGATCCGCACCATCGGGCAACGCGACGGCGTGATCGGCGTGGTCGTGCACAACGGCATGATCCGCTGGACCGACGGCAGACAGCCCCCGAAGCGGGACGTCTCCATGACCCACCTGGCCGAGCACGTCGATCATATCTGCCAGCTCGTCGGCGACGCCGAGCACGTCGCGATCGGGTCCGACCTCGACGGCGGGTACGGCCGGGACTCGACGCCGCGAGAGTTCCAGCGATACACCGACCTGCACCACCTGGCCGTGTGCCTGAGCAAGCGCGGGCTGAGCGATGCCGACATCGCCGGCGTGTTCCATCGCAACTGGCTGCGTTTCTTCGACCAGACCCTCCCTCCGGAGCAACCGGCATGAGGCGCCCTCACGTCATCATGCTGGTCTCGGACCAGCACCGCTACGATTGCACGGCCCATACCGGACACCCGCTGGTCCGGACGCCGCACATGGACCGGTTGGCGCGGGAGGGGGTCCGGTTCGAGCGTTGCTGGACGCCGATTCCCGTGTGCGCCCCGGCGCGTCAGACGCTCGTGACGGGCCAGTGGCCGGTGTCGCACGGCGGCCTGTGCCTTTACAACCTGTCCGAGGTCAGCGCGACGATGCCACCGGACGCGCCCTTCATGCCGCGGCTGCTTCGCGACGCCGGCTACCGCACGCTGTTCGGCGGCAAGTGGCACTGCTCGGACGACCTGGGGCCCGGCGACTGCGGATACGAGACCGTCATCCCCGATCTCGAGTATCAAGAGCAACTGGATCGCCAGGGGCTCTCGGCCCGGGCCTACGGCCCATGGACGTTCCCGCCCACGCCACCGGGTCGGTTGGACGTGCCCGCCGAGCTCTTTCACCCGATCTGGCTCACCCGACGGGTGCTCGAGGAGCTGCGGGGCTCGATCGATGACGGTCGCCCGGTCTTCGCCAGCATCCACACCCACGAACCGCACCCGCCCTACCTGTTGCCTGAACCGTATTTCAGCATGTATCAGGGCGAGCAGATCCCACCGTGGGACAACTTCAGCGACGATCTGACCGGCAAGCCACGCGTGCACCGGATGATGCGGCGATACTGGGAGCTCGACGGCGCGGACTGGCCTTTCTGGCAGCAGCAGGTCGCCGCCTTCCTCGGGGCCGTCAGCGCCGTGGACGACTGTCTCGGTCTGGTGCTCGAAACGCTTGACGATCTGGGAATCGCGGGCGATACGGCCGTCATCTACACGACGGATCACGGCGACCTCATCGGCGCACACGGCATGTACGACAAGCACAACGTCATGTACGAAGAAATCCTGCGCGTGCCGTTGATCGTGCGCTGGCCGGAGCGGATCCAGCCGGGAGGTGTCCGCGGCGACTTCGCGCTCAACTGCCTGGACCTGCCGCCGACGGTGCTGGACATGGCGGGCGTAGCCGCACCCGACACCTACGAAGGCGTCAGCCTCAGCCACTGCCTCACCGACGACGATCCGCTTCCGCGTCAGCACCTGCACGCGTCGTATCACGGGGGACAGTTCGGACTCAACAGCCAGCGCGCGATCAGCGACGGGCGATGGAAGTACGTGTTCAACGCGATGGACGTGGATGAGCTCTACGACCTCGAATCCGACCCGGGCGAGCTGCACAACCGCATCGGGGAGGACGCGTCGGGCGAGACTCGACGCCGCCTCCGCCTGGCCATGCTCGAGCACGGCCTGACGATCCGTGACCCGTTGTTCACCAACCCCTGGGTGCGACACGCGTTCGAGACCGAAGGCCTGCTCGAGGCCAAATCATCGAACGTAACGCCGACGTGACCGGACGGCGTCACTCGGCCGCGATCGGCGTCGGCGGGATCCTGATCCGGATGCCCGATTTGATCCGATTCGGGTTGTCGCCCAGCTTGTCCCGATTGGCGTTGAAGATGACGCGCCACTGCGTCGGGTCGTTGTAGTACTGTTTGGCGATGTCGGACAGGGTCTCGCCCGCCTGGATCGTGTGCGAGACGACCGGGCCCGGGGCGCGCGGCGCCGGCTCGCCGGGCGCGCTGGAATCGCTGCGCGGCGACGACCCGGGCAGGCGGAGCACCTGGCCGACCTTCAGTCGCAGCGGATCGACCAGCGGGTTGGCCTGGGCGATGTCCACCCAGCGGCGTTCCTCGTCGTACAGCTTCGTCGCGATCGAGGCGAGCGTGTCGCCCGGCTGAACAGTGTAGGTCGCGGGCTGGGGCGCCGGCTCTCGTGAGCGGGCTTCTGACGCACGCGTCGGCGTCGTCTCACCGGCGGAATCGGGCACGGTCGCGTCGTCTGCGCTGACCGTCGTGCGATCGGGGGTGCTTCCGTCCAGCGTCAGCGTCGGCACGCCGGCGTCCGGTTGACCCGAATCGTCGGTTCGGGCGTCAGCGGGAACGGCGTCCGATGGCGTCACGGCGGGGGCGGACGGCGTCGTGGTCGGGGGGCGAGCCGGCGTGGAGGCGTCCCGGTCCGACTCGCGGGCCGGCCGTTGGGCGGTCCGCGTCGGCGGCGGGGGACCCTCGCTGAGGCGCGTGGGCGGCGCCTGGTTGCGATCGACCGATGGCGAGCCTTGCACGTCCGCGCTCGCCGACTCCACGGTTGAGTCGCGGGTCGGGCGCGGCGGTTCGGCGCGTGCCTCGCGCGGCGGCGCCGACGAGCTGAGCATGGGCGCCTCGTCGCGGTCGTTCGGCTGCGTGAGGTAGTAATAGAACACGAACGCCGACAACGCGATGGCCAGACCCAGTGCGACTTTGTAAGAGCTTTTCATGTCCCGCGGCCCTGGTTGCCGTGCACGTCGCTCATACTCTACATCTCCCATCGGCCGGAGTCACGGGCGCGGCTCAACGATTGTCGGGCCGCGGGTGTCGTGCACAAGTGGGGCGGGCGTCTCGCCCGCCGACAGGCCGCAGGCCTGTTTTGGATCACTCGCCGCTGCACGGCGGCGGCAGCCGAGACGGGCGCCCCATCGAAGAACAAATCCGAACGCGCTCACCGACGGGGATGTCCTACTTTTGGACTACATCCTCGGGCCGCGATGCCGCTCCCATCACGCGGTTTCAAGGCCCAGACGCTGATACTGTTCCCGCGGCGCTTCGCAGGCCTCCATCAGCCGGCGGAGGTGCCGGATCATGGCGGTCTCGGCCCGGTCGTCCCGCAGCGGCCGTTCCTGGCCCGGATCGGTTTGAAGATCGAACAACATGGTCTGTTGGCAAAGCGGATGCGCTCGCATGCCCGACGGCTTGGCACTCGCGTCGAACCGCATGGTGCGGCAACCCTTCATGAAACCGAACGGCTCGGCCAGGTCGACCAGTCGGCGCATGTCCTCGGGGGTGTAGCGGCCTCGCATGACCGTCGGCATCAGGGTGTACTCATACAGGGGCGCGGTCGAATCCGTCGGTGCGCGCATGTACACGTATCGGCCGTCGGTCACGTTCACCTGGCCCCCGAAGACTCCGAACATCGCCGCGTCGCGGACCGGCGCGTCACGCGCGATCGCTTCGCTGAGGTCACGGCCCAGCATGTCGGCGGTCGGTTCCAGCCCGAAGTAGTTCAGAAGGGTGACCGGCAGATCGATCGAGGGCTGGACCAGGGCCGAGCGGCGTTCGCCGCGGACGCCGCAGCGCGGGTCCCACACAAAAAAGGGTGTGTGCGCGACTTCGTTGTAAAACGGAAGCCACACCTTGGCGTACGCGTCGTGTTCGCCGAGCAGGAATCCATGGTCCGTCCAGACGATCAGCATCGTGTCGTCCCACAGTCCGTGACGATCAAACGTGTCGAGCACCTCACCCAGATACGCGTCGCACATGCTCAGCAGGGCGGCGTATTCGAAACGCAGGTGCTCGACGACCTCGCGCGACTCGCGCACGCCCCGGTAGGGCGGCCAGTCGAAGTGCTCGCCGCGATAACCGGCGTAGTGCTCGGGATACAGGTCCTTGAACTTGCGGTGGCTGAAGAAGGGCTCGTGCGGGTCGAATGTCTCGATCGTCAGAAACCACCGGTCCTGCCCACGGTTCCGTTCGATGAAGTCGATGCCCGCCGCGAACGTGCCGGCCTGGCTCTGTTCGTGTTCCCGAGCCATGAAAAGACGGTTGACCCAGTCCTGCTCCCAGTTCGTGCCCCGGCGGTCGGTCGTGGCCAGCGGCGGGATGTCCGGACGGGCCACCTGCCCCTTCCACAGATCGCCCTCCTGTCCGCGGTGAAACTCATAGGTTCTGTATCGGTTGTGGTAGGTTGCGCCGCCGTCCTCCCAGTAGTGGTAGTGGTCGGTCGAGAGGTGGGTGTGCACGCCCGCTTCGCGCAACATCTGAGGCATCGAGTCGTCGAACGGTTCGAGCGGGCCCCACGCGCGGTGAAGAAAGTTCGGTCGACCCGTGTGCAGGTCCCGCCGGGCGGGCATGCACGGCATGCTGCAAACGTACGACTGATCGAACGTCGCCGCGTGCCGCGCCAATCGGGCGAAGTTCGGCGTGCGGACCCACGCGTGCTGCTCACCCGCGTAGGGCGACAGGTACCGGCGGTTCAGCGAGTCGAACATCACCATCACGGCTTTCATAGTCGCTCCATCGATCGCCTGCGGATGCCGCGTGCCGCCCGAATCGAGTCCATGCAACGCTCGGAATCGGATGCGTTCATCGTAGCAGATCCCGCCCGACTCCCGGTGGGACGCGAGCGCCGCGTCCAGACGCGCGACGGGACGAACTGAGCATCAGGTCGGCCGGCGTCGCGGTCGCGCGTCCGCAGCGGCGGTACATTGTGACGCATGAACGTGATCCTCATCGGTTATCGCGCCAGCGGCAAGACGTCGGTCGGGCGGCTGCTGGCCGAGCGACTCGGCCAGCGGTTCGTGGACGTGGACCACGAGACGCTCCGGGCGTTTGACGTGGGCTCGATCGCCGAGGTCTGGCGGCGGCACGGCGAGCCGGCGTGGCGTGAGGCCGAGGTCGCCGCGACACGACGCCTGATGCGCCAGCGCGGCCTCGTGATCGCACTCGGCGGCGGCACGCTCATGCAACCGGCGGCGCGGGAGGCGGTCGAATCCGCCGAGGACACGGCGCGCGTGTATCTGCACGCCGACGCGACGACGCTGCACCAGCGCATCGCCGCCGACAGCGAGACCGCCGCCACGCGCCCCAGCCTCACGCCGCTCGGTGGCGGCCTCGAGGAGGTCCGAGCCGTGCTCGCCCAGCGCGAGCCGGTCTACCGCGCCGTGGCCGATCACGTCGTTGACGTGACGGAGCTCGGCATCGACGCCGCCGCCGAGGCCATTCTCAAACTGATTCAGCAGCGCGAGAGGACGTGATCGCCCCGCCGTGCTTACGCGGTCCCGAACGCCCGGTCGCCCGCGTCGCCCAGGCCCGGCACGATGAACCCTTGATGGTTCAGCCGCTCGTCCACCGCCGCGGCGTACACCGCCACGTCCGGGTGCGCTTCGCTCAGCCGAGCCACGCCCTCGGGTGCCGCGATCAGACACACGAACCGCAACTGCCCGGCACCGCTTCGCCTCAGCTCGTCCACCGCCTGGACCGCGCTGCCGCCGGTGGCCAGCATCGGGTCGGCCAGCAGCACCATCGCCGATGCCAGATTCGGCATCTTCTCGTAATAGCTCACCGGCGAGAGCGTCCGCTCGTCCCGGAACAGTCCGATGTGCCCCACGCTCGCCTCCGGCAACAGGTCCAGCATCCCATCGGCGAACGGCAGCCCCGCGCGAAGGATCGGCACGATCACCAGCGGGCACGCCGCCTCGGTCGCCTCGCACTCGGCCATCGGCGTGCGAACCCGCCGCGTCCGCGTCGGCAGCGTCCGCGTCGCCTCGTACGCCAGCAACAGGCCGGCACGGCGGACCAGCCCGCGGAATATCGCCGGCGGCGTACGCTCGTCCCGCAACGCGGCCAGCATGCTCGACAGGACCGGATGTTCCACGACGTGCGGCGAGACGGCTCGATTCATCCCGCCAATGTATTCGATGTGCCGGCCAAGCGCCACGCCCGCGACCGCTGCACTCGCTTCACCGCACGTCGCCCCCGGACATCGACCCCGCGTTCAATGCGCCACCGGCGCAGAAAAATGCCGAGCAGGACCGGTATGAATCAAAGGAAAATACCTTGGAATCTCGGTGTGTCCTACTCGGCACGTCCTGGTCTCAAGGACCATTCAAACCCATTTGCTCTGCGTGGCACCTCCTTTCTGTATCTTGGCTGTCACCGTTGATATTGTTGCCCCCCTGAGCCGGCGGGTCAAGCTTTCTTCGCCCGCCCGCGAGCCGATCGTTTCGACCGCTTCGAGCGCCTCCGCTCCAGCCCGCGCAGCGTCTCGAGGTTCACCGCGTCCCACGGCCGGCCGTCCGGCGCCGTATCCTTCGGTGTTTCAAGGATTTTCGGCACGCGACGCAGCCGCCGATCCCTGACCAGCACCCCGAACGCCTCCAGCGACACGTGCCCGTGGCCGATGTGCTCGTGACGATCCACGCGACGCCCGCGCTCCACCTTCGAGTCGTTCAGGTGCAGCACGCGCACCCGATCGATCCCGACCGTCGCGTCCACCTCCCGCAGCACCCGCCTCGCCCCCGCCGCCGACTCCAGGTCATAACCCGCCGCCAGCAGGTGCGCCGTGTCCAGGCACACCGCCAGCCGCTGCGAGGCCTCCACCCGCTCGATGATCTCGGCCAGATGCTCCAGCCGGTAGCCAAGGCTCGTGCCCTGACCCGCCGTCACCTCCAGGCACGTCGTCACCCGCAGCTCCGGCAGCTCGTCGTGCAACCGGTTCAACGCCTCGGCCACGCGTCGCAGCCCGGCCGCCTCCCCCTTGCCCATGTGCGAGCCCGGGTGCGTCACCAGCCACGGGATCCCCAGCGCGTCGCAACGCGTCATCTCCTCTCGAAACAGTCGGATCGACCGCGCCCTGGCCGAGCGGTCCGGGCTCGCCAGGTTGATCAGGTAGCTGTCGTGGCTGACCACCTGCTCGATCGACCCGCGACGCCACTGCTCCAGCCACGCCCGCACCTGCTCGTGACGCAGCGGCGGGACACGCCACTGCCGCTGGTTTTTCGTGAACACCTGCACGCACTGCATCCCCAGCCGCTCCGCCTCCAGCAGCGCGTTCTCCATCCCGCCCGCGATCGACAGGTGACTCCCATACAAGATCAACGCTCCTCGACGTTGCCCTCGGTCGGCAGCGCGTACAGCGTCGCCGCCGATCCGAGCTCGGCCACCACCGACCAGCCCGCCTCCTCCGCGATCCGCCGCAGCGTCGACGGCGTCACCTCCCGGTCGTAACCGTACGTCGCGTGCAGCCGTGCCAGCTCACTCCAGTGCGCCCACACGTGTGTGATCCCCTTTTCCCGCATCGTCTCGGTGACCGCCTCGGCGTCGCCTTGGGCCGAACGGATCCACTCGCCCAGCGGGCTGCGATCGAACGCGCTGTGATACACGACCCACCGCCGCAGGTAGAACAGCCGCGAGTTGTCGGCCACGAGATACGTTTTGGACTGCCGCGGCAGCTCGTTGATCGGGTGCGCCCCGACGCCCAGCGACGGTCGCCGCGCGATCCCGCCCGTGCCCGCCGCCTCCGACGCCGAGGGATGACGCGACAGCGTCTTCCCCGGATCCCCCGGCTCGATCGACACCGCCGTCAGCAGCCACAGCGGCGCCGGCTGCGATCTTCCCTCAACCCGGATCGGCACCGTCTGCCCCACCAGCACGGTGTAACTCAAACCGGCCAGGCACAGCACCAGCCCCGCGCCGGCCAGCCACGCCACCCGCCGCTGCCGCGACCCCAGCCACGCCGCCCCCACCGAAACCCCCACGCCCAGCAGCACGCCCGCCGGCACCAGCGTCGGAATCAGAAACCGGCTCTGCAGGTGCGTCGCCGCCAGCCAGAACACCTGCTGCATCGCCAGCACCGCCAGCATCGCCGCCACCACCCCGCGCGGCCCACGCATCCACGCCAGCACCGCCGCCGCCGCCACCGCCAGCCACCACACCGGCACACCGCCCTCCGAACCGAACCGCGCCACGTTCTCCCGCTCCCGCGGCGTCGCGTAGCCGCCCACCGCCCCGTACCCCGTGTTCAGCAGCCACTGACGTACCCACGCTTGACCGCGTGGCTGTTCCGTCCGGCTCAACCCGTGCGCCCTGTCCCATCGATCCGCCAGCTCCGCGTCCCAGTGCCCCCGACCCAGCAGCCCCGTCGCGAACGGGAACACCGGATTGCCCGTCCACGCCGCGTTGCGGACCAGGTACGGCCCCAGCACCAACGCACCGCACAACCCCGCCACCGCCAACGCCCCGAATCGCCGACGCCACGGCCAACCCACGCCACGCGGCAGCAGCAGCGTCAACGCCACCGGCGCCGCCAGCATCGGCCCCGCCGGCAGCTTCGCCAGCGTCGCCGCGCCCAGCAGCAGCCCCGCGCCCGCCGCTCGCCTCAGCGTCACCGCACCCGGACGCCACACCAGCCCCACCGCGCCCGCCGCGACCGCCATCATCGCCATCTCGTTGTACGCCAGGCTCCCCGTCACCACCGCCCACGGCAGCGCCAGCACCGCGCCGCCCGCCAGCCACGGCCCGGGGTCCCACGTCCCGCCGGCCCCCCCAGCCACGCCCCCGCCCGCTTCGCCGCCAACGGCACGCTCACCATCCGCCTCGCCCTCGGCCGCTCCCGCCGGTCCCACGCCCAGCACCGACCGCACGCACCACGCCAGTCCGATCGCCGCCGCCACCGCGAAGCTCGCGTGCAAGACCTGCGCATCGTACACCGCCGCGTGCATCGACCGCCGACACACCCCCAGCAGCAGGTACCCCGCCTCCACCAGGTTCGGCAAGAACCCGTAGACGTTGTACTCCAACGCCACCATGCCCCCCGAGGCCAGCCACGCCCGCGGCACCTGCAGGTGGTAGCTCAGCACGTCGTACCCGAACGCCTCGACCCGCCACAGCGTCCCCGGCGGGCACGTCGCCGCCACCCCCAGCAGGCTCAGCCCCGGCAAAAGCAGCAGCGTGCCCCACGGCGGCTCGCGGTCCCACGCCGACGACCCGCCCGCCGGCCCGTGCCAGCCCCGCGCCAACCCCACCGTCGCCATCGCCCAACCCGCCAGCAGCACCAGCCACCCCTTCGCCGGGTTCAGAAACCCCGCCCACGCCAGCAGCCACGCCAGCCCCAGCACCATCGCCATCCCCAGCAGCACACGACCCATCGCCGCGCCC
>CAYSIX010000029.1:0-24509 GCA_964431205.1 uncultured Phycisphaeraceae bacterium
GGTGCGTTCCCCTCTGACATCGGCTCGACGAGGCGTTTTCCGACAGAGCCTAGTTCCGGCCTATCTCCCGGCCGTGCCGACGACCGGAGTCGGCGCTTATCCCGAATACGAGTACATCCGAGCTGGCTCGGACTCACCCAGCTTGGGCTACTCGCCTGCTGGCAATCCCTGGGCCCTCTTTGTGCCCTGCTCTTCGGGTGTACTCAACTATGATCTGTTTCTCTATCTGCCCAATGGTAACTACCCGGCGGCTGGTTTCGGCGGGCAACTCCAACGGGTCGGCGACTGGGCCTATGTTCACGAGTGAGGTCTGGCGGTTGCAACCATGGTGGATGTGAAGGATCAGACGTTCACGCGAACGCGGTCGCTGCTCCAGCGCGGGATCGAAGAACGCCTGCACATCGGTGCGCAGGTGTACGTCTCATGCAACGGCGAGGCGTTGGCGGACTTGGCCGTCGGTGAAGCGCGGCCGGGCGTGGCCATGACGCCCGACTCGCTCGTGTTGTGGCGATCGGCCGGCAAGCCCGTGACGGCGATCCTCATCGCTCAGCTTCACGAGCGCGGCCGGCTCGACATCGACGATCCCGTGGCCAAGCACCTGCCCGAGTTCGCGCAGCACGGCAAGGACTCGATCACGATCCGTCACGTGCTCACGCACACCGGCGGGTTCCGGGCCGCGTCGTTCAAAGAGAACCGTGACGCGTGGGACCGCGCCATCGCGGCGATCAGTTCGGCGCGGCCTGAGCCGCGGTGGACGCCCGGCGAGCGCGCCGGCTACCACGTCCACACCGGCTGGTACATCCTGGGCGAGGTGGTCCGTCGTGTGACGCAGGAGCCGTTCCTGCCGTATCTGCGCCGCGTGCTCTTCGAGCCGCTGGGTATGGATGATTGTTGGATCGGGATGGCGGAAGGGGCGTATGACGCGTACGGGGACCGCATCGCCCTGACGCCGATGTGCCACGACGGACGCGTGTCGATGCCGGACTGGTTGAACAAGGCGTGGATCACCTCGAGTCGCCCGAGTGCCAACCTGTTCGGCCCGGCGCGTCAGGTTGCCCGGTTCTATGAGATGCTGCTGGGCGGTGGTGAGCTGGATGGCGTGCGCGTGATCGAGTCGCGGACCGTTGATCTGTTCACGCGCCGGCACCGCGTGGGCCTGATCGACCACACCTTCAACTTTCCGCTCGACTGGGGCCTGGGCTTCTGCATCAACTCGCGGCGGCACGCCCCCGATCGGCCGCAGGACGTGCCCTACGGCTACGGGGCACACGCGTCGGACGACACGTTCGGCCACGCCGGCCGGGAGTCGTCGATCGCGTTCGCCGATCCGGTCAACCGGTTGGCCGTGGCGGTCATGTGCAACGGCACGCCGGGTGAGCCGGCGCATCAGAAGCGCATGCACGAGTTGCTGACGGCATTGTATGAGGACCTGGGTGTGGCGGGTTGAGCCGAGGCGGTCGCCCGGGTCGGCCCGCGCCGGGGTCGCGAAGTGCCGGGCCTGCAGCCGGGCCACCACGGCTCGGAAACTCTCCCCTCCGCCCCGTTGTGGCCTCGGCCGGTGCAGGATAGATCGGCCCAGAGCTGACGCGTCTTAACGCCTCGGCGAGGCCTGATATCCTGTCTCTCGCGTGGCATTGTCCGCAACGGAGTTAGAGCGTGATGAATCCCTCTGAATCTTCGCGTCCGGGCGTCGTGTTTTTTCTGTGTGTGGTGGCGACGCTGGCCGGCGGCTGCGATCGCGCCCAGAAGACCAGTGACAAGGACATCACGACGGTCGATCGAGCCCGCGTGGTGGAGATGCTGGCCAATGAAAAGGAGCCGGCGGTGCTGATCGACGTGCGTCAGCCCGGCGCGTTCCGCGAGGGGACGTTACCCGGCGCGATCAACATCCCGATCCAGCAGCTCCGGCCCGGTGACCGACGGCTGGGCGAGGCCACGCACCTGATCGTCTTTTCCAGCGGGCGGGTGGATGACCTGCTCTCGAGCGCGGCGGCCAAAACGCTGCTGCGTCACGGCTATGTGAACGTCTACGACTTCCGGGGCGGGCTCAAGTCGTGGGAGCAGGAGGGGGGCGAGGTGGTGCGGCCTCAGGCCGATTCGGTGCCGACGCCCTGACCCGGCGAGGCGATCGCGTGTTCGCGAGCCTGGCGAGGAGACGATGGGCCCCATAACAGGCCGCCGGCGATGCAAAGCGCCGCGCTGATCACCACCAGCACGCGGCTGGTCCCGCTGAGCAAGCGCGTCAGGCGGGACGACCCGGCATCGATCGGTGGCGTCGGGGCTGCCGAGACCGAGGGACGCGCCGATGACAACGCGAACAGATTGACCTCGGCCTCGGGCCACATCATGACCACCGTGTCATTCAGGCTTTCGCGGCCCAGGCCGGCCGGGTCCGGCATGGGATCGCTCACCAGCTCCTTGCCTCTGACCTTCATCCGCCACTGCAGATACATCAACCGCTCGAGCAGGACGGGGTCGTCCGCCGCCAGAGAGTCGACGAGCGTGGCGTAGCGCCGGCGTTCGGCATCCAGCCGACCCGCCTGCTCCCGCATGGTCCGGCACGTCGCCGCCATTTCCCGGCAGTCCAGCCACGGCGGCACGAGCACCGCGCCGCTCAGCAGCGCCAATCCCACCGCGAGGTACAGCCAGCCGGGCGTCGCCGCCAGCGTCCGTTCCGCCATCTTCGCGCGCCAGTCCCGCACCACGTGCTGGTTATCGGCTTACCCGGCGCGGCGGCATGAGCCGGTGGCGGATCGCGCTGATCACTCGACACGCTGCATCCGTTGCGGCGTTGAGTCGAATGTTTCCCTGGGGTGGTTGAGGCTGGCGCCCCGGCGGGCCGAGCCGTGGGACTATAATGACCGGGCTGGGTGGATCCCAATCCCCGATGAGGTGACCCGGACCGATTGAGAGGAGCGACATGACGCGGATTCAACGATGCGGGCCGTTGTGCCTGGCCCTGATCCTGGGGGGACTGCTCGCCGACGCCACGGCGGCGCGCGAGGCGCTCGTGACCCTGAGCGACGGTCGGACGCTCAAGGGGGAACTGGTCAGCCAGAGCCCATCGGAAATCGTCCTCGAGATCGCCGGCATCCGCACGACGATCGACCGCCAGCGGGTCGAGTCGATCGAGGTGCTCAAGTCGGTCGAGCAGGAGTACCAGGAGCGTCGGGCCGAACTGGACGACGGCGACCTGGCCGGGCGGTTCGAACTGGCTCAGATGCTTTACGAGAGGGGGGCGTTGGGGCTGGCTCAGTCCGAGTTGAACAGTCTGTCGCGACGGTTTCCCGACAACCCGGAGGTGTCGCGTCTGTCAGCGATCGTGCGGGAGCGCATCCGTCTGGAGCGCGAGTCGGACCGATCGAGGGAGCAAGCTTCGCGTGAGAGTCCATCGCCGCGCGAGCCCCGGCGAAGGGACGCCACGGGATCGGACCTGCCGTACCTCACCGAGGAGCAGATGAACCTGCTCAAGCTCTGGGAGCTGCCCTCGGACCTGGAGGAGGCCCAGCCCGCGGTGATCATCCGTCCGGAGACCATCGAGAAGATCTTCCGTGACTATGCCGACGACGAGCGTGTCCCCAAGGGCCGCGCTGAGCAGCGACAGTTCCGCGGTGCTCCCGGGTGGGAGAAGTTGAGCCTGATGTTCCAGCTTCAGGCACGAGACCTGTACCCCGAGGTGATCGTGAGCACCGAGCCGGAGGCGTTGGTGCAGTTCCGTCGGTTGATCAACCCGGCGTACGTTGTGCGGTACTTCGCGACGCACTTTTCCGGGCCGGATCGCCCCGGCCCCACGTTGCGCCTGGACCAGCCGACCGCGCCAAGGTCGGCGTACACGAACTTCTACATCCTCACCACGGCGTCCCACGAGGGCAAGGCGTTTATCGATCGATCCGAGCCGGAGCAGTCGTTGCTGTTTCAGTGGGGCCTGCCTCGCGCCGCGGCGTCGTCGCCTGCCCCGGAGGTGCCGGAATGGCGCCCGTACTTCAGGGGCACGGACGATCCGAACTTCCAGCAGTACGTCCAGTGGGTCCGGACGCTGTACACGCCGACGCCGGACTACGGCATTCAGTTCCCGCCGCCCCAACCCGACGCGGACGAGTCGTCCGAAGCCGACGACAACCCCTGATCGACAGATTTCTTTGTTCTTTGACCCATTCCCGCTGGTCCTTGACCCGCGTGGTGGTAAGATGGGTAATCTGTCAGGACGGCCTCGGCGGCGTCCAACGATCAGGGATTTCGTGGAGTGCGTCATCGATGAACGCCGGCGTGCCGTGGCGCTTGAGCCTCGTGGTCTTTTGCATTTTGTCCGTCTCGATCGGGTGGGCCGTGGGCCCGACGGGCCGGGGCCGCTACAAGGTTCGCCACAAGGCCACGACCGAGTTCAACGACGGCAACACCACGATCGACACGACCGGTCAGGGTCGGCTGCGTCTGGCCACCCGCAGGGTTCGCGTGAACATCCGCAATCACCTGGTCGGGAGCCAGGCGCTCGGGCCCGAGCGGGTGAAGATCAACCTCAAGCTCAATCGGCCGCTGGGTAAGGGCCGGGTCATGCGTCGCGGCGGTCAGGGCCGATTCGCGTGGCTGGGCCAGACGCCACAGCAGAGCTTCAAGGGCCCGGCGAAGGGCCGCGTACGCGTCCAGAAGCAGCGGCGAGGCCGGTTCAAGGTCGCGATCAACTACAGCACCGTCTTCGATGGCGGGGGGCTGGCGGCCGGAACCGTTCACCGCGGTCGCGTCGTCGGCAGCGCACGCTGATCACCGCGTCGGTGCGGCGAGCGGCCCGGTTCGTCCCCGTTCCGGCTTCGATCAGCGGCGATCGAACACGATCACCTGCCCGCAGTACAGCCGGCGGACCTGATCCCACGGCAGGAAGACCGGCCCTTCCAGCGGATCCTCGACCCGCCAGCCCGCGTCGATCACGCGGCTGACCGTGACCATGTGCCGGCGGGTGGGCTCGTACTGCAGCGGAACCACGGCGGGCGTGGCCAGGGACCGCAGATCTTCGGGTTCGAGTTCAAGCAGCTCCGCTCGATACGGCTTCGTCTGGAGGAACTGGCTCAGGCCGTCGAGTGCCCGCAATGTCGTCGAGCCGGTCCCCGGCCGCGTGCGCGTGAGCACCGCCATCTCCGCCTCGGTGACCGAGTAACCCAGCGTGTTCAGCGCGGTCGCACAGGCCGCGGGGACGCACGAGTACGTCTGGCTCTGCATGACCGGGCCGATGGCGGGCGTGTCGGCCAGCCCCACGCGAGGCGTCGCCTGGAGCATCCACGCGCTGCCGTGCAGGAAGTAGAGCACGCCGAACGCCGTCGCCCAGGCCACGATGTGTCGCTGCCGCGGGATGCGGCTGCGCGCCCAGCCCACGCCCACGATCATCATGAACATCGGCGTCGAGCCCGTCCCCTCGATCTGGCTCAACACCGTTAACGGGATCACCCGGACCGCCACCGCCGGGTTCAGGACCAGCCACGTCCACGCCGCCAGCAGCAGCGCCGCGATCGCCAGCGCCAGCCGGCCCTGCCATGGCTCGCCGCAACCCAGGCGCACCCCGGCCACCCAGCCCAGCACGCTCAGGCTCGCCATCACCAGAAACCAGCCCACCGAACCGTCCACCGCCCCGCTCCCCACGCACATGCCCGCCGGCGTGCCGGTCCTTCGGACTCGGTCGCGCCGGCGCTGTGGGGCGAAGTCGGTCGATTGGGGCGATGCCTGAACGCCGTGGCGGCGTCCGCGACTCGTTATTCGGGCCCGGCCGACGGCCCAGTCGATACGACCGCGCCGTCGCAGGAAAAAACGTCCTCACGCAGCCTCTACGCACCCCGCGAACGTGGGCCCCGGCGGCGGTCGGATGCGGTTCCTACGGCATCAACCCCTCGGGAACCGCCCGCAGCTTCCCCTCACGATCCACGCAGACGATGGTGCTCTCGGCCGTGCTCAGCAGTTGCCCGCCACGGCGGACCTCGTAGGTGTGCTCGATCTTCACCCCCGCCGACGGCAGGACCCGGCAGACGATCGTCAACTCGTCGTCGTATCGCGCCGGCCGGCGATACCGCAGGCTCAGCCGGGCCACCACGAAGTACATCCCCGCCGCTTCCAGGTCGCGGTAGGCGCAGCCGCGGCGGCGAAGCTCTTCAGTCCGCGCCATCTCCAGCCAGACCGGATAGGCCGCGTGGTGCGCCAGGTTCATCGGGTCACACTCGGCGTAGCGCACGCGCACGTGGATGATCGTCGGCCCGTCGCTCGGCGGTGTGGGTTCGCCCATCTCGGCCCGACAGTGTAGCGGCCGGGCAGCGGCCGACACGCGCCGCTCCGCCGGTTCGCAGGCGATTGCACCCGCGCCACGCGGGCTTATGATGCCCGTCCGAACAGGCGCCCGACCACACAAGGACCCGCATCATGAGCAAGGTACGCATCGCGATGATCGGCTGCGGCGGCATCCAGGGTAAGCACCTCAACACCCTCAGCAAACGCGACGACGCCGAGATCGTCGCGCTCTGCGACAACAACCCCGAGCAGATCCAGCGGTTTCTCGACAAGCACGTTCAGACGCTCAAGTCGGAACCGCCTCGCTTCACCGACCTCACCGCGATGTACGACAAGGTCAAGCCCGACGCCGTGATCATCTCCACGCCCCACACGCTCCACTTCGAGCACGGCATGCAGGCGCTCGACCATGGCTGCCACGTCCTGATGGAAAAACCGATGGTCACCAACGCCGATCACGCGTATCAGCTCGCTGAAAAGGTGGAGCAGACAGGCAAGGTGTTCGTCATCGGCTACAACACGCCCTGCTCGCCCGAGTTTCAGTACCTGCGGCAGGTGGTCCGCACGGGTGAGCTCGGCAAGCTCGAGCTCGTCGTCGCTTACCTCTCCCAGGGCTGGATGAAGGGCACCGCCGGCTCGTGGCGGCAGGACCCCACGCTCTCCGGCGGCGGGCAGGCCTACGACTCCGGCGCGCACCCGCTCAACAGCCTCTGCTGGACCGTCGAGTCCCGCGTCGCCGAGGTCTTCGCCTTTATCGATAACTGCGGCACACCCGTCGACATCAACTCCTCGATCAACATCCGCTTCGAGAACGGCGTCTTCGCCGCCATGGCCATCAGCGGCAACTGCCCCTCTATGGGCTCGCACATGGCGCTGATGTTCGACAACGGCCGCGTCGAGATCGACCCCTGGCTCGCCAAATGGATCCGCGTGTTCAAGGGCGGCGAACCGGTCAAGTACCCGCCGATCACGGGCGAACCCACCGACCCGGCCGACAACTTCATCGACGCCATCCTCGGCAAGGCCGAGCCCCGCACCAGCCCCCGCAACGGCATTGTCCACAGCGAGCTGATGGACGCCATCTACGAGTCCGCCCGCACCGGTCAGCCCGCGCACCCCAAAGCCCGGCCGGGCGCTCGATCAGCGTGATGGTGCTGTGGCTCGCGACCGGCACGAAGCCAGGGTGGGTGGCCATGCCACCGATCGCTATTGAACGATGGCGTTCTCGCCCCATCGCGGCGGGACGGTCGAGGCGGGTTCGGAATCGTCCGCGCCGTCCACTTGAGTGATATCAAGACGCGGCCAGTCAGTCGGCCGCTCAAAATCCTGGCCCCGGCGCAGCACCTTGACTCGAGCATGGCGTTGCCGCACGTCCTGCCACGTGGTCTGCGCCCACCGAGAATCATCGAAAACGGGCAGCGCCTCGTCAATCAGAGGACCGGACACCGCCTTGCCGATCGGCGGCCACCAGAGGCTTTCCGTCTCGCGGTCCCACAGAACGAAGGCGTCCCGGCCCTCCCACACGTCCGGATCGGAGTAGGTGTAGCCGCTGAGGGCGAAGGTCAGCTCGTGTCCGCGGATCTCGCGGTGATAGACCGCCCCGAGATCGGCAAGGACACAGTAGGCCGCGAAGATCGGCACGCCCTCCACCTCGTCATTGACGACTTCGTGGCGTATCAGAAGACGCACGGGATAGACGCGGACCTCGTCGCTGATCTTCACGACGAGCACCTTGTCCTCCGGTTGGAGCCACTCATCGGCTTCGTCGGCAGATTCGAACTCGGGTTCGATGAGGGCGGGGAAGTGCTCCCGGCCGATCCCGTAGTTGAGCCCGACGGGATCGAGTCGAAACTGTGAGATGTCGAAGTGGTCGCCCTCCGAATCCCCGCCGCGCAGGAGACGCCGGTCGCCGCGCTCGATCACGAAGCTCGCGGAGAATCGGCCCCCGCGGAGGAACTCACCGGCGGCCTCAAAATCACCGCCTGGATCGGAGAAGTAGCCGGGCCTGAGGTAAACGAGCGCGAAGTGCACAAGCAGAATGATGAACACCAGATGGTATAGCCACCAGAGACGGCGGCGGGCGTGAGCGTCGATATGGAAAAAGCGGAATGCCACGGGATGAACCTCGATTGTTGCGTAAGGTCATGGGAATCTGGAAGAGAGGGCGAGGCGCGCTTCCCTGCGTGCCTCACCCCCGAGAACAGCCTGCGCGGGTATCAGACGCCTTTTCAGCGCTTTCCACCGCACGGATTGCAGGGGTTGCAAGGGTTCGCGGCGGACGACTCGGGCCGATCGCTGGCGAAGATGCTCACTTCCACTTCGATCTCGTCGCTGACGCGCGAGCCCACGACACCCTCAAACCCCCTGATCTGGTGGGCGCTCAGAGGCACGTTGAAGTCCGCGCGAACCGCCATGAGGTTACCGGGCCTCTTGGCGCGGGTCTTCTCGCTTTCCTTGAGGTAGGTGACTCGGGCCGGAATCTCGACGCGTCGCGTGACCCCGTTGACGGTAAAGGGACCGATCAGGGTCATGTTGTAGGTCGCGAAGCCGGCCTCTCGCCTGACGGGTCTGACGTTTCGCGTGTCCTCGATCTCGAACGTGATCAGCGGGTGTTCCGCGGCGTTCAACCAGTCCGAGCTGCGCATGTGCTCATCACGCAGAGGGATCCCAGTCTTCATGCTCACCACCGGGACCGCGATCGATCCGCGAATGCCCATGATCGGATTGTTCGGGTTGAACGCGAGGTATCCGGAAAGGGTGTTGGTGGTGCCGGTCATGTCCTCGAGCGGCGCCTCGCTGGTGAACGTCGCCGTGTTTCGATTCATCGGGTCGTCGACGTGGAACACGGTGCCCATCTTGGCGTGGCAGGGGTTGACCGCGACCTTGGGCGCTTGGGCGTCCTTCCCCGAGCAGGGGTTGCATGGGTTGGCGGCTTTACCGCCACAGGGGTTGCATGGGTTGGCGGCTTTGCCGCCACAGGGATTGCACGGGTTGCTTTGCGCGTGCCCGGTGCCCGTGAAGGCCAGGAGCGCAACCAGCGCGACGAGGGTGGGCAAGTGCTTTGGCATGACAAGGTCCTTTCCGTTAAAAGCAGGCATTGGTGAAGAGGTCGATGTGAGTCGCTTCAACTTCGCTTATCCTGGATTTGTCTGGGCGGGGTGGTCGCCTGATTCAGCCGATGGCGACTGAGACAGTTTCCTGCGCGCGACCCACCACCCGAGCAGGGACACCGGCCAGATCACGCCCAGGATGGTCGCGACGGACAGCATGTGCTTGTCGAACAGGCCCTGAGGCGTCGGCAGCAGGCCGAGTCGAAACTCCTGCCGCTGCACGGTGACCAACCGGGGCTCGTCGTTGTCGAAGAAACCCGTTCCCGCAAGGGGGTCGTCCTCGGCGACGTCCTGTGTCACCTTCTCGACGACGGTGTACTTGGTGTAGGCGTCGCCGTTGGTCATCTGCCACACCAACAAGGTGGCCACGGTGACGACCAGAGGCACGCCCAAAAACAGGAGCGTCAATTTCCGTTGCATGGCGTGACCTTTGCGTGTCAGGGATCGGAGGGGGCCGGCACGTCGGCGGCACACCGGAAGCCGACGTTGTTGAACGCCTGCTCGGGCGGGCTGGCGCCACGGTAATGGCTGTTGTAGGCGGCGCAGTAGTCGGGGCTGCAGAACCAGCTGCCACCGCGTGCGACGCGCCGCGTCCCGCGCGGCGGCCCCGGTGGGTTGTGCGTATGGTTCGTGGCGTAGTAATCGGCGGCGTACCAGTCGGCCGTCCACTCCCAGACGTTGCCGATCATGTCAAAAAGCCCGGCGTCGTTTGGGGAGAAGCTGCCGACGGGGGTCGTCGAAAATGAGCCTTCCAAGCGCCGGCGGGTATGGGGCCACTGGCCGTGCCACACGTTCGCCGCGATGGTTCGGGCCGGTTTCTCCGCCGCCTCGGCCAAGCCGGGCTCATGCCCCGCGTGACTGGAAGCGCTCGGATGATGCCCAAGGTCATTCGCGTGGTCCCGCCGCGTGTGATGGTGGTGGTGCGCGAGGTCATCGCCGGGACCCTCTTGCGCGCCCGATGGGCGCTCTTGCGAATGATCGTGGTTGGAGGCCGAATCAATCTTCCGGCTGGGTACGGCACGAATGTGATCACCACCGCCCGAGCGAGCGGCGTACTCCCACTCGGGCTCAGTGGGCAGCCGCTTGCCGGCCCACTCGGCATAGGCGACCGCGTCGTGCCAGCTCACACACACGACCGGGTGATTCATTCGATCGTCGATCGACGAGCCGCTGCCTTCGGGATGGCGCCAGCTCGCGCCCTCCACACGCCGAAAGTCCTGATCGCCTTCCAAAAAGCCCCAGGCGTAGCCGTCGCGCTCGGCCGTGGTCACGTACCCGGTCTCTTCGACGAAGGCCGCAAACTCCGCGTTCGTCACCTCGTGACGATCCAGCAGGAACGGATCAAGCCGAACCTCGTGCACCGGCCGTTCGTCCGCGTGCGACGCATCCGAGCCCATCGCGAACGTCCCGCCGTCGAATAGGACCATGTCCGGCGGAAGGGCGGCATCCCGTTCCTCTTTGTGTCCGTAGATCGACGTCTCGGGATGAAACGCCGCCCATGTGAACCAGAACGTGTGGACGACCTGCGCCGCGTCCGGGACCTGGACCACGCGCACCGTGCCATCGGCGTCGGCGCGCAGTTCCACCGTCTCGCCCGCGAGCCGGTCACGAACCGTCTGGCCGCTCGCCTCACGGATGACCCGCACCGGGTACGCCCGGGCCTCGTCCTGAAACCGCACGCCGACCACCGCCTCCTTCACCGGTAGCCGATCATCCTTCCGCTTCAACGGGAACATCAGGCGATCGGTGGCCAGGTAGTGTCGGTACGGGTTGCGGCCGTAATCGCGGAAGTGGCCGGTGTCGGTCGTGACGACGGTCCCGTTCGGATGGCTCTGCTGGAAGCGCTCGAATGTGGTGATCTGCCAGGGCACGTGCTTCAGGGAGGTGCCGACGTGGGGGCCGCTGATCGCTTCCAGACCCACCTGCGACCACAGGGCGTGGTCCTGTCGATCGTAGAGCAGAACGTTCGACTGATGAAGGAGCCCGCTGATGCCGAACTCGAGGACCTTGCCGTCGAGGCGTCGATCCACGACGCTGACCGAATCGCACAAGGGGCAGTAGATCACCGCGATCGGTGTGCCACCAAGCCGGTCGTTGATCGCCTCGTGCCAGTTGAGAATGTTGATCGGATAAGCGCGCGCTTCCTCGCTGACCGTGACCACGACCACGCGTTGACCGCCGGCGAATCGGGCTTCGGAAACGGGCGCGGTCTTCGGATCGGTCAGCGCCGGGATGCCGTCCTTTGGGGGACCGCCTGAGAGGATTTCATCCCGCGGCACCGTCAGCCCGCTTGTGTCGAACTGGCTCAGCGCATCACCCGGTTCAGCCGATCCCGCCCGCGACTGGGCCAGCCCCGCCTGCGGGAGCAGCGTGCCGCAAACCCAAATCACGGCCAGAGCGGTCAGTTGAGGTTTCAATTGCATCGGTGGCCTCGATTTGCCCATGTGGACTCTTCTCTGCTTACGCTTATCCCGGGACGCCTTGCTACCGGCACCGTGAAGAAAGGCCTCTGCATCGGCGCAGACACGTATTCATGCCGCTTCGCCAAAGGTCATCGACGCGGGCACGCCAAGGTGCGCGTCGACGGGCCCTGACGGGCTCGGTCAGCGAAGCGATGTTCGCTTCCTGGATGCAGCCACTCAGATCAGCAAACTATTCCCGACAGATCCGGCGCATGCGCGGGCTGGTCAGAAGTTCGGGGTTGGCGGCGTGGCGGGAGGCGTTCCATCGCCTGTCCGTCACCCATCGCGATCGAGAACGCGCGCCGACGCCGTCGAGGTTGTCAGCGTTGATCACGAACCCGGCTTGGGCAAGCTGTTCGGTGATCGGACCGACGCGGGGCAGGTCTGCGGTACCGGCGAGGGTGAGGGTCAGCCCGTGTTCGCCGGCTCGAGACACTTCGGGTCGTCGTGCCGGGGGTTGTTGACGTGTCGGCTCACCGCGATCGGTTCGAGGATGCCATCGGGCGCCGGGGCCAGGAGTTCGGCCACCTCGTCCGGCGGGCGGTCGGGGCTGTCGAGCCAGCGATCGTAGTCTTCGGGTTGCAGGATCACGGGCATGCGGTGGTGCAGCGTGGCGAGGGTGCGGTTGGCGCGCGTGGTCAGGATGGTGCAGGTCGGCAGCTCGGAGCCGTCGGGCGAGGTCCACCACTCGTAGAGGCCGGCGAAGGCGAAGAGCCCGCCGTCGGCCTGGCGGATCAGGTAGGGCTGCTTGCGTTTGTCGTCGAGCCGTTTCCACTCGTAGAAGCCGTCGGCGGGCAGGAGGCAGCGGCGGTACTTGAACGCGGCGCGGAAGGCGGGCTTGGTCGCGGCGGTCTCGGCGCGTGCATTGATCCAGCCGGCGGGGACGCGGTTGCCCTCGTCCGGCTTCATCCAGAAGGGGATCAGGCCCCAGCGCATGATCAGCAGTTGGCGGTGGCCGTCCTCGCGGAAGACCACGGGCACGGGCTGGGTGGGGGCGATGTTGTAGCGGGGGGGCAGGTCGGCGGCACGGGCCGGCTCGAAGAGCTTGAACTGCCGGGCGACGTCGGTCTGGTGGCTGAGGGTGTATCGGCCGCACATGTCAAAAGGGTAGCGGCCGGGTCGGGTCGGGGCTGAGACGGCGCCGGGCCGGCGGTGCGATTCCGCGGGTCGGGGGCTTGACAGGCCGATCCGAACACATACCGTACATACATGGCCGGTGGCACGCCGATCAGCGAGCTTCGGGAGCGGGTGCGGCGGATCGAGTCGCGGGGTCGCGGCGGCGAAACCGGCCCGGGGGCGTCGGCGGTGGAGGCGGGCTGGGCCCGGCTGAGTCGGCGGGCGTTGCACGAGTGGTTCAGCCCGGTGTCGGAGCCGCCGCTGTGCGTGCTGAGCGACCTGGTCGGCCGGGCCCTGGGAGGGGGTGGCGTGGTGTTCTGGGTGGGTCGAGACAGCTGGCCGCACCCGCGCGTGCTGGTGCGGGGCTCGGATCGGACGGTGCTGGAGCGGAGCGTGCTGGTAGGGGCGACGGGTGGGGATCGGCTGTGGGCGCTCAACGCGGTGCTGCGGTGTGAGGCGACGGCGGCGGTGGTCGCGGACGGTCGGGGCCTGAGCCTGAAGCACACGCGGCGGCTGCAACTGGCGGCGGAAGCGGGGCGGGCGCTGGTGCTGCTGTGGCGGGGTTGGCAGGAGCGGGGCGAGCGATCGGTGGCGATGACGCGCTGGGCGGTGGAGCCGGCGCGGGCGTCGTCGGCGGACGCGCCGCGGTGGACGGTCCGCCGGTGGCGCAGCAGGGAGGCGGGCGAAACCGGCAGGGAAGCCAACACGTGGACGCTGGAGTGGCGAAGCGATGCGGGCGTTGTGTGTGTACCTGCCGTGGTGGGCGAGCGAGCGGCGGCGTCGCGGCGAGCGGGGTGAGGGCCACCGCGACGATCGGGCGATGGTGCTGATCGAGACGCGGGCGAACCGCCAGACGGTCGCGGCGTGCGATGCGCGGGCGCAGCGGGCGGGGGTGGCTCGGGGGATGTCGCTGGTCCACGCGCGGGCGCTGCTGCCGCGCGAGGCGCTGCGTGTGGAGACGGTCGACCCGGCCGGGGACCGCGAGGCGCTGCAGCGGCTGGCGGTGTGGGCGACGGCGCTGCTGCCGCGCGTGATGGCGGACCCGGACGGGCCCGGGTTGCTGGCCGACGTGACGGGCTGCGCCCGGCTGTACCGGGGTGAGCACCGGCTGGTGCGTCGGCTGGGCGAGGCGTTGCACGGCGGCGGATTGAGCGCACGGATCGCGGTCGCGCCGACGTACGGCGCGGCGTGGGCGTTTGCCCACAGCGATGGGCCGGCGTGGCGGATCGTGCAGGAGGACGCGTGGCCGGCCGAGCTGGCGCCGCTGCCGGTGACCGCGTTGCGCGTGGACGGGCCGACGGCCGAAGCGCTGGCGGACGTGGGGGTGGAGACGATCGGGCAGTTACGGGATCTGCCGCGGTCGTCGCTGCCCTCGCGGTTTGCGGGTGAGCTGTTGCGTCGGCTGGACGAGGCGACGGGCGGGGCGTGGGAAGCGATCGAGCCGGTGCGGCAGGAGGCGTCGCCGGCGGCGAGCCGGACGTTCGCGGGTCCGGTGAAGGGCCTGGAGGTGATCGAGCGGGCGGCGCGTGAGCTGGTGGGCTCGTTGTGCGAACAACTGCTTGAGGCGGAGAGCGGCGTGTCGGGCGTGGTGCTGGAGATGAAGCGTTACGAGGCGGAGGTGGTGCGTCTGGAGGTGGGCGTGAGCCGACCGAGCCGGGACGCGCGTCACCTGTGGCAACTGCTTTGGCCGAAGCTGGAGCGTGCGCACCTGGGCCACGGCGTCGAGGGGCTGACGCTGACGGCGACGACGACGGCGCGGCTGCCGCACCGCCAGCTCGGGCCGCAGCGCCCGGAGGCGGCGCACGAGCGGGAGCTGGCGGAGCTGCTGGACACGCTGAGCGCGCGGCTGGGGCCGCGTCGGGTGAGTCGGATCGAGGCGCGGGAGACGCATCAGCCGGAACGGGTATATCGGCGTCGGCCGGCGGATGGGCGGGGGCGTGTGGAGCCGGTCGAGTTGACGGCGAACTCGCGTCCCTCGCGGCTGCTTCATCCGCCGGAACCCGTGCGGGTGTGGGCGATGACGCCGGACGGCCCGGTGCTGCGCCTGCGGTGGCGCGGGCAGGAGCACGAGGCGGTGACGTGCCAGGGGCCGGAGCGGATCGGCGGCGAGTGGTGGCGTGGCCGGGCCGACCCGCGCGACTACTTCCGCGTGCAGACGGGCGAGGGGCGGTGGCTGTGGGTGTATCGGCGGCTCGAACCGGCGAAGGGCGACGCGTCGCCGTCGCGCTGGTTCGTGCACGGCCTGTGGGCGTGACCCCCGGAATCCCCGAGATCCCCGGACCCTCGAAAGTCGAAACGATGCCCGAAGCGCCACACGAAAAACCTCGCCCGCACCCGTGGATCGTGAGCCGACGGCACGCGCCCGACGCCGCGTCCCACGCCGTTCCGCGCCCCCTCAGCCCGCGCGCCTTCGCCGAGGTTCAGACCACCAGCAACTTCACCTTCCTGCACGGCGGCAGCCACCCGGAGGAACTCGTCGAGCGGGCGGCGCGACTGGGCTATCGCGGCCTGGCGCTGACCGACACGCACACGCTGGCGGGCATCGTGCGCGCCCACGTGGCGGCGAAGGCGGTCGGCCTGCCCCTGGCCGTCGGCGCCCGGCTCGAGCTGCAGACCGAGTTCCATCGGCTCCGCGTTCTGGCGTACCCTACGGACCGCGCGAGCTACGGCCGGCTCTGCCGCCTGCTGACACTCGGCAAGCGGCGCGCGGCCAAGGGCGACTGCCGCCTGTCCCTGCACGACCTGCTCGAGCACGAGGCGGGCCTGCTCGCCGTCGCGCTGCCGCCCGACACCGCGGCCGATCACGACCTGGCCACGCTGGAGGGGCTGCGCTCGGTGTTCGGCGCTGATCGCCTCTCGATCGCCGCGGCCTGCCGGTACGACGGGCAGGACCGCGATCGGCTCCGCCGCGTGCGCGACCTGGCCGAGCACCTGCGCGTGCCCGTCGTGGCGACCAACGACGCGCTCTACCACACGCCGGGGCGTCGGCCGCTGCAGGACGTGCTGACCTGCATCCGCACGCACCGCACGCTCGATACCGCCGGCTTCCGCCTGCAGGCCAACGCCGAACGCCACCTCAAGCCGCCCGAAGAGGTGGCCCGCCTGTTCGCCGACTGCCCGCGCGCGCTCGACCGCGCCGTCGAGATCGTCGAACGTGCCAGCGCGTTCTCGCTCGATCAGCTCCGCTACCAGTACCCGCGCGAGACCTGCCCGCCCGGACGATCGCCCATGCAGCACCTGCGTGAGCTGACCGACGCGGGCGCGGCCGAGCGGTACCCGGCCTCCCGCGGCGGCGTGCCGCAACGCGTGCGTGACCGTCTCGACCACGAGCTGGCCCTGATCGACGAGCTCGGCTACGCCCACTACTTCCTGACGGTGCACGACCTGGTGCGCGAGGCGCGGTCCCGCGGCATCCTCTGCCAGGGCCGCGGCGCCGCGGCCAACTCCGCCGTCTGCTACTGCCTCGGCGTCACCGCCGTCGATCCCGCGCG
The DNA here is from genome assembly GCA_964431205.1 of uncultured Phycisphaeraceae bacterium. Taxonomy (GTDB): domain Bacteria; phylum Planctomycetota; class Phycisphaerae; order Phycisphaerales; family Phycisphaeraceae; genus CAYSIX01. The sequence goes on from CAYSIX010000029.1 coordinate 16,444, forward strand.
CATCGACCTGCTCTTCGAACGCTTCATCAGCCGCGAACGACACGAGCCGCCCGACATCGACATCGACTTCGAGCACGAACGCCGTGAAGAGATCATTCAGTACGTGTATGCCAAGTACGGCCGGGATCGTGCCGCGCTGACCGCGGAGGTCATCAGCTACCGCTCCCGCTCGGCCATCCGTGAGGTCGGCAAGGCCCTGGGCCTGTCGCTCGACGCCGTGGATCGCCTGGCCAAGTCGGTCGAGTGGTTCGACCCCGAGACGATCCACCCCGACCGCGTCCGCGAGCTGGGCTTCGATCCCGACGATCCCACCATCCGGCACCTGCACCGGCTCAGCGGCGAGCTGCTGGGCTTCCCCCGCCACCTCTCGCAGCACGTCGGCGGGTTCGTGCTCACCGATCGGCCGCTGTGCGAGTCCGTGCCCATCGAGAACGCCGCCATGCCCGACCGCACCGTCATCGAGTGGGACAAGGACGACATCGAGGCCGTCGGCATGCTCAAGGTCGACTGCCTCGGGCTGGGGATGCTCACCGCGCTGCGCAAGGGCTTCGGGTTGGTCGAGCAACATCACGGCCGACCCATCGAACTGCACACGGTCCCGGCCGAGGACCCGGCGGTGTACGACATGCTCGGCGAGGCCGACGCCATCGGCGTCTTCCAGGTCGAGAGCCGCGCCCAGCTCTCGATGCTGCCGCGCCTGCGCCCGCGGTGCTACTACGACCTAGTGATCGAGGTGGCGATCGTGCGTCCGGGGCCGATCGTCGGCGACATGGTGCACCCGTACCTGCGGCGGCGGCACGGCGAGGAGCCGATCGTGTACCCGGACGCCGTCGTCGAGCGGGTGCTCGGGCGAACGCTCGGCGTGCCGCTGTTCCAGGAGCAGGCGATGTCGCTGGCGATCCGCTGTGCCGGGTTCAGCCCCGATGAGGCCGACCAGCTCCGCCGCGCCATCGCCGCCTGGAAACGCAAGCAGAAGGTGATCTACGAGTTCGGCCGGCGCATCGTCGAGGGCATGACCCGCCGCGGCTACGACCCCGCCTTCGCCCAGCAGTGCTTCGAGCGCATGAAGGGCTTCAGCGAGTACGGCTTCCCCGAGAGCCACGCCGCCAGCTTCGCCCTGATCGTTTACGCCTCGGCCTGGCTCAAGCGATACTACCCCGCCGCCTTCTGCGCCGCGCTGATCAACAGCCAGCCGATGGGTTTCTATGCTCCGGCGCAGCTCGTGCGCGATGCGCGGCGGCACGGCGTCGAGGTGCGGCCCGTCGATGTCAACCACTCGGCCTGGGACTGCACGCTCGAACCGATCGACCACGATGCGGGCGAGGCCGTGGAACGCCGCTCCGATGGCGGCGCCGTGGCGCTACGCCTGGGCATGCGCCTGGTCCGGGGCCTGCGTCGTGACGACGCCGATCGCATCGCCGCTGCCGTCGCCCGTCACGGGCCGTTCCGCACGGTCCGCGCCCTGCGTCGCGCCAGCGGCGCCTCGGCCGCCGGATTGCGCCGTCTCGCCGAGGCCGACGCGTTTTCCTCGCTCGGCCTCGATCGTCAGCAGGCCCTGTGGCAGGTCCGCGAGCTGCACGATGAATCCCTGCCCCTGTTCGATCAGCACGAGCCGACGCACGCCGCCGCGACCGAGCCGGCCGTCACGCTCCCGCCGCTGCCGCCGCTGCGCCACGTCGTCCGCGACTACGCCACTACCGGCCTGTCACTGAAACGGCACCCGCTCGCGTTCCTGCGGCTTGAGCTGGACCGCCGACGCGTCACCCCCTGCGCCGACCTCGCCGACGCCTCCGCCTGGCCCCACGGCCGCGCCGTCGCCGTCGCCGGCGTCGTCCTCGTCCGACAACGCCCCGGCTCGGCCTCCGGCGTCGTCTTCATGACCCTCGAAGACGAGACCGGCCTGGCCAACCTCATCCTCTGGCCCGCCGTCTTCGAACGCTTCCGACGCGCCGCCCTCCGTCACACCATCCTGCTCGCCCGCGGCACGCTCCAACGCGACGCCCACGCCGGCAACGTCGTCCACGTCCTCGTCCAACGCCTCCAACCCCTGCACCTGCCCGACGCCGCCCTGCGCACCCGCAGCCGAGACTTTCATTGAGCGCGCCCCTCGCCGCGCGCAATCCAACGCGCGACACAGCAAAAACCACCGGTTCTATTGTCAACCGGGCGGTTGTGGTGCATGTAACGCGCTGGTGGAAAGGCAGTTTGCCGTCAAAACCGAGAGCGGCGAGGTCACGAGTGGAGAGGCGCTCGCGCGACTCCTCGTAACGCTGACCAGTCGGTCTGAGCTGTCGTCGCGGCGGGTTGGGTGCAGGGGCTTCACCGCCCGAGTCGACGCGATCCTCGAGAGGGTCCGCGCGACGACCCACGGGCTAGATCATAGGCCGGCGGGCTCCCTTGGCCATGTGCCCTGCGGTTCGCCGTCGCCTCGGCGACGGACGACGGGGCCGCATGGTCAACGCAGCGAGCGGTGGGGCGGTGGTCTCGCCCGCCATCGCCGCGCAGCGGCGAATGATCCAAAACAGGCCCGCGGTCTGTCGGCGGGCGAGGTGCCCGCCCCACTCGTGGCCTGCACCCGGTGGCCGTGGCACGCGATACGATGAGCTTGGCGCGAAGAACCAACGAACGATATACTCATAGGTATGAACGGGCGCGACAACACGTTGGGCCGACGCCTGCTGATCCTTGCCATGGCGTTCACGCTGGTGATGTCCGGCGGGGGCCAGGTGCTGTGCGTGGCCAGTGACGGTCGTGTCTCGATCGAGCCGGCGAGCCCGCTGTTTGCCTGTGGGGCCGGTGAATGCCGATCGGGAGATGGGGCGCCGGCCGAGATGGCCTGGGCCGTTCCCGTGTGCATCGATCTTGTGCTGGCCGCGACCACCCACGTTCAACCCGAACGGGACGATCCGGTCACGACACTGCGCGCGACCACGCCGATGTGCTATCCAGACACCTCTGCTCTGACGTGCACCGCAGCCGATCGCGACACCGATGCGGCACGTCGCGAAAGAGACAGACCGGTTCGCGAGGAATCGGTCCGATCACTGCGCTCGACGGTCCTGCTGATTTAGTCCGAGCACTCCTCTCGCGTCGAGCATCGGACGCGCGGGCGGTGGCCTGCGCGGGGGTCGCTGTGTGTGGATGAGGCTGGAGCGATCGGCATGACCCATAGGCGTTGGTGCGCGTTCTGCGTGGTGCTGATCTGTGTGTGCGGCTGCGCCTCGGATCCGCTGGCGGACAGCGAGGGGTGGGCGGTTGCCAAGCGGGCGCAAACGGAGGCGGTCGAGTCGGCTTCGAACGGACCGCGCCGCTCAACGGCCGGTCGCGCTGATGAGCCCCCCGCGCCGAGGGGGGACGTGACGCTGGGTGATGCCCTCGCGCTGGCTCTGACGCACAACCCCGGGCTGCGCGCCTATGGGTGGGAGGTTCGTGCGGCGGAGGCGCGGGTGATGCAGGCGGGGCTCTGGCCGAACCCGGAACTGGACGTGGAGATCGAGAACGTGGCGGGCTCGGGACGGTTCACGGGGGTGGACGCGGCGGAGACGACGGTGAGCGTGTCGCAGCGGATCGCGTTGGGCGGTGTGATCGAGCGACGTCGGGAGGCGGCGGAGCTGAGCGCACGATTGGCGAACTGGGACGCGGAGGCGGCACGGGTGGAGGTGATGGTGCAGGTGACCCGGCGGTTCGCGGAGGCGTTGGCGAGTGAGCGTCGGGTGGAGCTGGCTGGTCAGGAGCTGGAGCTGGCGCGGGCGACTGAGCGTGTGACGGTCGAGCGTGTGGAGGCGGGGGACGCCTCGCCGGTGGAGCGGGCGCGGGTGCAGGTGCCGGTGATCACGGCGGAGGTGGCGTACAAGCGGGCCGAGCGATCGCGAGAGGCGGCGTACGGTCGTCTGGCGGCGACGTGGGGCGGTCGAGAGGTGGGGTTCGAGCGGTTGCGTGGCGAGCTGGGGGCGATCGGCGTGGTGCCGGGGCCGGACGTGCTGATGAATCAGGTCAACCGCAACCCGCGGGTGGCGCGGTGGGCGACGCAGATCAGCGCGCGGCGGGCGGCGCGTCGGCTGGCCGAGGCCGAGGCGGTGCCGGACGTGACCGGGCGGGTGGGCGTAAAACACCACAACGAGGACGACGAGGTGGCGATGGTGCTCGGCGTGTCGCTGCCGGTGCCGCTGTTCGACCGCAGGCAGGGCGACGTGCTGGCGGCGCGGCTGAGCGAGTCGGCGGCCGAGCAGCGTCGGCGCGAGGCCGAGCTCCGCGTCCAGAGCATGCTGAGCGTCGCCTACGCCGAGCTGATCGGCGCACACGATGAGGCGACGGCGTTGCACCAACGGGCGTTGCCCGCGGCCACCGAGGCGTTCGAGGCCACCCGTCGGGCGTTCGACGAGGGCAAGCTCTCGTTCCTCGACGTGCTCGACGCCCAGCGCACGCTCTTCGAGCTGCAGCGCCGCTACCTCGACGCGCTGGTCGCCTACCACGCGGCGGCGGCGGACATCGAGTCGCTGATCGGTCAGCGACTCGCGGACCTGACTCCCACAACGGAAGTGACTGCATCCCCCAATGGAGAATGAATCATGACGCGGAAACGAACCAATGGCGCGTATCGATGGCTTTCAACGCGTTTGGTGCCGGTCGCCGTCGCGGTACTGATCGGCGGCTGCGGCGACGGCGCGGACGAGCATGGCCACGCGCACGGCCACGACGCGGACTACGTCCCCGCCGCTCACAGCCACGACGATCCGGACGAGACTTGTTTCATCTGCGACCCGACCAAGCGTGACAAGGGCCGGCTGTGGTGCAAGGAGCACGGCCGATACGAGGACCGCTGCTGGCTATGCCACCCCGAGATCGAAGACCCGGATCGACCGTACTGCGAGGAGCACTTCCTCTACGAGGACGAGTGCTTCCTGTGTGACCCGTCGCTGAAGGACGACGGGGCGACGGAGGAGCAAGCGGCGTCGCACGACTCAAACGATCGCGGCGCGGACACCGCGGCCGGCGGTGCCGAGGTTGCCGGCCTGTTCTGCAATGAGCACGGCGTGCCGGAGATCGAGTGCGGGATCTGCCAGCCGCAGCTCGCGGCGACGCTGGAGCCGGGCGGGAGCCTGAAGGTGCGGATGCCGTCGAAGGCGTCGGCCGAGCGCGTGGGGATCCGTACGGATCGGCCGCGGGTGTCGGCGTCGGCGTCGGGGGTCGAGGCGTTCTGCGAGGTGCAGTACAACATGAACGCGATGGCGCGGGTGACGCCGCTGGCCGGCGGGGTGATCCGTCGGGTGCATCACGACGTGGGCGATCGAGTCGAGGCGGGGCAGGTGCTGGTCGAGCTGCACTCGCCGGAGGTCGCCAGCGTCAAGAGCGACTACCTCTCGGCGGTGGTCGAGCGGGAGACGCGACGCCGGGCGTACGAGCGCGAGCGTCGGCTGCGTGAGCAGAAGATCGCGGCGGAGAAGGACTACATCGAGGCGGAGGCGGCGTACCGCGCGGCGGAGCTGGCGATGAACAACCAGCGGCAGCGGTTGATCAACCTCGGGATGACGCAGCCGGAGATCGATCGGATCGAGCGGGAGCAGGACACGTCGGCGTTGCTGCAGGTGCGTGCGCCGTTCGCCGGGACGCTGGTCGAGCGCGGCGCCGTGGTGGGCGAGGCGGCGAAGATCGGGGACGCGTTGTTCACGATCGCGGACCTGTCCAGCCGGTGGCTGATCCTATCGGTGCCGTCGGCGCACATCGCGCTGATCCACACCGGCCAGGTCGTGCGGGCGGAGTTTGATGAGCTGCCGGGTCAGACGATCGAGGGGCGGATCACCTGGATCGATACGTCGGTGGACCCGCGGACGCGGATGGTGCGGGCGCGTGCGGTGGTGACCGAGGGGGCCGACCGGATCACAACGGGTCTATTCGGCCGGGCGCGGGTGCTGACCTCGGAAGCGCGGCCGTCGACGGTCGTGCCCCACGACGCGGTGCAGCGTCACGAGGGCGCCAGCTTCGTGTTCGTGCAGGACGAGCCGGACCTGTTCGCGTTGCGACGCGTATCGCTCGGCGGACGCGACGGCGACCGCGTCGAGGTGCTCGCCGGGCTGGGCCGTGACGACCGCGTCGTGACCGACGGCAGCTTCATCGTCATGAGCGAGTTCCTCAAGTCCCGGCTCGGCGCCGGCTGCGTCGATCACTGACCGCTCACGTCCTCGCCGCCGAGGCGCGCCGCACCCCCCGGAGTCACCGCATGCTCGCTCGGCTCGTTGAGCTGTCCCTCCGCAACCGCCTGCTCGTGGTGCTGATCACGCTGATCGTCTGCGCCCTGGGCCTGTGGCGGCTGTCCATGCTGCCCGTCGACGCGTTCCCCGACACCACGCCCGTCCAGGTGCAGATCAACACCGTCGCGCCGGCGCTGAACCCCCAGGAGATCGAGCAGCAGATCACGCTGCCGATCGAGCTGTCCATCGGCGGGCTGCCCGGGCTGGTCAACGTGCGGTCGGTCTCCAAGTTCGGGTTCTCCCAGGTGGTGGCGACGTTCGACGACGCGACCGACGTCACCGACGCGCGGCAACACGTCTTCGAGCGGATCAACGCGGTCGGGTTGCCCGCGGGGATCGACCGGCCGACGCTCGGCCCGATCGCGACGGGCCTGGGCGAGGTGTTCCACTACGTCGTGCGCTCCGAAGGCGGTGCGCAGACGCTTGAGGAGCTGCGCACGATCCATGACTGGGTCATCAAGCCGGAGCTGCGCAAGGTCCCGGGTGTCGCCGAGGTCAACGCGTGGGGCGGCGAGGTGCGGCAATACCACGTGGTCGTCTCGCCGCCGGCGCTGCTGAAGTTCGACCTGACCATGGACGACGTGTTCGAGGCGTTGGAGAAGAACAACACGAACGTCGGGGGCGGTCTGATCACGTCGGGCGGAATCTCGCAGATGGTTCACGGCATCGGGCGGGTGACCAACGTCGAGCAGATCGAGAACATCGTGATCGCGTCGTACGACGGCAGCCCGGTGCACGTGCGGGACATCGCCGAGCGGGTGACGATCGACCACGAGATCCGTCGCGGCGCGGTGACGGCGGACGGCCGGGGCGAGGTCGTGCTGGGCCTGGCGTTCATGCTCATGGGCGAGAACAGCAAGGTCGTGACGGAGAACCTGCGGGCGCAACTCGACCGGGTCCGCCGGGCCCTGCCCGAGGGCGTGATCGTCGAGGTGGTGTACGACCGGACGGAGCTGACCACGGCGGTGATCGAAACCGTGCGGCACAACCTGCTGCTGGGCGCGGCGCTGGTGATCGTGGTGCTGTTCGTGCTGCTGGGCAACTTCCGCGCGGGCTTGCTGGTGGCGATCGTGATCCCGCTGGCGATGCTGTTCGCGATCCTGGGGATGTTCGAGTTCGCGATCGCGGCGAGCCTGCTGAGCCTGGGGGCGATCGACTTCGGGATCATCATCGACGGGTCGGTGGTGATGACCGAGTCGAACCTGCGGAACCTCTCGCAGAGGTCGCGGGAGCTGGGCCGACGCCTGACGCCGGCCGAGCGGCTCGAGATCGTCGCCGAGTCGGGCCGGCAGGTCGCCCGTCCGATCGCGTTCGGGATCGGCATCATCCTGATCGTGTTCCTGCCCGTGCTCACGCTCCAGGGGATCGAGGGCAAGATGTTCAAGCCGATGGCCTGGACGTTCATCTTCGCGCTGCTGGGCGGGCTGGTGATCGCGTTGACGCTCTCGCCGGTGCTGGGCTACTACTTCCTGCCGCGCCGGCCGAAGCGGCGCGAGGGCGTGTTCGAGCGACTGGTGACCGGCTCGTACACGCTGTGCCTGTCCGGCGCGATGCGGCTGCGGTGGCTGGTGCTGGCGGGCGTGGTGGGCCTGCTCGCGCTGACCGGCTGGCAGGCGACGCGGCTGGGCGGCGAGTTCCTGCCCCGGCTCAGCGAGGGCGCGATCACCGTCAACACGATCCGCCTCGCCGGCATCTCGATCGACCAGTCCACCGCCTACAACACGCGGATCGAACGCCTGATCCAGCAGGCTTTTCCCGACGAGGTCCGCCACGTCTGGAGCCGCATCGGCACCGCCGAGGTCGCCACCGACCCGATGG
>CAYSIX010000030.1:0-23892 GCA_964431205.1 uncultured Phycisphaeraceae bacterium
ACATCATCCTGGTCGGCGAGATGCGTGACCTGGAGACGACGGCGGCGGCGATCACCGCGGCCGAGACCGGCCACCTGGTGCTCAGCACGCTGCACACCGTCAACGCCTCGCAGACCGTCGAGCGTATCATCGATATGTACCCCGCCGACCAGCAGAACCAGATCCGCTCGATGCTGGCCAACACGCTGCAGGCGGTGATCTCGCAGACGCTGTTCAAGCGGATGGACGGCAAGGGGATGGTCCCGGCCGTCGAGGTGATGCTGTGCACGCCGGCGGTGCGGAACCTGATCCGCGAGAACCGCGCGTTCGAGATCCCCAACGTGATCGACACGAACCGGGCGCTGGGGATGACGAGCCTGGACAACGCGATCGCCGAGCTCTACTTCAACGGGTTGGTCAGTCGGGAGGACGCGGTGGCGCAGGCGGCCTACCCGGAGAAGCTGGAACGGATGCTGGCGGCCTGAGCGCGGCCGAGCCATGAGCCGTGCGCCATCGGCCCGCATCCGCCAAACCCGCGTGGGTCGGTGCCGGCTGATCGGGGACGGCGACGAGCCAAAGGCTGATTTGTATGCCTCAATACCGATACCAGATGCGGACCGCCACCGGCCAGGTCTCGGCCGGGATGCTCTCGGCCGACAACGCCCTGGCCGCGGCGCAGCAGATCCGCGCCCAGGGCCACACCGTCCTGCAGCTCACCCCGGTCAGCGGCGCGATGGCCAAGACGGTCCAGGACCGGCTCAAGGCGCTGAACTACAGCTCCGGGCCCTCGGCGCGCGACATCCTCAACTTCACCACGCAACTGGCGGTCATGGTCCGTGCCGGCATCCCGCTGCGCTCGGCCCTCGAGGGCATCGCCGACCAGGTCGAGAACGCCAAGTTCCGCGACATCCTGATGCGGATCAAGATGGACGTCGAGTCGGGCAAGCCGTTCAGCGAGGCGCTGGCCAAGCACCCCAAGCAGTTCGGCCCGCTGTACGTGAACATGGTCCGGGCGTCGGAGATGTCCGGCAGCTTCAGCCAGATGCTCGAGCGCGTCGCCGCCTACCTGGCGCAGCAGATCGAGACGCGGCAGATGGTCATCGGCGCGATGATCTACCCGGCGGTGATCGGGGTGATGGCCATCGCGGTGACGATCTTCCTGCTGACGTTCGTGCTGCCGAAGTTCACGGCCGTGTTCGCGGGCAAGGAGGCGGCGATGCCCGCGCCCACGATCTTCCTGATGAACCTCTCGGCGTTCATGGTCGAGTGGTGGTGGGCGGTGGTGCTGGCGCTGATCGCCGGCGGGATCGGGCTGTTCTTCTTCACCCGGACCGAGGTCGGCGGGTGGTGGTTCGACGCGACGAAGCTCAAGTTCCCGATCTTCCGGCGGATGTTCAGCGCGCTGTACATCAGCCGATCGCTGCACACGATGGGCGAGCTGGTCAACGCCGGCGTCCCGATGCTGGACACGATCGTGATCACGGGCGAGATCAGCGGGAACCGCCTGTTCCGCCGGCTGTGGCGGAACGTCTACTCGTCGGTGAAGCAGGGCAAGAAGATCGCCTCGCCTCTGTGGAAGACGCCGCTGCTGCCCAAGCCCGTCGTGCAGATGATCTCGGCCGGCGAGGAGTCGGGCAAGCTCGGCGAGGTGCTCGACGAGGTGTCCGGCTTCTACGCCAAGCAGCTCCGCGAGACGATCAAGACCGTCACCAGCATGATCGAGCCGATCATGATCGTCGTCATGGGCTCGATCGTCGGGTTCATCGCCATGGCGATCATCCTGCCGATCTTCAAGCTCTCGACGCTGGTGAAGTAGGCGGTCTCCAGATTCGAGCGACGCGGTCGCAGTTTCGAGCGGCAGCGGGAGGGTCGGCGGGCGCGGGGGGAGGTGGACGGTTCGGTTTGTGTCGACTGGGCGATCGGCCGCGGGACCGGTCACCGCGGATTCGGTTCGCGGCGATGCGGATGAATCGTACGCTTGATCGGTGCCAACATGAACATGCCCAGCCCCGAGACCGTGACACGACGCGCCGGGCGAAGCCGCGCCGGGTTCACGCTGATCGAGTCGGCCCTGACGACGGTCATCGTGGGCACGGGGGTGCTGGCGATCGTCGCGGCGCAGCAGGCGTACCACATGAAGAACGACTGGGCGCAGCGCACGGGCATGGCGATGCTGCTGGCCAACGAGATCCGTGAGACGACGCTGAACCTGCCCTTCCACGACCCGCTGACGGGCGCGAGCAACCTGGGCCCGGAGTCGGACGAGGCGTCGGTGGCGGACTACGACGACCTGGACGACTTCGCGGGGCTGGTGGACTCGGCGACGGGCCGGGGCGAGGGGCTGATCCTGGAGCCTCCGATCAACGCCCTGCGTCAGCCGGTGGACGACCTGGACAACTGGCGTCAGGTGGTCGAGGTGGCCAGCGTGTGGGAGGACAACATCAGCTCGGACTTCGGGGTCACGCCGGCGCTCGACGAGCCGGGCACGCTCAAGCGCGTGACGGTGCGCATCGAGTACCGCGACCCGGCGGACGCGGCCGACCCGGACGCGTGGGTGAACGTCACCGAGCTGACGTGGGTCGTCACGGGCAAGTGAGGAGCGATTGAAGATCGGCGATTTTCGATTTTCGATCGAGACGAGTCAGGCGGAGGCCTGGGAGCCGTCCGAGATGTTGCATCCGAAATCCAACAACCACCGTCATCGATCGGTGCGCGAGCGTGGCGCGGCGGCGGTCCTCGCGATGATGTTCCTGGTCATCTTCGGATCGCTGGCGACGGCGATGGCCATCGTCTCGCAGGGCAACCTGCGCACCGCGGACTCGCACCTGAAGATCAACCGCTCGCTCGCCGCCGCCGAAACCGGCATGAACTTCCTCGTGCATCGGCTCGAGAAGGTCACGCCCCAGGTCAAGACCCGCAGCGGCGCGATCGACGACACCGAGGCGACCGACCTGTGGATCGAGACCGCTCAGGGGCTCGTCGACGAGCTGATCTCCGATTCCCACTTCGTCTCCGGCTCGCCCTACTTCGACACCGCCACGAACACCCTCTACGTCCCCCTGACCAACGTCGGGCCCGAGGGCCCGTCCTTCCGGGCCGAGTTCACGCCCCACCCCCTGGCCGGCGAGGACTACGACGCGGCCTTCTACGACCGGCCGCCCTACGACGGCTCGATGCCCGAGACCGGCATCGACAACCCCGTCTCCAACGCCAATCCTCTCGACGCCCGCTGGATCCGCGTCAAGGTCACCGCCAGCGACGGCGCCGCCGGCAGCCAGGTCTTCCGCTCGGTCGCCATGGACTTCCAGATCACCAAGAAGATCAAGTTCGCCATCCTCTCCAAGAGCCGGGTGATGATCGGGCGGAACGTGATGATCCAGGGCCGTGTCGGGTCCCGCTTCCTCGAGACCTCGCTGACCAACGGCCATCCCATCCAGGTCGAGAGCGACTTCCGCGGCATGACCAGCAACCTCGACGCCAACCTCGACGCCCTGATCGACTGGCTCGAGGTCAACGACATCAACGGCGACAACCGCCTCAACGTCCACAGCGCCACCGAGACCGACGGCATCACCGACCCGCAAACCATCGACTTCAACGGCGACGGCTACATCGACGACTACGACTTCTTCCTCGACGAGTTCGATGCCAACGGGGATGACGCGGTCAGCCTCGCCGAGCTGGAGACCCATCTCTCTCCCGTCGAGGCCGCCCAGTTGCTCGAGCTGATCGACACCTTCGGCGATGACGGGCGTATCGGATACGACGACGGGTTCGTCAACAATGACGATCGCTACGCCAAGGTGCGCGGCGAGGTCGTGCTCAAGGCGGCGATGCAGGACTGGAACGACGGCGCCGCCAACGGCCGGTACCAGGACTTCCTGCAGGGTCCGATCCACCCCGACTTCGGCGAGGCGCCGCTGACCTTCGAGTCCCCCGCCGCCGACGAGCACGCCTACGAGGCCTCCGACTTCGACACCAGCCAGTTCGAGACCAACGCCGACGGCGGCACGCTGATCGACCAGGCCACGGCCCAGGACGGCGTGGACGGCGCGTCGATGGACCTCAGCGGCAGCCACGTCGAGGAGGTGCCCTTCGGCGCCGCCTATCCCTACGACTACTACAGCCGGCCGGTCTTCCAGAACATGACCTTCGAGAACGTGTTCATCCCCCGCGGGACCAACGCCCTGTTCATCAACTGCACCTTCAAGGGCGTGACCTACATCGACAGCGAGACCGACAACAGCGACCCGGACTGGAACTACTCGGGCATGTGGGCCGACGACACCGGCACCATCAAGCACGCCGACCGGCAGAACGTGATCATCAACGGCGTCGAGGAGGACTTCTCCGGCTACGCCGACCCCTCGGCGGGGACCAAGAACATCTCGAACAACATCCGCTTCGACAACTGCACGTTCGATGGCGCCATCGTCACCGCCGTGCCCGACCAGTTCACCCACGTGCGCAACAAGATCTCCTTCACCGGAGCCACGCAGTTCAAGGACCTGTCCAAGACCGCCGTCGAGGACCCCGACAACGGCTCGGAGCTGTCGCAGGAGGAGCGGACGCTCTACCGCCGCAGCACCATGCTCAGCCCCAATTACTCGGTCGAGATGGGCACCTTCGTCGCCCCCCACGACAGCAACGAACGCGTCAATCTCTCGGGCACGATCGTCGCCGGCGTGCTGGACATGCGCGGCAACGTCCGAATCGACGGCACGATCCTGACCACCTTCGAGCCCGTGAGCAACGAGGGCCCGGTCATCGGCGAGACCAGCCCCCAGTTCAACACCACCCTGGGCTACTTCCCCTCCTCGGCCGGCGACCTGGAGGCGGAGCTGCCGGTCAACGGCCTGGGCACGATCCAGGTGCGCTACGACCCGACCATCCCCCCGCCGGACGGGATCCTCGGCCCGATCTCCGTCGAGCCGATCATGGCCACCTACTTCGAGGGCGGACAGTAGCGTGATTTTCGATTGAAGATCTTCGATGGGTGATTGGACGATGAGGGAACGTGGCCTTGCAATCGACCGGATTCCCATGACAAATCAGAGATCGAAAATCAGAAATCGAACATGCCCTGCCTTCTCGATCGTCGAGATGCTGATCGCGCTGGCGATCACCTCGGTGCTGCTGACGGCGACGATGGTGGCGGTGGACGCCAGCTTCCGCGCCTACGCCGCCGCCGCCCAGACCGCCAGCACCCACGCCTCGACCCGCATGGTCACCAACCGCCTGCTGGGGCTGATCCGCGGCTCGACTTCGCACGGCCCGACGACCCTCAGCGAGGCCCTGGCCGTCGACCCCGACGCCGTGATGAACAACGGCGTCATCGAGAGCAACTACCTCGACATGATCGATGCCGGCGGGTATCTGATCCGCGTCGAGTACCGCGCCGTTGCGCAGGAGCTGTGGTACCTGCGCGACGAGGACGGCGACTTCGTCATCGAATCGACGGACACGGCTCAGCCGATGCTCGGCGGCGTCACGCGGGCCGTCTTTCACGCCCGGCCTCGGGTCAACCTGAACAACATCACGGTCCTGGAACGCGGGTCGATCGACATCGAGGTCGAGCCCGATCAGGACAACACGCTGGCGATCGAGACCACGAACCTGCCGCCGATCCGGTTCATGGCCTCGACCATGCCGCGCAAGGTCAACTGAGCCCGTCAAGCTGGCGACTCTGTGCCGGCGGCGCGTGGGGTGTCGCGGGTTCTCGGACTCGCTCACCCACGAAATACTGGCTACGACGCCGTCTGTTTTGGACGCTTCCTGAAGATGCGGCACATATCCCTGCCACGCGGGGCGCGTCGGAGTTGTTGGTGGCCAACCCCGGATCCGGGACGATTTGGAAAGGAACACACCATGAAGACCACGCATGTCGGGATTCTTGGAGCGATGATCGTCGCGGGGCTCGCGGGCCTGTCGGTCGCGGCCGACCCGGTCGTGCTCTCGCCCGATGACGAGACCGCGACGGTCACGCGGACCGAGGGCGACCTCGAGGGTTCGGTGACGTACGTCGTGGAGCGGCGGGACGGCTGGATCAAGTTCGAGGACGCTGAGCAGGGCCTGGGCGAGGACGGGGCGATCCAGACCGACACGTTCGTGATGCACGTGGCCGGCGCGGGCGACACGGTGCACGTCAAGACCAAGGCGGGTCGCTACGTGGCCGAGTGGGTCAGCGGCGACCCGGACGAGGCCGTGGACGAGAACGGGTTCCACATCGAGCTGGTGAGCATCGAGGACGGGGTGTACACGATCCGGCTCTCGAGCACGGAGGAGGTGACCTACGCGCTGAGTCACGTCGAGTTCACGTTCTTTCCCGGTGAGCGGGCGACGGCGATGTATGACTGAAGCATGGTGCCCGGGTAAACCCGAGGCAAAAATTGGACGATGATCGTTCAACGGTGTGGGCGTGTGTCGCCCACACCGTTTTTGCGTGTGCGGGCGTGGCGGTCCGAGAACGGCGGCCGTGAAGATGGGCGGGTTGTGCGGGCCTCTCTCTTGCGGAAGCTGGGAAAAATGGAGGATTCGGCTGGTCCGCGTGTGGTGGAATCTTACCTTTGACTCGGCAACGCGGACTCCGGTCCGCGGCAGACGCGGAAGCGACGATCAACGTGACGGGACGGGCAACACGCATTCACTTAAACCATCGAGGGTAGTGGTATGAAAACGCATCATCTCATCAGCGCCATGGCGGCGATCGTGCTGACGGGCTCGGCACCCGCGGACACCATCGAGCTCACCGGCCTCATCCGGGACTTCAAGGTCGACCACCCCGACATGGAGGCCTTCCCGGACACCTACAACCGCGTCGCCTCCACGCTCGATGCCGACGGCAAGCCCGTGCTCGACATGGACTATTACAACGAAACGGTCGGCACCGTCGAGCAATCGGTCGACTCGCCCGAGTCGTTCGCCCAGTGGTACCGCGACGTCGTGGATGTCAACATCGCCATCCCGTACTCGATCACCCTCGAGAACAGCGACCCCAATCGCCCGGGCGTGTTCATCTTCGCGCGTGAGAAGCAGATGCCCGAGCCGGACAACTACTTCTTCCCCATCGACGACCAGGGCTGGGGCCTGAGCTACGGCACCGAGGAGAAGCCGCTGGTCTGGGAGGACGACGGCGTCCACAACTTCCACTTCACCTACGAGCTTTCGACGAAGTTCACCTACACCGACCCGGACGAGCGGGACTACCCGCTCGAGTTCACCTTCACCGGGGACGACGACGTGTGGGTGTTCATCAACGGCAAGCTGGCGGTGGACCTGGGCGGCGTGCACTCGCAGCAGAGCGCCTCGGTGAACCTGGACGAGCAGGCCGAGGCCCTGGGGCTCGAGCCCGGCGGGACCTACTCGCTCAAGCTCTTCTTCGCCGAGCGCCACACCAGCGAGTCCAACTTCCGCATCGAGACGACGATGCTGCTCGAGGACGTGCCGCCCACCTCGGTCAGCCCGCTGTACGACTGACCGAAGCCCGGCCGACCCCGATCCCGACGCGACGAAGCGCGCGGCATGACAGGCGGTGTCTCGCTCCGACAGGAGCGGGACGCCGCTTTTGCGTTCCACGCCATTCGCCGGCCCGTGCGGCGACCGATGCCCACGCCATGCGCTAGCTCACGGCGACCCGGTGCCGCGGCGAACCCGTCCCGCGGCCAACGCGGCCCGCATCCCGACCGAGCGGGCGGAAGCTGTAACGGCCGTACCGGTCAGGCAATCCTTCACACCCACGGCTTTGTCCGCATTCGCTGGCCCGCCACGTCCCCGAATCTTACCTTTCAACGGTTATCGAACGTGTCACCGGCGCGACGACGGGGGTGGCGGGCGTCCGCCACGGCGACCGGGTTGCTTGACGGACACGGGGGCAGCGAAGGGCGGAACCATGAAACGACGTCTTGCTTCATGCGCGGCCGCGGGCGCGGCCCTGGCCGTCGGCGCCGGCGCGGGCGCCGACACCATCGAACTCACGGGCGTCATCCGTGACTTCACCATCGACCACCCGGACATGGAGTACCCCGACAAGAGCTTTGGCGTGCGGACCGACCTGGTGATGCACGAGCTCGGGCCCGACGGCAAGCCCGTGCTCAACACCGGCGCCAACTACGAGTCCGGCATGATCAGCGGGCCCGAGTCGTTCGACCAGTGGTTCCGCGACGTGCCCGGCGTCAACGTCGCCGTGCCCTACACCATCACGCTCGACAACGGGCAGGAGGGCCCCGGCGGCGTCTACTCCTTCGCGATGGAGAAGCCCGACTATTTCTTCCCCATCGACGGGCAGGGCTTCGGCGACTCCCAGACCGTCTCCACCGGCACGCACAACTTCTACTTCACCTACGAGATCCACACCCAGTTCACCTACACCGACCCGGCCGACCGCGACTTCGACATGGAGTTCACCTTCACCGGGGACGACGACGTGTGGGTGTTCATCAACGGCAAGCTGGCGGTGGACCTCGGCGGGGTGCACGGCCAGGCCCAGGCCTCGGTCAACCTCGACGAGCAGGCCGAGGCCCTGGGCCTCGAGCCCGGCGGGACCTACACGCTCGACTTCTTCTTCGCCGAGCGCCACACCACCGAGTCCAACTTCCGCATCGAGACCACCATGGAACTCGAGGGCGTGTCGCCGACGTCGATCAGCCCGGCGTACGACTGATCCCATCCGTGGCCACGCCGCTCGGGTGCGATCGGCGCAGGCCACGAACCCCAACGCGAACCGCTGTCATCGGCAGTGGATTCGACTCACGGCGCCGCGTCCGGGTGGGGACGCGGCGTCGTCTTTTTGTTCGACCGGCCCCGTGCGACGTGACACCCCGCGCCCTCGAACCCCGCCCAGCCCCAGCAGCACCGCGCTGCAAAACGCGATGCCCGCCGGCTCCGGGATCGACGCCGCGACCACCGTCCCGAAGTTCACCTGCCACAGCCCCAGGTCAAACGCGTCCACGTCACCGTCCAGGTCCGCGTCGCCGTCGCGCACCTTCGCCCCCGGGCCCCGCCCGAAGCCCACCTGCCACAGCCCCAGGTCGAACGCGTCCACGTCGCCATCCAGATCGAAATCGCCCGGCGTCGCGCGCACCGTCACGCGGAACAGCCCCTCCGAGCCGTCCCCAAACGCCAGACGAAACGCCACCTCCCGATGATTGTTCATCGACACCGGCCGCCCATCCCCCGGGCTCGCCCCGCTGACCAGCTCCACGTCGGCGACCAGCCGTTCGTCTGCGGGACCCACCGGCCAACTCTGTCCCGCAACCACGACCGGGCCCAGCTCCCCACGCAACGCGTCCCACACCCACAGGCCGCGACCCTCACCCTCCGCCAGCACTCCGATGAACGCCACGTCCCCCAGCGCGTTGACCTGCGGCAGCTCGAAGCCGGCAAACGCCCCGCCGCCCGATCCCGGCGCCGCGCCCGATTCCCGGGCCACCAGACGCGGCCCGTCTCCCGCGCCCGGCCCGTCCGCACGCACCCAAAGAGTCTCGTCGTTCTGACTGGTCACCCCCTCGCCCGTCAGGCCCGTGCGGAACGCGATCACCCGATCGTCGAACGCCACCCGCGAGGGGAGGTTGCCGAACGCCGCGCCGCCGGTCCCGGGCGCGTCGTCGCCCTCGCGCACGATCAACTCGAACACACCGGGCTGCGGGTCGATCCAGATGCCGGTGTTGTTCGCCTCGCCGACGCCGGGCCCGGAGACCTGCGCCGTGAACGCCTGGGCCGCGCCGTCGAGCGACGGTGAAAACAGGCCGAGGAAGACGCCGCCGTCGACGCCGGGCGCGGGCTGGCCGGCGCGGACCGCGACACGAAGGTTTTCGTTTGGCACGTCCCGGCGGGCGATGGCGACGGCCTGGTTCGGTGGCACGCCGCCCAGCTCGGCGCGAAAGGCGGCGTCCACGTCGCCGATCACCGGGTCGCCGAGCGCCTGATAGGTCACGGCGCCCAGGTCGGGCACGGGGTCGCCCTCGCGGGCGATGGCCTGCGGGGGTTGAGCGGGTTGAGCGAGCCAGACGGCGGCGTTGGTCGAGCCGCTGGTGTCGCTGCCGACGAGCGTGGCGTGGAAGGCGGCCGCGCCGTCGCGGTTGATGGCCGGTTCCGAGAGGCTGCCGAAGCGGGTGTTGCCCGAGCCGTCGTCGAGCCCGGGCGCGGGCCGATCGCGGCGGGCGAGCAGGCGCAGGCCGGTGCCGGGGTTGCGGACCCACGGGCCGCGGTTGTTGAAGAAGGTGGCGTCGCCGCCGGTGAGCGAGGCCTGGAAGGCGACGCCGCCGCGGCCGAACGCCGGGGCGTCGCTGATGAACGTGTTGAACCGTGCGCCGCCGGGGCCGGGCGCGGTCTGCCCCTCGCGGGCGACCAGGGTCAGGACGTTGTCACCGTCGGGCGCCCAGAGGCCGCGATCGTTGTCGCTGCCGACGCCCGGGCCGGTGAGCGTGGCGAAGAAGGCGACACGGCCGTCGCGGTCGATCGCGGGCGCGCCGAAGTCGGCGAACGTCGCGCCGCCCGCCTGCGGTGCGGCCTCGCCGGTGAGCGTCATGACCACGGTGTGAACCTCGACGGCGGCCGTCGGCACCGCTGAGGCGGTGTAGATCGTCAGCACGGCCGACCACCAGGCCTTACGTGTTTGTGCCGGTCGCATAAGACCCTTAGCCCTTGGTTCTTGGATCGAGGCCAAATCGACAAGTAAGGCGGCGATTCTACGCGACGGGCGCCGCCACGAACGCGATCAAACCCGCCGGATCACCAGCGAGTCGTTCTGCCCGCCGAAGCCGAAGCTGTTGGACAGGCAGACCTCGACCTCGGCGTCGCGTGCGGCGTTGGGGATGTAGTCCAGGTCGCACTCGGGGTCGCGGTTGTGCAGGTTTCGCGTCGGGGGGAGCTTCTGATCGCGGATGGCCAGGACGCAGGTGATCGCCTCGACGACGCCGGCGGCGGCGATCAGGTGGCCCATCATGCTCTTGATCGAGCTGACGGGCACCGAGGGGGCGGCGTCGGCGAAGACGAGCTTGATCGCGCGGGTCTCGATCGAGTCGTTTTCCTTGGTGCCGGTGCCGTGCGCGGAGATGTAGTGGATGTCGCGGGGCCCGACGCCGGCGTGCTGCATGGCTTGTCGCATGGCGACGGCGGCGCCGCGGCCCTCGGGGTGGATGTCGGTGATGCGGTAGGCGTCGGCGGTCGAGCCGTAGCCGGCGACCTCGGCCAGCGGGCGGGCGCCGCGGGCCTCGGCGTGATCGAGCGTCTCGAGGATGATGATGCCCGCGCCCTCGCCGAGGACGAACCCGTCGCGGTCGGCGCTGAACGGGCGTGAGGCGCCCTGCGGGTCGTCGTTGCGGTTGGACAGGGCGGTCAGACGGTTGAACCCGGTGACGCCGAGCGGGTGGATCATGGTGTGGGCCCCGCCGCTGATCATGACGTCGGCGTCGCCGCGGCGGAGGATCTCGGTCGCCTCGCCGATCGCCTGGGTGGACGCGGCGCAGGCGGTCAGGCAGTTGTACGCCGGCCCGTGGGCGTCGAACTCCATCGCCAGGTGGGTCAGCGGCATGTTCGGCTCCTGCTCGATCTCGCGCGTCGCGTCCATGCGCGCGGTGGCGACGGCGGCCCACCGGGCGGCGTTGACCTGGCGCTGCTGCTCATCCCAGCCGGCGAGGTTGGAGGCGACGTAGTTGTCGAAGTCGAGCGAGCCCTCGCCGGAGCCGAGGTAGATGCCCAGGCGGTCGCGGTCGAGGGCGTGGTAATCGTCGAGCCCGGCGTCGCGCCACGCCTGCGCCGCGGCGCCCAGGGCGAAGCGCGTGTTGAGCCCGACGCCCTCGTGCAGCTCGGGATGGCCGAGGAACTGACGATAGTCGTAGTTCTGCACCTCGGCGGCGAAGGTGGTCGGAAAGGTGCTGGCGTCGAAGTGGCCGATGCGGTTGATGCCGGACTCGGCCGCGAGCAGCCGACGCCAGACGGTCTCGACGTCGTGACCCAGCGGCGTGACCCAGCCCATGCCGGTGATGACGATTCGCGTGGTCATTCCGCCAGCTCCCCGAGAAAACCCTGCACCTCGTCGCGCAGGATGGGCAGGTGCTTATGAACAACGTCCCAGACGACCTGCGGATCCGTGTGCTGATACTGATGCACCAGACGATTGCGCATCGCGACGATTTCTTTGAGTGCGGTGATCCGTTGCTCGGCTTCAGGGTTTGCCTTGCGCAAGCTTCCCGCGGCTTCGCCGATCGTGATCAGGTGTCGCTCGACGGCGGCTTGCAACAGCGGGTCGCTACAGAATGATTCCTTCTCAACGTCCGCACAGAACCCGAGGATAGCCTTGCAGGATTCCAGGATGTCGCTCAGTACACCGCGCGTTCGATTGGCCTTGTGCTCCCGCTCGGTCATGGATGGGCCCCCTGTTTCTCGCGCCGGAGCCTCTTCCCCATAGATGGTCAGACCGGACAGATCAACCTCTCTCTGGAGGAAGCGGTTGGTCATCAGTAGCCGCTCGACGACATCGACGTCGCGCCCGAACAACTCGGACAGCTCGTTCATCAGGCCGGTGACCTGACCGTCCCATGGAAGCTCCAGCCGCCTGTCGAACTCGACCACGAAATCCAGGTCGCTGGACTGTGGCGAGAAGTCGTCTCGCAGGGCCGAACCGAACAGCACCAGCCTGCGCACGCAGTACTTGCGACAAATCTCCTCGAGCGCTGCGGGGTCGACCGCGAGCGCTCGATTCACGCGCGTCGCTTCGGTGAGTTGGGCGTGTGCGATCATGCCGTCGGCCTCATGTCGGGCACCATCAGCATATGCGCTTGCGGTGCCACGTCTCATCCCTCAAATCGTTTGAGCACCAACGCCGTGTTCTGGCCGCCGAACCCGGTGGCGTAGACCAGGGCGTGGCGCAGCTCGGCCGGGCGTGTCGCGGCGTTGCCCCCCACGCCGTCCAACGGCTCGTCGCGGTTGACGATCGCCGGCAGCGTCTGGGTCGCCAGCGCCTTGGCCGCGATCGCCAGCTCCAGCGCCCCGGCGCCGGCCCCGCAGTTGCCCAGCATCGTCTTGGGCGACAGCACCGCCACGTCCTTGAGCCGATCGCCGAACACACGCCGCAGCGCCGCCAACTCGGCGTGGTCCCACGCCGGCACCCCGCTGCCGAACGGCACGATCAGGTCGATCGCCTCCGGCTCAACGCCCGCCTCGCGCGTCGCCGCCCGGATCGCCGAGGCGATGCTCCGACCGTCCTGCTCCGGCTCGCGATTTCGCCTGGCGCGGTTCACGCTCTGGCTGGCGCCGAACCCGAGCACCTCGCAGTAGGCCCGCGGATCGCCGTCGTCCGCCTCGGCCCGCTTACCGAACGTCTCCAGCGCCTCGAGCACGACGATGCCCCCGCCCTCGCCGATCACCATCCCCGCCGCGGCGCGATCGAACGGGCGCACCGCCGCCGTCGGCTCGCCCTCCGGCGGGTTGCCGCGCGTCGTCAGCCGACCCGTGAGCTGCTGACGCAGGTACGCCATCGGGTTCAGCTTGCTCTCGGCCCCGCCGCAGAAGCACAGGTCCGCCTGACCCCGCTGGATGACGCGCAGCGACTCGCCGACGCTCAGCCCGCCGGACGCCTCGCCGCACGTGATCGTGTTGCTGGGCCCCTGCGTATCGTGGATGATCGTCACGTGGCAGGCCAGCATGTTCGGCAGGTACTTCAGCAGCCACAGCGGCGTGAGGTGGAACATGCCCTCGCGGCCCCACTGGTGCATGTCGAAGTCGCCGGCGTTCGAGCCCTCGGCCACACGCGCCTGGACCAGCGCCTCGGTCAGCTCGTCGAGGTCGGCCGCGATCAGCCCCGCGCCGATGTGGCAGCCCATGCGGACCGGGGCGTAGCTGGGCTGGAAGTCGTCGGCCTTGGCCGCGTCCGGGTCGGTGCCCTTGGTCCGCAGGGCGGCGTCGCGGGCGGCCAGGTCGGCGCCGGCCACCGCCAGCTCGATGTCCCGGGCCATGACCTTGGTCGCCTTTCGGTAGGTCTTGGGCACGTGCTGGTTGACCTTGAACTCGCGGAGCTCGGCGGCGACGCGGCAATCGAAGCCCGCGGGGTCGAACGCCTCGATCGGCCCGATCGCCGACCGGCCGGCGCAGACCGCTTCCCAGGTGGGATCGATGCCCAGTCCGAGCCCGCTGATCGGCCCCAGACCGCTGATGACGACGCGGCGTGCCATAGGCGGCACAGTCTATCCGGGCCGGTGTCGGGGTGGCGACGGGCCGCACGTACGCTCGCCCCCCGGTCGCCGAGAGCGCTGCGAGCGCCCCCGGGCCCCGACGAGGCCGCCCATGACCAAAAAAACGTTTCATCGGCCTCTCGATCGCTCCTTGACACCGTACAATAGGCTTCGCGGCTCGGCCGCCCCCGCCGTCGTGGACGGGCGATATGCCTTGGAGTTGACATTCATGACGAGACAAACCATCGAAGCGCCCGTCCAGCAGCAAGCGGCCCAGGCCTCGGCCGGGCACGCCGCCCACACCAAGCCCGCCGACTCCCAACTCGGCCTCGAAGGCAAGGTCCAGCGGCCGATCCACCTGACCTTCCTCGGCGCCGGCTCCAACTTCTGCCCCACGCTCTGCCGCGACGTCCTGCTGATCCCCGGCGCCGACCGCGGCGAGATCCGACTGGTCGACATCGATACCGACCGGCTGGGCATGATGCACAAGCTGGTCACCAAGCTGATCGACGACCTCGGCCGCTCCGACGGCTGGTCGGTCAGCGCCTCGACCGACCGCCGCGAGCTGCTGCCCGGGACCACCTTCGCGGTCTGCTGCGTCGAGGTGTCCGGCATCGATTGCGTCGAGTGGGACAACGACATCCCGCTCCAGTACGGGATCGACCAGTGCATCGGAGACACGATCGGTCCCGGCGGGCTGTTCAAGGGCCTGCGGACCATCCCCGTGTTTCTGGACATCCTCCGCGACATGGCCGAGCTGTGTCCCGACGCGGTGATGCTCAACTACACCAACCCGATGAACATGATGGTGCTCGCCGCCGGCCGGGCCGTGCCCGAAATTCCGGTGGTCGGGCTCTGCCACAGCGTCCAGGGCACCAGCCACCTGCTGGCCCGGTACGGCGAGGTGCCCTACGAGGAGATGGCCTGGGAGTGCGCCGGGATCAACCACTTGGCTTGGTTCACGAGGCTGGAGCACCGCGGCCGCGACCTGTACGAGTCGGTGCTGTACGAGAAGTTCGAGCGTGAGGTCCGCGAGGGCATCGCCGAGGCCGAGCGGGGCCTGGCCGCCTGGGACAGCACCGACACCACACGTGGTCAGCGCCCGCCCGTGGAGTACCAGCACCGCGACCTGGTGCGCAAGGACATGTGCCTGCACTTCGGAGCCTTCATCACCGAGAGCAGCGGCCACCTCAGCGAATACCTGCCTTACTACCGCAAGTCGGACGAAGGGCGAAGGCTGTTGCGCCTCGGCTACCACGGCGGCAGCCGCTTCTACGCAACCAACTGGCCGAACTGGCGACGCCTCTCGGATCAGCATCGGCTGGAAATGGTCCGCGGCGAGCGCGAGGTCGAGCTGAGCCGCTCCTGGGAATACGCCTCGTGGATCATCGAGGCGATCGAAAAGGATCAGCCGATCCGCATCCACGGCAACGTGATGAACCACGAGGCCCGCACCGCTCCGGCGAGGCGGGCCACGGCGCGTGACGGGATACACGGGACGCGCGGCGAGGCCGGCAAGCTGATCACCAACCTGCCCGGCGACGGCTGCGTCGAGGTCGCCTGCATGGTGGACCGCAACGGGATCCACCCGACGCGCTTCGGCGCCCTGCCGCCGCAGATGGCGCACGTCTGCGCGTCCAACATGGCCTGCTTCGACCTCGGGGCGACCGCCGCCATCGAGCGCAGCAAGGAGGCGGCCATCCACGCCCTGCTGCTGGACCCGCTCTCGGCCGCCGTCTGCACCCCCAGGCAGATCAAGCGGATGACCCTGGAGATGTTCGACGCCGAGAAGGACTTCCTGCCCGGCTATCGCTGAACCGGCGCGGCGGCGGAGCGGCGGCGACCGCGCGTTCCCCCGCGCCCGCCTTGCGGTACCATGCCGCCATGCGCTGGCCCTTCTCCAAACGCTCCGGCACCGGGCACGAGGTCGTCTTTCACAGCTACCCGAAGCTGATCTTCATCTGGCCGATCATCGCCGCCGGCTTTCTCTTCTACTTCCTGCCGACCGGCGCGGGCGAGGTGCTCGCGTGGCTGTACCTGCTGCTGGTGGCGCTGGTGACCCTGACGATCGGCGTGGACATCGAGCGCAACCACGCGATCTGGTGGGCGGCGGTCTTCGGGCTGTTCTACTTCCTCGGGCGGTGGCTGGCCGACGCCAAGCAGTTCACGCTCTTCGGCGACGTGTACCGCTGGTTCGCCGACCTGGACGTGACCTACGATCGAAAGTTCGGGTTCTGCCTCAGCGTCCTGCTGCTGGGGCCGTACCTGGTGATGCTGGCGTGGGCGCGGTTGCAGCACCGCTGGCGGATCACGCACAACGAGTTCGAGCACTACTCGTGGGGCCGGGCCGACGACTCGCTCGCCCGCGGCGCCAAGCGCGTGCGCAGCACGTTCCCCGACCTGCTGGAGCTGCTGATCTGCGGGTCGGGCACGCTGATCGTGTACTCGGCGACGGGTCGCAGCGAGCTACGGCGGATCCCCAACGTGCCGATGATCTTCCTCGTGCGGCGGCGGATCAACAAGCTGCTGGAGTACACCGCCGTGACCGAGGCGCGGGCGGACATCGCCGAATCAGAGGAGGAAGAGGAGGAGATGGCGGGCACGCGTGCGGAGTCGCTGAGCGGGCAGGTCGAGGACCGGCGTGAACCGCTGTGAGGCCGGGGGTGGGTGAAGCGGGCAGCCGCCGCCGGGAGTAACCGCCGGCAAAAAAAGCGGCAGCCGGCGTGTGAGGTGGTATGATAATTCACGGAGGAGAGGAGATCGCGCACGCATGATCTGTCAGCCGCAGGCGGGACGGCCGTCCGCTCACGCGTTCATCTTCGCGGTGTTCGCCGCGCAGTCCGGCTGGGCCCAGACCCCCGTCACCGATCCGCTGCCGGATCCGATCCCCGACTCGTCCCTGACGGCGCGCGTGGTGCCGCTGGCCCAACCGGCCAACACCGCGACGCGGCTCAACGGCCTGACCCCCCGCCCCGACGGCAGCGGTCGCCTGTTCGTGCATTCGATGACCGGCGAGCTCTGGTCGATGCAGCCCGACGGATCGGACGTCACCCTCTTCTTCAACGCCTCGGCCCTTCCTGACTTCACCAGCAACGGCGGGCAACGCGGACTCGTCAGCGTCGCGTTTCACCCTGACTTCGCCGATCCCACGTCCGACGGGTTCGGCAAGCTCTACACCGTCACCAGCCACACGATCCCCGGCCCCTTCGACTTCGGCGGGCCCGTCGAAGCCGACTTCAACGGCCCCCTGCCCCGCAACGCCCAGGGCAACACCCTCACCAGCTACAGCCATCACGACGTGCTCACCGAGTGGTCCGTGGCCGACCCCGCCGCCAACACCTTCTCCGGCACGCGACGCGAAGTCCTGCGCATCAGCCAGCCCTACAACGACCACAACATGGGACAGATCGCGTTCAACCCCACGGCCCAGCCCAACGACCTCGACTACGGCCGGCTCTACATCGCCATGGGCGACGGCGGTAACAAGTTCCCCATCGTCGAGGTCGACCCGGTCGACAACGGCCAGGGCATGCACGGGCTCGGCGGCATCCTGCGCATCGACCCGCTCGACGGCGACGGCGTCAACGGTCAATACGGCGCCCCCGCCGACAACCCCTGGAACGCCCCCGACGCGACCGACGCCCAGAAGCTCTACTACGCCAACGGCCTGCGCAACCCCCACCGGTTCAGTTGGGACCCCGTCACCGGCAAGATGCTCATCAGCGACATCGGTCAGGGCTTCATCGAGGAGATCAACCTCGGCGAAGCGGGCGCGAACTACGGCTGGGGCCTGCGCGAGGGCGTCTGGAAGAACGACCAGGGGCTGTACCCGTACCAGCCCGGCGACCCGTTCTCATTCAAGCTCAGCCAGGCGATGAAGGCCGAGCGGATCTACGCGGTCCAGCCGGGGGACGACGAGGCCGACTTCGGCGCCGGCGTCGTGCATCGCGAGCCGGTCGCGATGTACGCCCACAGCCAGATCGGCGGCGGGGGCGTCGCGGTCGCCGGCGGGTTCGTCTATCGCGGCACGGCCATCCCCCAGCTCATCGGCCAGTACCTGTTCGGTGACTTCCCGAGCGGGCAGGTCTTCCACGTCCCGGTCGATGAGCTGGTACAGGGCCAGCAGGCCCAGATCGCCCGGCTCGGTCTGTTCGACCAGGGCCTGAACCCCGAGGCCGACCTTCGCGGGATCATGGGGCTGTTCGGATCGACCGACCGGCCCGATTTTCGCTTCGGCGTCGACGCGGCCGGCGAGCTGTACCTGACCTCCAAGGCCGACGGACGCGTGTACCGCCTCGCGGCCACCGTCGGCGACGTGAACAGCGACCTGGCGTACGACCTCGGCGATGTCTCGGCCTTCATCGCTGCGCTCGCCAGCGACAACGACCGTGCGGCATTCGAGACCGCCCACCCCGACTGGGTCTGGGACCACGCGGACCTCACCGGCGACGGCGTGGTCGACAACCTGGACATTGACCCGTTCGTGAGCTGGCTGGCGCTGGCGGGCCACGGCTCACCCGCGGCGATCCGTGCGATGATCCCCGAGCCGACAACGCTGATCCTGCTGACGCCGATCGCCCTGGCCACGCGTCGGAGGCGTCATGATCGGGTCGTTGCGCGAGTGGACGGATGGGACGCAGGCGAGTGATGAGTCGGCGTCGGGCCGATGGCGCGGGCCGTTCGGATCGGTGCGGGGGCGAGGGCCGGGCACGTGGAACTCGGGCCTCGCGGCAGACGTGGGCAGTGGGGGCGATCGTCAGCGAACCGGCGAATCGGGAAAATCGTACCACCACTGGACTTGCCAGACGCGTCGATCCGATATATGGTTGTACGGGCAGTGAGAGGGTTCCGAATGCTTCTGGCGACTGGGGACTCGCTTCGCTAACTGCCTGAACCAACCGCAGACCGCTTGATCCGGGGGAGCCAGACGGAGGACGGGCGGTCACCGCATCGCGGGAGGGTGGTTCACCCCGTCATGCCGTTTTCGAGGCCGATGGGATCGTCTGTCTCGGCAACGGCGGGCCGGAAGTCCGAATCGATGGCAGATCGCCGTCAGTATCACCGCGGGGACGTCGTCGTCCATCCGCGCCGGCCGGAGTGGGGCCGGGGGGTGGTGCGACAGGTTTGGCCGATCACGCACGACGGCGAACCGGCCCAGCGTCTGGCCGTGGACTTCGACCATCGCGGCCGGGTCATGCTCAACAGCGCCGTGGCGCCGCTGGCGCCTCAAGGAGAATCGACGACCATCATGAACTCTACCGCCACGACCTCCAGGTTCGCTTCGTCCTCTTCCGGACGCGGCTGGCTCGATGAGCTGGAGCGGAACGTCGGCCGGTCCAACGGCCACGCCCTCTGGGAGCTGCCCGAGCAGATGACCGACCCCTTCGCTTCGCTGTCTCAGCGCCTGCGTGCCACGCTCGACAGCTACCGCTTCAGCACCGAACCCCGCGCCCTGATCGACTGGGCCACCGCGCAGACCGGCCTGCACGATCCGCTGACGCAGTACAACCGCACCGAGCTGGAGCAGGCCTTCTCCGGGTTCGCGCGCAACCGCGATCAGCACCTGCGCAGCCTCGTCATCGAGATGAAGCGCAAGGGCCAGACGCCGCTGCTCCAGCAGGCCCTTCAGCAGACGCGCCAACCCGAGGCGCGCCAGGCCCTGCAGAAGGCGATCCGCGCCTGATCATCCGGGGCACGCCCGCCCGCCTCGAACGGCCCGCGCGCCCGCCGCGACGAACCTGTAAAATCCTTCCATGGCCACGGCCAAACAGCGTCACCGCGACCTGTGCCGACAGATCGAACGGCACAACCGGCTGTACTACGTCGAGGCCCGACCCGAGATCTCCGACCGCGAGTACGACGAGCTGCTCAAGAAGCTCGAACGGCTCGAGGCCGAGCACCCCGAGCTGGTCACGCCCGACTCGCCCACGCAGCGCGTCGGCGGCGAGCCGATCGAGGGCTTCCGCACCGTCGAGCACGCCGTGCCGATGCTCTCGATCGACAACACCTACAGCATCGACGAGCTGCGCGCCTGGCACCAGCGTGTGGTCAAGGGCCTGGACGGTGACGACGGCGTGGACCTGGCGCTGGAGCCGAAGATCGACGGCGTGGCGGTGAGCCTGCGCTACGAGGACGGCCGACTCGTGCGCGCGGTGACGCGCGGCGACGGCCGACAGGGCGACGAGATCACCGCCAACGTCCGCACGATCCGCGCCATTCCCCTGCGCCTGCACACCGACGACGGTGACGACCCTCCGCCGGACGTGCTCGAGGCCCGCGGCGAGATCTACATGACCAACGCCGAGTTCGCCCGCATCAACGAGGCAAGAAAGGAGGCCGGCGAGGAGACCTTCGCCAACCCGCGCAACTTCACCGCCGGCACGCTCAAGCAGAAGGACCCGCGCATCGTCGCCAAGCGGACGCTGCTGTTCTGCGCCCACGGCCGGGGGCAGGTCGAGCCCCCGCGCTACGCCGCCCACCACGAGCTGCTCGAGGCGCTGCGCCGTTACGGCGTCCCGACGAACCCCCACTCCGCGTTCGTCTCAACCTTCGACGAGGTGTGGGACTACATCGAGCGGTTCGAGAAGCAGCGCGGCGAACTGGGCTACGGGACCGACGGGGTCGTGGTCAAGGTCGATCGGTACGACCTGCAGGAGAAGCTGGGCGTGCGCAGCCGCAGCCCGCGGTGGTGCATCGCCTACAAGTACGCGGCCGAGCAGGCGGTGACCAAGCTGCTGAGCGTCGAGTGGCAGGTGGGCAAGACGGGGCGGCTGACGCCGCGGGCGACGATGGAGCCCGTCTTCGTCGCCGGCACGACCGTCCAGCACGCCACGCTGCACAACGCCGACGAGATCGAACGCAAGGACGTGCGCGTCGGTGACACGGTCGTGATTGAGAAGGCGGGCGAGATCATCCCCCAGGTCGTGGGCGTGGAGAAGAGCAAGCGGCCCAAGAGCGCCGAACCGATCGAGCCGCCCGAGAAGTGCCCGAGCTGCGGCGAACGCGTCGTCCGCCACGAGGACGAGGTGGACCTGCGCTGCATCAACCCGGAGTGCCCGGCCCAGCTCCGTGAGCGGCTGATCTGGTTCGCCGGCCGCGACCAGATGGACATCGAGGGCCTGGGCGAAAAGATGATCATCCAGCTCATCGACGCGGGGCTGATCGGGACGTTCGGCGACATCTTCGAGCTCAAGGACCGCCGCGACGAGCTGCTCAAGCTCGAGCGGATGGGCGAGAAGAAGGCGGACAACCTGATCGAGGGGATCGAGCAGAGCAAGAGCCGGGGGCTGACCCGCGTCCTGGCGGGGCTGGGCATCCGGCACGTGGGGGCGAAGGCGGCGAGTTTGCTGGCGCGGGAGTTCGGCGACATCGATGCGCTGCTGGACGCGTCGCAGGAGCAGATCGCGGCGATCGACGAGATCGGCCCGATCACGGCGGAATCCGTCTACACGTTCCTGCACAGCGAGGCGGGTCAGCGCGTGATCGACGAGCTGCGGCAGGCGGGCGTGAAGCTCCACGAGGACCGCCCGGCGACGGCGCCCGCGGCCGACTCACCCCTGGCCGGCAAGACCGTCGTCATCACCGGGTCGTTCGAGGGCTTCGACCGCAAGGGGCTGACCGAGCGGCTCGAAGCCCTGGGCGCCAGGGTGACCGGCAGCGTCTCGAAGAGCACGGACCTGGTCGTCGCCGGCGACAAGCCCGGCAGCAAGCTGGACAAGGCCGAGCAACTCGGCGTCGAGGTCTGGGACGCGGACAGGCTGACCGACGTGCTTGGGCAGCGCTGAACCCGCCGCTTGCCGGATCACCCCGCCGACGCCTGGCGGCCGCACGCTGCCGGGCCGGTCATGCTGTCCCGGGCACCGCGCGCGGGCCGCGATGGAGCAGCCGGTACGCCGCCGGCGCGAACACCATCGCCAGCAGGGTCGCGCCGGCGACGCCGCCGGCCAGCACGATCGCCAGGCTCGGCCAGAACTCGCCCCTGGTCAGCAGCAGCAGCGGGAGGAACCCGCCGATCGTCGTCAGGGTCGTCGACACCACGTGACGTGAGCAGCCCATCACCGCCTTGGTGATCGCGTCCGGATCGCCGTCGCGCGCCGCGGGATTGTCGCGGATGGCCGCGATCACCACGATCGAGTCGTTGAAGGCCACCCCGATCAACCCCAGCGTGCCGAGGATCGTGTTGAAGCTCACCGGGAACCCGATCGCGAACGTGCTCAACAGCGCCAGGCCCACCGACAGCAGACCGACCGCCGCGAGCACCAGCGCCAGCTTCACGCTGCGGAACGTCAGCACCAGCGCCGCGGCCATGACCGTGACCAGGACGGGGGCGTACCGCATGAGGTTGGCGGTCGCCTCCTGGTCCTGCTCCACCGACCCGCCCAGCTCGATGCGGTAGCCCGGCGGCGGCGCGAAGCCCGCCCGATCCAGCGCATCCTGCACGTTGCGCGTGACGTCGATCGGCAGCGCGTCCTCCTGCGTGTAGCCCTCGATGATGTTGCACCGCACCGTGTTGAAGCGCGTGACGCCGCCAAGCTGCGGTCGAAGCGACAACTCGCCCAGCGCGCCCAGCGGGGCGAACGACGCCGGGCCCCGGGCGAACTGGGTCGATGCCAGGCCGTCGAGCGTACGGCGCGGCCTGCCGTCGAGGCGCACGCGCACCGGCAGTTCCTCCATGTCCTCGATGACCGCCCCACCGCTCAGCCCATCCAGCTTGCCGCGCAGCCCCTCCGACAGGTCACGCAGCGCCAGGCCCGCGAAGCGCGCTTCGTCCTCGTCGGCGTCGTACCAGAGCTTGGGCTGGCCGGGCGGCAGGCTCGTGCGCGTGTGCAGCACCGCCGGGTGCGCCTGGAGCTCGCGCCGCACTTCGTCGCCGAGCTGTTGCAACCGCTCGAGCGACGGCCCGTAGATGCGAAACTCCACGTCCGCGTCCGTCGGTGGGCCTTGGCCAAAGCTCTTCATCACGACCTGTGCGCCCGGGAACGCTCGGTCCAGCTCGCGCTGCAACTGCGGCACCATGCGCTGCACCGCCCGGGGCGAGGTCGCGCTGATCACGCCCTGTGCGTAATGCGGTGAGCGGTCGCGATTCATCAGCAGGTTGTAGTACACACGCGGGAAGCTGCCGCCCGCGAGCCAGTCGACCCGCTGGACGTCCGGGTCCTCGCGAATGATCCGTTCCATCTGCTCGATCGTGCGGCGGGTTTCGTGGATGGAGGTCGAGCGGGGCAGCCAGACGCGGATGTCGAACATGTCCCGGTCCACCGGGGGAAAGAACTGCCGGCCGAGGTGCGGGTAGACCGCAAAGCCGGCGATGGGGGGCAGCGCGGCGATGAGCATGATCGCGACCGGCGCGCGCAGGCCGCGCTGAAGCAGCCACGTCGCGGCGCGCGCCAGGCCGCCCCCCGGCAGGCCGTGTCGCCACCAGTGCCGCGTTTCCCCGGCGCTGGTAAACCGGCCGTAGCGCGCCGCCAGCGCGGCGATCACGGTCATCGACAGCACGTACGACGCCACGATCGCCAGGATCACGCTGCCCCCGATGTAGCCAACGAAGTCGCCCGCGTTGCCGGGCAGCAGCACGATCGGCGCGAAGGCCAGCGCCGTGGTCAGCGTCGAGGCGAACAGCGGCGCAGCCAGGTGACGCAGCGTCTCACCGAGCGCGGTTTCGCCGTCCATGCCCGCTTCGCGCCGCTTCCGCACCTCATCGGTGACGACAATCGCGTTGTCGATCAGCAGCCCCAGCGCGATGATC
>CAYSIX010000031.1:0-23681 GCA_964431205.1 uncultured Phycisphaeraceae bacterium
AGCGGGCGCGAAAGGCGTTGAATAAGTCATAGACCGTTAGGCGGGGTACACTAGAGGGACGGTCGGACGCTATGGGCACCACCCCCACCCCCCTGTTCATCTTCTCGCTGCCGCGCTCCGGCTCGACGCTGTTGCAGCGCATGCTAGGCAGCCACCCGCAGATCGCGACGGAGGCCGAGCCGTGGCTCTTGTTGCCTCTCATCTACATGACCAAACCCGATGGCGTCTTCGCTGAATATGCTCATCAGCATTCCAATCGAGCTATTAGAGACTTTGCTGAATGTCTGCCGGAAGGGCACGCTCGATACGAAGAGCACCTGCGCAGCTTTGTCTGTGCGCTGTATGAAGACGCGAGAGATGCCACCGAACCAGGCGCTCGGTATTTTCTCGACAAGACGCCGCGATATTGTCTCATCGCTGACGAAATCATCGATCTATTTCCTGAAGGCCGCTTCATCTTTCTCTTTCGCAATCCCCTCAGTATTATCGCTTCCCAACTACAGACACGTACGAAGGGCAAGTGGAGCGTATATACGCGGAAGGTTATGCTTTTCGATGGGCTCGAACGGTTGATCAACGCGTACCGATGTCACCAGGACCGAGTCGTCGCGATTCAGTATGAGCGACTTGTAGCGGACGCTGCCCGCACACTCGAAGAGGTGTCTGACTACTTGGGAGTCGATTTTGATCCCGGTGCGGTGACTCACTTTAATGATGTTGCTTTCAAAGGGCGGATGGGTGATCCGGTGGGCCCTCGCAAATACAAGACAGTATCTAGCGAACCAATAGAAAAGTGGCGAAATATACTCAACAATCCGTTGCGTAAGCGGTGGTGCCGGCGGTACCTGCACTGGCTGGGGCGTGAGCGTCTGGAGACGATGGGCTACGAGCTGGAGGCGCTGTTGGCGGAGCTGGATTCGGTGCCCTCGACGGCCCATCACCTGCTGGGGGACCTTTACCGGATGCCGCTCGGCGCGTTGTACTGCGCGCTGGACCTGCCGGTGCTCAAGAGCAAGTTTGTTCCGCGCAAGCCGTGGCACCGGGTGGTGGGTCACTACTGAACGCGTTGGGTCGCGTGCTTTCGTCCGCCCGCTATCATCGCGGGCATGAGCGAGACAGACCTGATGATCGGCGTGATCGGGGGGACGGGCCTGGCCGAGGCGCTGGCGGGGGAGGCCGGCGAGGCCCGCACGGTCGAGACCCCCTTCGGCCCGCCCAGCGCGCCGATCACAATGACCGAGTGGCACGGCACGCCGATCGCGATCCTGCCGCGGCACGGGCCCGGGCACGTGTTCAACCCGACGCGGGTGCCGTACCGGGCCAACGTCTTTGCGCTCAAGGCCCTGGGCGTGACGCACGTCCTGGCCAGCGGCGCGACGGGGTCGCTGCGCGAGCACATCCACCCGGGCGAGCTGGTGGTGGTGGATCAGGTGATCGACCGCACGCGGCATCGGCCGAGCACGTTCTACGAGCGGGCGGCGGTGCACGTCGAGTTCGCCGAGCCGTTCTGCCCCGTGATGCGGCGGTGGCTGATCGAGACGCGCAAGCGGGCGCAGACGGACAAGCGGGCGACGGAGCTGGACCTGGTGAAGCTGCACGAGCGGGGGACGTACGTGTGCATGGAGGGCCCGGCGTTTTCGACGCGGGCCGAGTCGGAGCTGCACCGGACGTGGGGCGGGGACCTGATCGGGATGACGGTGATGCCGGAGGCGAAGCTGGCGCGGGAGGCGGAGATGGCCTATGCGCTGGTGGCGATGCCGACGGACTACGACTGCTGGCGGCCGCACGACCCGGACACGCCGGCCAGGGCGCTGCTGGAGGAGATCATCGGGAACCTCAAGAAGGCGTCGGCGAACAACGCGCGGCTGATGAAGGCGGCGCTGGCGGACGTGAGCGTGCTGCGGGCGCAGCGGAGCCCGGCGCACGACGCGCTGGCGCTTGGGATCTGGTCGGACAAGGCGCAGATCGATCGGGAGGAGGTCGAGCGTCTGCGGCCGCTGTGGGGGCGGTACTTCGAGTAGTGCGGACTTTTCACCGCAGAGAGCACGGAGATCACGGAAGACCACGGGGGACACGGGGAGCACGGGGATGGTTGAGGCAGATGAGGGCGTGATCGATCGCACGTTGACGGCGGCGACGAACGTGCACCGCGCGCTGGGGCCCGGGCTGCTCGAGTCGGTTTATGAAGCGGCGCTGATGGTGGAACTGAGAGCCCGGGGGCTGGGGGCTCAGCGTCAGGTCGCGGTGCCCGTCCAGTACCGGGGCGTCGATCTGGGCCTCGGATTTCGTGCCGACGTCATTGTGGAGCAGCAGCTTCTGCTGGAGCTCAAGGCGGTTCAATCGCTTGACGACGTGCACCTGTCACAGGTGATCTCGTACCTCAGGCTTCTCGGGATCAAGCGGGGATATCTGTTAAACTTCAACGTGAGGCTGATGAAGGATGGGATCCGGCGCGTCTCGATCTGAACCGAGCGCCCGTCCCCGTGGGGTCCTACTCCCCGGGGGGGTCCGACCCTTCGCTTTCGCTCAGGGTTCGGCTTCAGCAAGAAACCAAGCGAGCTTCGATTGGAACAGGCTGTTTATCCCCGTGTCCCCCGTGCACCCCGTGGTGGAACGAGGGCGTGGCTCAGCGGCGTCGGGCGGTCCAGGCGCGGCAGAGGTAGGGGACGCGGACCTCGGCGGCGTCGGCGTCGTCGAGCAGTTGCCGCAGGTCGTCGAGCAGGCGGGCGGCGCGCTGCGGCCCGGCGGCGGTCATCAGGCGGTGGTGGCTGCGCCAGAGGTCGACGAAGCGGTCGCGGCTCATGAGGACGGTGTGCCGGGCGCTGTGGTGGGCGACGTGTTCGAAGTGGCCGGTGGCGGTCAGCACGGCGGGCCAGTCACGGTTTTCGCGGTAGCTGTCCTGGAAGTCGGCGACGACCCGGCGGATCAGGGCCCAGGCGCGGGCGAGCAGGGGGTCGTCGTCGTTGAGGCGGTTGTTCCAGAGGATGGTGAGGTAGCCGCCGGGGCGGAGGACGCGGTGCAGCTCGGGCAGGGCGCGGTCGGGGTCGGCCCAGTGGAAGGCCTGAGCGGCGGTGGCCCAGGCGTGGGATTCGTCGGGCAGGCCGGTGGCCTCGAAGGTGCCGGCCTGCCAGGTGACGGCGGGGTGGTCGGAGGCGAGGCGGCGCATGGCGTCGTTGGGTTCGACGGCGGTGACGCGGAGGCCGCGGTCGGCGAGCAGGCGGGAGAGGATGCCGGTGCCGGCGACGAGGTCGGCGACGGGGTCGCCGGGGCGGACGGCGGTGTGGGCGATCAGGTCGTCGAGCAGGGCGTCGGGGTAGGTCGGCCGGGCGCGGGCGTAGGCGTCGGCCTGGTCGGTGAAGTCACCGGTGGCGCGATCGGGCGGTCGGGGCACGGGTCAGCTCGGCCTGGAGGAAGGCGGGGGCGGGGCGGGGTTGGGCTGGTCGTCGGCCTGCCGGGCCTTCTGCTCGGCGAGCTCGCGTCGGTTGATGGGGGTGTCGCGGGGGAAGTGGAAGGCGAGGCGGACCTTGTCCCCGTGGATCTCGACCACGCGAATGACTCCCTGCGGGTTGCGCGGATCGCCGACCACAACCTCCTCGCCGACGCGTCGGGTGAGTGCGAGCATGCCTCTGGTCCTCCTGACCATGTTCGGCTAATCGCGGGTCGGCGGGTCGAAAAACGCGCGTCCGTCCAGCCACACCGTCCGCTTGGGCCCGATCGGGGGCCGCGACCGCGGCATTATCTGAACGTTGAGCGGCTCGGTCTGCAAGCCGCGGGGTCCGGTAACTCAGGGGACCTGCTCGACCGCCACGACCTCGGGGACCTTCTCGCGGACGTTGCGTTCGATCCCCATGTGCAGCGTCATCGAGCTGGAGGGGCAACCGACGCACGCCCCGTGGAGCCGGATCTGCACGACGCCCTCGTCGGTCACGGCGACCAGCTCGAGGTCTCCGCCGTCGGCCTGGACGGCCGGCCGGATCCGCGCGAGGACCTCCTGCACGCGGGCGTGCAGGGGCGAGGCAGCGATTGGGGGCGGCGTCGGACCGGTGCGGGCTTTGGTCATGGATGCGCCTTGGTTGAGGCCGGACCTTTTCTCGAACGATTCTAATCATAGGCCGGGTCCGGGCCGGGAACAACGGCCGGAACTTATTGCGTGTTGGTGGGGCGACGGCCGGTGAGGCGATTTACCTTTCTTCGTGAGGGGCGTGGCGGGCCTGGTCGCGGTCGCGGTAGGCGCGCGGCGAGAGGCCGACGTGGCGGCGAAAGACGGTGGCGAAGTACTGGCTGCTGGCGAAGCCCAGGTCCATGGCGATGGTGGTGATCGAGTCCGAGGAGGCCAGCAGGCGGTGCTTGGCGCGTTCGACGCGGTGGCGGGTGCGCCAGTCGATGGGGGTGAAGCCGACCTCGCGTCGGAAGCGGTGGTGGAACTGAGCGACGCGGAGGCCGGCGGCGGCGGCGGCGTCCTCGACGGTGAACTGCTCGTGCAGGTGCTGGCGCATCCAGTGCAGGGCGCGGCGGATGGGGGGGCTGGGGTGTGCGTTGGCGTGGGCGTCGGCGGCGCGCGTCGCCGCGGCGTCGCGGAGGGCGGCGACGAGCATGGCGTGCAGGGCGGCGCGGGCGAGCACGGGGCTGAGCGGGTCGCGGTGGCGGTGCTCGGCGAGCAGGCGGGCGAACGCGTCGGCGAGCGTGGGTGAGGCGGGGAAGTGGCGCGCGGGCATCGAGCGCAGGCCGTGGCGGAGGCGTCGCGTGGTCGGGGCGTCGAGCCCGGGCAGCGGCCCGCGGGACGGGATCACCAGTTGAAGCCAGTACAGCTCGCAGGGGTGCAGGACGGCGTCGACGCCGCCGTGCCGCTCGCCCGGGCGGGTGAGGAACGCCTGGCCGGGGCCGACGGTGAACACCTGTTGCTCGACCCACCACTCGACGCTGCCGGCGACGATGTGGCACAGCTCGAAGGCGCCGCGGTGGCGGTGGGGGGCGAGGGCGACCTCGGAGGCCGAGCTCTGGGCGCCCCAGCCGACCATGCGCAGCTCCGGCAGGAGGCAGGCGTCACCGTGGTACTCGAGACGGGCGGGGCTGTGCATGGCTCGTGCGGCTTCGGGGGATCGCGGGGGCGTTGGCGGATGTTCAATATTCTACGGTTCAGCGGCGCGAACGACACGCCGGGGGGTGCGGATTATGGTTTGCGGCCGAGTCGAGGCCCCGCACGGGGCCGGCGCACGCGAGGTTCAAGGAGACGCTGGCATGCACCAGGTGACGACGAGGCTGAGCGACGAGCAACTGGCGTTTTACGAGCGGGAGGGCTACATCGCCGTCGAGGCGTTGACCACGCCCGAGGAGGTGGCCGAGCTGCGCGAGATCTACGATCGCCTGTTCGCCGAGCGTGCCGGCCGGGACGAGGGGATGCAGTTCGACCTGGCGGGGACCGACGAGGACGGCAAGGAGGCGGCGCTGCCGCAGATTCTTCAGCCCGCCAAGTACGCGCCGCAGCTCAACGAGACGCAGCTGCTCAAGAACGCGACGATGCTGACCAAGCAGTTGCTCGGCGACGATGCGCAGTGCGCGTTCGCCCACGCGATCTACAAGCCGCCGCGCATCGGCGCCGAGACGCCGTGGCACCAGGACGCCGCCTACTGGCCGCCCGATTCGATCTATCGCTCGATCAGCATCTGGGTGCCGCTGCAGGAAGCGTCGCTGGAGAACGGGTGCATGTGGTTTGTGCCGCGCAGCCAGGAGATGGACGTGGTGCGGCACCGCAGCATCAATAACGACCCTCGGGTGCACGGGCTGGAGCTGCACCCGGACGAGCTGGGCAAGACCGAGGGGGCGGTGGCGTGCCCCCTGCCGCCGGGCGGCTGCACGATCCACGGCGCCTACACGCTGCACTACGCCGGCGCCAACCGCAGCCACATCCCGCGCCGGGCGCTGATCCTCAGCGGCAGCGCACCGGGGCGCAAGCGAGAGCGGCCTGTGCGGTTCGAGTGGCTGGAAGAGAAGCAGACCGCGCGGATGGAGCGGGCCAACAAGAAGCAGGCCGAGGCGTCCGCGTAGGGCGATCGATCGTGACAGTTCGTGGCCTGGCCCTGACAGACGGCAGACGGGTGTAGTCCAAAAGT
This sequence comes from uncultured Phycisphaeraceae bacterium, assembly GCA_964431205.1. Taxonomy (GTDB): domain Bacteria; phylum Planctomycetota; class Phycisphaerae; order Phycisphaerales; family Phycisphaeraceae; genus CAYSIX01. The sequence continues at coordinate 6,111 of CAYSIX010000031.1, forward strand.
GGGGTCTCCCCGACGGCGAGCGCATTTGGCTTTTCCTTCGGTGGGGCGAGACGCCCGCCCCACTTGTGGACTACACCCCGGCAGACCACATGCTGTCCGTGGCCTTGACACGGTATTTGCAGAGGCGATACCGTTACAAGGATGTTTGGACGATGAGGGGCGGTGAGCACTGGGGGCGGGTGGTGGGCCGTGCCGCCCGTGAGTTGCCGGTGTTCAGACGAGGCCAGTCGATGCCCGAAGACGCACCGCGTAGGACAAAGTTGACTTACACCGTACGGATTCACCCTGACGATCCGGACGAGGGCGGCTACTGGGTGGAGGTGCCCGCGCTGCCGGGGTGCGTCACCCAGGGCGAGACCTTCGAGGAGGCGCTCGCCAACGCCCGGGAAGCGATCCGCGGCCACGTCGAGGCGATAGCCCAGGTCGGTGAACCGATCCACACCGAGGACACCACGGACCACCCGATCACCACCACGGTCGAGGTGGAGACAGTGCTGGCGGCATGAGCAAGCTTCCCCGCGCGAGGCCGCGACAAGTGGTCGCGGCCCTCAAGAAGGCGGGATTTGTCGAACTGCGGCAGCCGGAAGCCACCTCCAGCTCTGGCACGCAGGCAAGCGGGTCATGGTGACCGTGCCGATGCACGCCGCCGAGATGAAGCGGGGCACGCTCCGCGGCATCATTCGGCAGTCGGGCCTGAGCCGCGAGGAATTCATCAAACTGCTGTAGTCCGTATTTCACCCGAGCCGCTGTCGTCGTGCTTGCTCGTCTGCTCCGCAACTAGAGTCAGCGCGGCGACGACGAGTACCGCACAGAGGCGGGTGCCGCGTTACGAACCGTCGTGCTCGCCAGCACGCTGCCGATCGGCGTCGTTCGCGGTCGGGTCGGCGGCGCGGCGGAGGTCGTCGAGCAGTTCCTGTCGGTTCAGCTCGTGGTAGAGCGAGAGCGACCAGGCGGCCACGACCCCGCTGGCCAGCGCCAGGACGATCAGCGGCAGGCGGTAGCGATCGACGGGGCTGACGTACTGCAGAACCAGGCAGGTCACGGTCGAGGCGGACATCAGCACGCCGGCGAGCAGCGCCACGAACCGCAGCCACCGTCCGGTGGGCCCGAGGAACCGGTTTCCGTTTCCGTCGCCGTTCCCGCTCATACGCACACCGCCAGGGGTCGAAGGTCCTGCACGTGCAGGTCCGGCCGGCGCTGGCCCTGCCAGGTGGACAGCCGCGGCTCGACGACCAGGTCCAGCCGATCGCCCGCCGCCAGCGCCTCGGCCTGCTCGCCCAGCCCGAACCCGACCGCCCGCATCACCCGGCCGTTCTGTCGGCACCACAGCGCCAGGTGCTTGCCCTCGCGCCCGATCCGCTGCCCCGGCCGATCCAGGGTCACGTCACGCAGCAGCAGCCGCGGCGACGGGTTGCCCCGCCCGAACGGCGCCAGCCGCTCGAACCACTCGAGCACGTCCACCCGCATCGCGTCCAGACCGACCGTCGCCTCGACGCGCAGCAGCGGCCGCAGCTCGTGCGGCTCCAGGCGCGCGTTGACGTATTCGACCATCGCCGCGCGGAACGGCTCGACCGCGTCGGTCGCCAGCGTCAGCCCGCCGGCCATCGCGTGCCCGCCGTAACGCTTCAGGTGCTCGGCGCACGCGGTGAACGCGTCGAAGATCGACACGCCCTCGACGCTCCGCGCCGAGCCCTTGGCCGTGCCGTTCTCATAGCACAGCAGCACCGTCGGCCGGCCGAAGGCCTCGACCAGCCGGCTGGCGACGATGCCCACCACCCCCGGGTGCCAGCCCTCGCGCCCGAGCACGATCACGCGGTGATCCTCACGATCGAAACCGTGTTCGACCACCAGCCGCCGCGCCTCGTCGAAGATCTGTCGCTCGGTCGCGCGGCGGCGCTCGTTCTCCCGCGTCAGCAGCCGGGCGAGCTCGGCGGCCTCGGCTTCGCCGGCGTCGGTCAACAGCCGCACCGCCTCGGCCGCGTGGCCCATCCGCCCGCACGCGTTCAGCCGCGGGCCCAGCACGAACCCGACGTGGTACGCGTCGATCCGCTCGTCCCGCAGCCGCGACGCGTCGATCAGCGCGTTGAGCCCGACGAACCGCGTCTGCTTGATCCGCCCCAGGCCGTACACCGTCAGCACGCGGTTCTCGTCCACCAGCGGGACCACGTCGGCGACCGTGCCCAGGGCGACCAGGCTCAGCAGGTCCACGAAGAGGTCGCGGAAGACGGCGGGCAGCCGATCGGAGCCGCAGAGCCGGCGCGCGAACTGCCAGGCGGTCTTGAACGCCACGCCGGCGCCGCACAGCTCGGCGAAGGGGTAGCGTGAGCCATCGGCGTGGGTCCGGCCGGGGTGCACGAGCACGTCGGCGTCGGGCAGGTGGTCGGGGTCGAAGCTGTGGTGGTCGGTGATGATCAGCTCGACGCCGAGGCCGCGGGCGGCGCGGGCCGGCTCGATGGCGGTGATGCCGCAGTCGACGGAGATGATCAGCGGGCGGTCGTCCGGGTCGTCGCCGGCGAGCTGGGCGATGGCCTCGGCGTTGAGGCCGTAGCCCTCGTCGAGGCGGTGGGGGATGTAGGTCTCGACGCGGGCGCCGGCGAGGGTGAGCACGTGCCAGAGGATGGCCGAGGCGGTGACGCCGTCGACGTCGTAGTCGCCGTAGATGACCACGCGTCGGCCGGCGTGGACGGCCTGGACGAGGCGTTGGGCGGCGGCGTCGGCGCCGGGCCGGCGGGCCGGGTCGTGCAGGTGGGTCAGGCGGGGGTGCAGGAAGCGGTCGCAGGCGGCTTCCTCGGCCAGGCCGCGGCCGATCAGCAGCCGCGCGACCAGCGGCGGCACGCCCAGCGCTCGGGTCAGGCGCTTCGGCAACTCGGCGTCCATCGGCGGGGGCGGCTCGACCAGCCGCCAGCGGCGTCGCGTCCCTGCTTCGTCCATGGCCGGCCATGATACCGCCGACCCGGCGTGACGTTCGCCGTCCGACGCCGGCGCGCCCGCACCATCGATACGACCGCTACCGCCGCGCCGCGTTACGGTCGGCCAAGCTCCAGATTCCCCGCTTCGCCTCATGTCCCCGATCCCACACGCCGATCCCTTCCGCGGGCGATCGCTATGCGCCCGGGGCATCTCCAGGGACTGGCCGGCTCGGTCAGCAACGCCCGATCCAACCGTGTGAGGCATGAAGGGTCCGTCCGTGAACGAGACAACCCAGCGATCGATGTCCGGTGACGTGGCGCGTCGAATCGGCCGCGGCTTCACCCTGGTCGAGATCCTCGTGGTCGTGGTGATCCTCGCCGTTCTCGCGGCGATGGTCGTGCCCCGGTTCGTCTCAGCCGCCGAGGAGTCCCGCGAGAACTCGCTGCGCATGAGCGTGCACCGCATCCGCGGCCAGCTCGAGATCTACCGCCAGCAGCACGCCAGCCAGTGGCCCACCCTCGCCAACTTCGAGGCACAGATGACCCAGGCCAGCAACGTCGAGGGCGCCACGAACACGCCCGGCACCCCGGGCTTCCCGTTCGGGCCTTACATCCGCGAGATCCCGGTCAACCCGTTCACCGGCACGCGAACCGTCGCGGACACGGCCATCGGCACCAGCGACTGGTTCTACGACGAGGACTCGGGCGAGTTCCGCGCCAACGACACCGCCGAGCACGCCGACTACTGAGCGGCCGATCGCGGCGCCGAGGCGCCCGCCACGGGACGGTATACTGTCGCGCAGTTGATCGGACGCGACACCGTTTCCCCGGCGAGGATCAGGGATGATCCGCAGGCAGCAGAGCCCGAGGCTCGGCAGAAAACCAAGACATAGGCGAGAGGGCGGCCGTTCGCGCGGCCGCCTTCTGCTTGCGCTCGCGGTCGGCGTGATGGCGGTGGCGATCGCCGCGTGCCACGGCGGGCGTCCGTCGCCCGACACGCCACGGCCGCGCCCTGCTGACGCGCCGCCGGCCCCGGCCTCGCCCCCGGCCGTGACCCGCGCCGAGCGCCCGCTTCGGGTCACGATCGGGTCGGTGCCGGCCGTGCGCGTTCGCGTGGCCCGCGGTGCGTCGCGTGTGACGCTCGACGCCGCGTCGGCCCTGTCGGTCACGTCGGCGCCCGGCGTGCCCGCGGCGGCCAGGACCATGGCGACGCCGATGGTCGTGACGGTTCGTGACGGGGCGCTGCTGGTGCGGCCGCGCGTCGGCCAGACGCTGCGGTGGAACACGCGCGAGCTGTCGATTCACCCGGTCGCCGCCGACGTCGTCGAGGTGGACGGACGCGCGTACCCCGGTCGGCTCCGGGTGCGGGTGGCCTCGGGCGGGGACGGGGACGGGTCCGCCGCGCTGGACGTGATCAACGACGTGCCCATCGAGGCGTACCTGCCCGGCGTGCTCGAGCGGGAGCTGTACGCGACGTGGTCGCCGGCGACGTTCCGCGCCCAGGCCGTCGCCGCTCGCTCCTACGCGATCGTGCAGGCGTACCGCAAGCGGAACGAGCCGTTCGACCTCGAGTCCACCACGGCCAGTCAGGTGTACGGCGGGCGGGCGAGCAACCCGCGGGCGATCGACGCGGTCCGCCTGACGCGCGGCCGGGTGCTCGTGCACGACGGGCGCGTCGTCACGGCGTTCTATTCGAGCTGTTGCGGCGGCGCGGGGCAGGACGCGGCCGCCGCGTTCGGGGTCGAAGAGGACCTGCCGCCGCTCCGCGGCACGCGGCACGACTGGTGCCACGCCAGCCCGCACTATCGCTGGGGGCCGATCCGCCGCGACGCCGACGAGCTCGCCCGCCGGCTGCGCGCCTGGGGCGTGCGAAACCGGCACGCCGTCGCCGCGATCGACGGGTTTCGACAGATCACGGTGCCGCGTCGCAACCGCACCGGTCGGCCGACCGCGTTCGTGGTGACCGACGCCCGTGGTCGGCGATTCGAGATGGCCTGCGAGTCGTTCCGTCACGCGTGCAACGCCGCCGCGACGGGCCTGCCCGCGGTGACGCGGTCCGATCGGATCAAGAGCAGCCACGTGGACGTATCGGTGCGCGATGGGGAGGTGGTCTTCGCCACCGGGCGCGGTTACGGGCACGGCGTGGGGCTGTGCCAGTGGGGGGCCGAGGGCATGGCGTTGCGCGGCTACGACGAGCGCGCGATCCTGGGAACGTATTATCCCGGGGCGACGATCGAGGCCGCCTACTGAACGCGGCGTCGTGGGCGCTCGCGGGGGCGTCGGCGGTTCAGGCGGTCGGTTGAGCCGCGGCCGATTCCGGCAGCATCGCCGGTCGGTCGTGCGGCACGTGAACGACGTGGTGGCGGCCCTCGGTCGAGGAGGTCTCGAAGCCGATCATCGCGTCGAGCACGGCCAGGGCCAGGTCACCGGAAGCGCGGTGCGGGCGGCCTTCGCGGATGGCCAGGGCCATGTCGGCGACGCCGAGCGATCGGCCGTTCGGGTGCGCATGCCGCGGCTCGGCGTCGTGCCAGCCGTCGTCGTCACGGCCGCGCAGTCGGATCGGCCCGTCGAAGCGGTTGGGATCGGGCACGCCGAGCGAACCCTCGCTGCCGATGATCGTGATCGGGAACGGGCCGGTGTCGGCGTGGCGGACGGCGAAGCTGGTGACGATCGTGCCGATCACGCCGGAGGCGAACTCGATCGACCCGGAGACGTGGTCGGGGACCTGAACGTCGATGACCTTGCCGTGCTTGGGCTGGCTGGTGATGGTGCGTTGGGGGATCTGGACACCGGTGATCCCGGACACGCGCCGGATCGGGCCGACGAGGTTGATCAGGGCGGTCAGGTAATAGGGCCCCATGTCGAGCATGGGCCCGCCGCCGGGGCGGTAGTAGAACTCGGGGTCGGGGTGCCAGGACTCGTGACCGGGGCAGAGCATGAAGGCCAGCGCCGCGAGGGGCCGACCGATCGCGCCCTCGTCGATCAGGGCGCGGCAGGTCTGGTGGGAGGTGCCCAGGAACGTGTCCGGGGCGTTGCCGACGCGGACGCCCCGCTTGGTCGCCGCGTCGAGGAGGCGCCGGCCGTCCTCGGCGGTGACCGCCAGCGGCTTTTCACCGTAGACGTGCTTGCCCGCCTCGATCGCCCGCAGCGCCACCTCCGCGTGCGCCGCCGGGATCGTCAGGTTCACCACCAGCTCGATCGACGGGTCGGCCAGCAGCTCATCGACGGTGAGCGATCGCGGCACGGCGAACCTGCGTGCCTGCGCCGCGGCCCGTGCCGGGTCGAGGTCCGCGCACGCGGCCACGTCCAGGATCGGGTACTGCCGGGCCCGCTCGAGGTACTGGCCGCTGATGTTGCCGCAGCCGATCACGCCGACACGGACCGGCTCGTGCGCCGGGGTTGCCGCCTCGAGCGTCATGGCGACTTCGCCCCCGGGTTGGCCGGCGTGCTGGCCGCGTCGGCCCGCGCGCCCGCCGCGCTCGGAAACGTGAGCATCTGGTCCAGCAGACGTTCGGGCACGGCCTGGCGGCTCTGACGCAGCCAGACCTCCTCGTCGAACGACTCGCTGACGATCCGCACCGCGTCCTCGACCGAATCCGTGACTCGGAACAGGTTCATGTCCCGGGCGTGGATCGTCTCGTGCTTCTCCTGCATGGTGTGGCGCATCCAGTCGACCAGGCCGTCCCAGAAGTCGTGCCCGATGCACACGACCGGGAACGGGTCGATCTTGAGCGTCTGGATGAGGGTGATGGACTCAAAGAACTCGTCCATCGTGCCGAACCCGCCGGGGAAGATGATGAACCCGCAGGCGTACTTGACGAACATGACCTTGCGGACGAAGAAGTAGCGGAAGTTGAGCCGGTAGTTCTGATAGCCGTTGGCTTCCTGCTCCTGCGGCAGGGCGATGTTGAGCCCGACGGACTTGCCGCCGGCCTCGAAGGCGCCGCGGTTGGCCGCCTCCATGATGCCCGGCCCCCCGCCGGTGATCACCGCGAGCTTCGCGTCGACGATCTGCCGACCGCACGCCAGGGCCTGCTGGTAGCGCGGGTCGTCCGCCTTCGTCCGCGCCGAGCCGAACACGCTGATCGCCGGACCGACCTCGAGCATCACCTCGAAGCCGTCCACGAACTCCGAGAGAATGCGGAACAGCCGCCACGTCTCACGGCTCAGCGTTGCGTCCGTGTCCTGGGGCATCGCGGTTCACTAAGGGGGGATGCGCGAAGCCGGCTCAGCGGCCCGCGGGGGCCTCGTCGCCCCGGGCGTCTTGCGCGACCTGCACGATCCGGTCGAACGCCGCCGGGTCGGCGATCGCGACCTCGCTGAGCATCTTGCGGTTCAGCGCGACGTTGGCGGCCTTGAGCCCGGCGACGAACCGGCTGTACATCATGCCCCGCGCACGCACCGCGGCGCTGATCCGCGTGATCCACAGCCGACGGTAGTCGCGCTTGACCAGACGCCGGTGCTCCGTCGCGTACACGTCCGCGCGGATCACCGCTTCCTTGACCGAACGCCAGTGTTTGCGCCGTCCGCCCCGCTTGCCCTTGGCCGCCTTGAACCACCGGTTCTTGGCCTGGCGGCGGGCGGCGCCCTTCGTTGTTCGTGGCATCGTTCAGCTTCCTTTCGCGAGTACGGGGGTCGGCGATCGCCGATCACCGACGCTTGGGCCCGGCTCACATGCTCGCCCGGCGTCTCGCCGCCGGATCGACTCAACCCTGCCGCCGCAACGGCAGACGCAGCATCGCCCCCAACCGCTTCAGGTCATCCGGCGACGCCGTCTTCGCCCGACGCAACTGCCTCACACGCTTGCCCGGCTTGTGGCTCTTGAGGTGCTGTCCGCCCACACGCTGGTACTTGACCTTCCCGCGAGCGGTCACCTTCATCCGCTTGAGCACACCCTTATGCGATTTCAGCTTTGGCATCACGGCCTTCCTTCTCGACACGGCGAGCCGAACATTCTAACGCCCGCGGCCGGCCATGCAAACCCGCGCGCCGGGCCCACCGTCGTGCCAGCCCGGGATGTCGTCCAGAAGAGGGGCACCCGCGACGGCGAGCGCATTCGTCCTCTTCTTCTTCGGTGGGCGGCCGTCTCGCCCGCCCCACTTGTGGACGATACCCCCGGTCTGCCGGTCGATCGCGGTCTCTTGACCCCGCGGGGCGGATGGCCTAGCCTCAAAGGCTCGCGGCAGACCCTGCCGTCGCGGGCTCGTAGCTCAGTTGGTCAGAGCGCACCCCTGATAAGGGTGAGGTCCGAGGTTCGAATCCTCGCGGGCCCATTGCCGGGCGGCCGGCGGTCCAATCAGGCTCGCCTTTCGCTTCGCCGGTGCTTTCTCTCTGGTCTTCGGCGCGGCCTGTGGCGGGGGCTTTCTGCCCCTTTTCCCGATCGTGGGGTGCCTGCCTCTGGCACCAGCCCGGGCACCGCTTCACGGGCTCGCTGCCCGGTCACGGGGTCTCGGATCGATGCCGAGGCACCGATCACCACGTCGATGGGAACGCATGGGCGTGCTTGGCCGCGGAGCGTTGCTTGCGGGTCGCGATAAGATAATGCGTTCAGCGGGCCCGCGTAGCTCAGCGGATAGAGCAACGGTTTCCTAAACCGTAGGCCGCAGGTTCGAGTCCTGCCGCGGGCGCTTGGGGCCGGGGCGTGCCCAACGGGGTCGGTGTCGACTGGAAGGCCGGTGGCGGCGGCGTGGCGCGGGGGCGCTGACGTGCGGTTGTCAACCGCCCGACACGAGCGGGCTCAGTCCTGCACGGGCACGGAGGCGGTTTCGACGCGCGGGGCGGGTTGCCGGCGGGCGTTGAGCTCGGCCAGCTCGGCGTCACGGGCGCGGGCGGCGGCGAGCTCGGCGTTGCGTCGTGCCTGCTCGGCGGCGAGACGGGCCTGCGTGGCGCGGTCGGCCTCGCGGCGTGCGGCCTGTTCGGCCTCGTGCGCCTCGTTGTCGGCCAGGGAGGCGCGCTGCTGCAACTCGGCCAGGCGCTGCTCGGCGGCGCGGGCGCGTTCGGCGGCGCGCTCGGCCTGTTCACGGGCCTGTCGCCAGGCCACACGCGCCGACTCGACCCGCGACGCCGAGGCCTTGGCCCGGTCCATCGCCTCGGCGAACGTCTCGGCCTGCGCCTGTGCCTCCTGCGCCCGGGCCCGGGCCACGGCGGCCGCTTCACGCGCCCGCTGGGCCGCTTCCTTGAGCCGCTCGGCCTCGGCGCGGGCGCGGTCGGCGGCCTCGGCGGCGCGGTCGGCCGCTTGTTCTTGCTGGTCGGCGGCGTGTTCGACCTGCTGGGCCGATCGCGTGCGCCGCTCGGCGGCCGAGAGCGCCGCGGCGCTGGCGCGCTCGACGATCTCGGCCTGGGCGCGGGCGGCGAGGCGTTCGGCCTGGGCGCGGGCGCGTTCGGCCTCGGCGCGTTGGGCGGCCTCGGCGGCTTCCCGCTGCGCCCTGGCCGCGGCGAGGCGCGCCTCCTGCGCCTCACGCCTGGTGCGCATCGCCAGCTCGACGTTGGGGATCGAGACCTTCAGAATATAAAACGGTTGATCCCGTTGGTCGCCGGCGCGATACGGCGATCGCAGGTGGCGCATGGAGGCGGTGATGTAGAGGTAGCCGTCGGGGCCCAGGGCCAGGGCGTCGGGCCACTGGAGGCGCTGGTCGGCGACGAAGGGCTCGAACCGTCCGTCGGGCCGACGCCGGTAGATCGCGTCCTTCTCGATCGCGGCCAGGTACAGGTCGCCGGAGCGGTTGAACCAGAGGGCGTCGACGGTGGAGTCGATGCCGCCGAGGTTCTCGACGGCGGCGGCGAGGGCGTCGTCGCTGACGCGTGGGTCACGGAGCTTGTCGGTCGGGACGCGGTGGAGGCGGCGGGTCGTCGGGCCGTGGTAGTAGAGCCACCGGCGATCGGGCGAGAGGGCGAGGCTGGAGACGTGCAGTCGTGGCACGCGGCCCCACCAGGTGCGCCAGGTCTCGGCGCCGACGCGTGGTTCGACGCCGGGCTCGGCCTTGGTCGAGTCGTCGGCGAGCAGGACGGTGCGTCCGCGGCGGGTGGCCAGGTCGTAGACGTAGAGGCCGCCGCGGCCGGCGTCGCTCATGTAGGCCACGCCGGCGGCGGTGTCGACGCGGACGTCGGTGAGGTAGCTGTCGCGGGTCAGCTCGCGGGCGCTGTCGAAGAAGTAGACCTGGACGATGGTGTCGGTGGCCAGGTCGATGCGGAAGAGCTTGGGCCCGGCGGTGACGACGCCGGACTGGTGGCGGGGGTTGCCCGAGTCGAGGATCCAGAGGTGGTCGTGCTCATCGACGTAGAGGGCCTGGGCACAGACGAAGCTGGTCAGGGCGGTGGGGCCGGAGCGCCGGTCCCAGTCGTCCCAGAGGTGGTTGGGGTAAGGGACGATGGAGCCGTCGGAGCGGATCTCGGCGACGGCCATGTCGGGTCGGTCGTTCCAGTACGGGAAGTTGACGAAGAGCCGACCGGAGCGGGAGACGGCGACGCCGCTGGGCTGGTCGGCGGGGAACTCGGCGACGGGGACGACCAGCTTCTCCCAGCGCGGCTCGAAGCCGGCGACGCGGCCGTGCCCGGAGCAGCCGGCGATCAGCGCGGCCGCGGTCACGGCAAGAGTCGTCAGGATCGACGCGGTTACCGGACGGCGGGTGGGCGTGTTCGCTCGCATCGATTGTCCCTCTCGTAACGGGTTTGCCGGATACGCCAGCGCTATCGGCAGGCGGGGCGGGCGAGTGAAGGATCGACGCCGAATCGAGCGACAAACGGGCGAAGCCGGGAGCCGCGGGGCCGCAGGTGACGGGATCCGGCCACCGTCCGAGCGAGGTGATCTTCGCCCGCCCCGCAGCCCCTACGACCCGACCTTCCGCGCGCGCCTGTCCTTCTCCAGTTTCACCCGTCCGTACGGGCCCACCCGCGCCGCGCCATTTCCAGGTCCCTTTGCTGGCCCCGGCCCCACCGCGTGGTAGACCTGTGCAGTGACGTGACCGGTGCCGTCTTGACGGTTACGCCAAGGATCGTGGTCTCTTGAGGGGAGCTTTGACAATGCATCGATTCCGCATCCATTCGTTCGTGGCCGTGATGTCTCTGGTGGGTTTCGGGGGCTCGGCCGTCCACGCCGACAGCGTCACCGCCCGGCTGGATAGCCTGTCGCCCCGGCAGAAGGTGACGGTCAGTCTCGACGGCAACTCGTTCGACGTGCTGGCCGGGCTGTTCCACTGGACGAACACCGACACGAACAAGGCGTTCAACAGCTTCTGCATCGACCTGGAGCATCACGTCCAGCTCGGCTCGACGTACACGTTCGATCGGCTGAGCCTGACCGACGCGCGCGGCGACGAGCCGCAGTACACCGGCGGCCGCCTCTCGTCCGCCCAGGCCGACCTGCTCGAGCTGTTCTGGGGCCAGTACTTCTCGCTGATCAACAGCAAGGCGACGGCGGCGGCGTTCCAGCTCGGCGTGTGGGAGATCGTCTACGACGGGCTCGATTCGCCGTACAGCGGCGGGCTGTTCGACGCGACCGCCAACGGGGCCTGGACGCAGTACACGGCGTCGTGGCTCAACGGTCTGGACCTGCAGGGCGCTCGCCAGAACCTGGTGGGCCTGCACAAGGACAACGTCCAGGACCAGATCGTCGCCGTGCCCACGCCCACCGCGGCCGTGCTGGGCGGCATCGGCCTGGTCGGCTTCGTCGCCCGACGGCGGACACGCTGAGCCACACCACCAGACCGGGGGCGATCGATCAACCATCGCCCCGATCCACGCGGGTCGCGCCGGTTCGTTCGGGCGCGACCCGTTGTTTTATGCACACCCCGAGGGCGGCGCGGCGAAGAGGGCCGCTCAGCCCTGCCGTTGCCACGGGCCGGTGACGGCGTAGGTGATGCCGGTGATCTGCTGGTTAAAGAAGAGCGTCGAGCCGTCGGGCGAGAACGTGACGCCGGCCAGCTCGCTGGCGTCCAGGACGTTGCTGGCGAGCTTGTAGAACCCGCCCTGTGGCGTGATGCCGACGATGTCGGAACGGTCGCCGGCGTCCTCGGCGACGATCAGGTCGCCCCAGGGAGCGACGCAGATGTTGTCGGCGTTCTCGCAGAGGTCGTGGTCGTTGGGCTCGACGAACAGCTCGAGCATGCCGGGGAACCGGCGCTCGTCGGGCGTGGCCTCGAAGCGGCTGGGCACGTAGCGCCAGATCTGGCCCTTGCGGTTGGCGCCGCCGTTGGTGCAGGCGAAGTAGATGGACTTTCGGCCGTACCACATGCCCTCGCCGCGGGCGAAGCGGGCGGCGCCGGCCTCGAAGCCGCGCAGGCGCAGGTCGTCCTCGGGCGCGTCGATCTCTTCGAGGTCCATCCACCCGACGCGGAGGACGGTGCCGGGCTCGATGCGGTCGCCGGAGAAGCGAGCGGCGGACTGGGCCTGCGTGTCTTGGTCGATCCAGTTGCGTGTGTCGCAGCTCGGCCTGTCGAGGATGGTCATGGCCTGGAGGCGACCACCGGCGGCGAGCTCGCCCTTCTTGTTCGGGATGAACCGGTAGATCAGGCCCTCGTGGCGGTCCTCGGTCTGGTAGACGATGCCGGTGTGGGGGTCGACGGCGACGGCCTCGTGGTTGAACCGGCCCATGGCCTTGAGCGGGACGGGATCGACCAGGCCCGAGTCGGCCGAGGCGGGGACCTCGAAGTTGTAGCCGTGATCCTTTTCGTTTTCGTCGTCGGCGCGGGTGACGTCCTCCTCGCAGGTGATCCAGGAGCCCCAGGGGGTGGGCCCGCCGGCGCAGTTGCGGCGAGTGCCGGCGAGGGACATGAACTGTTTTTCCAGGCGATGCGAGCGGGTGTCGTAGACGAGGGTGGTGGTGCCGCCGAGGGCGGGCAGGCGCCCGTGGCCGGGGTCGTAGAGCTTGGCGGGGTCGACGCGGTCGGCGAGCTCGCGGGACCAGCCGAAGGCCCCGAGGCGTGCGGGGGCGTTACGGATCTCGTGGTTGCGGACGAGGATGGTCTTGCCGTGGGGCCCGGGGAAGGCGGCCATGCCGTCGGGCAGGCCGGGGGTCAGCAGGCCGTCGTCCATGTGCTGGCCGATGCGTGAGATGACGCGGTAGCGGAAGCCGGCGGGCAGGTCGAGCACGCCTTCGGGGTCGGGCAGGAGCGGTCCGTAGCCGATGTCGGAGGCGGCTTCGGCGGCGGCCAGGTGTCGCGTGAACGTGGCCAGGCCCATGAACCCCAGCGAGACGGCGGCGCTGGTGCGGAGGAACGAACGGCGGGTCATGTTCATGCGTCACCTCAACGGCAAAGATCAAAGCGACCGACTAACCAGATCAGTGTAGCGGCTCGGGGCCCAGGCGGGGGTCGCTCACGCGAAACTGACAGTGCGAGCCGGTCGACGGCGCCGCCGGGCCGGGGCGAGCGTCAGGGCCAGGCCGACGCTGATCAGCGAGGCGGGCTCGGGCACGCTGACGAGGGTGGTCGCGTCGCCGGTGAAGGCGAGCTGCCAGACGGCCAGGTCGAAGGCGTCGACGTCGAAGTCAAAGTCGAAGTCGGCGGTGAACAGGTCTTCCCGGCCGCCGAACTGCTGCTGCCAGAGGCCCAGGTCGAACCCGTCGATGTCCCCGTCGCCGTCGGCGTCGCCGGGCGCTCGGGTCACGGGGGCGGGGTCGATGGCGTCGAGCTTGACGTTGTGGCCTGCGGTGAAGTCGACGGCGGGGATCACGTGCTCGATGCCGCCGCCGGCGAAGCGGACGTCGTACACGCCGGGGTCCAGCGGGAGGCTGTATCCGCCGGAGGCGAAGGTGCGGGCGCGCACCACGGGCTGATCGGAGCCGGGCAGGAAGGCGTCAACGAACAGGGCGCCCAGGCCCTCGCCCTCGGAGTAGAAGCCGTCGCCGTCGCGGTCGTCGAAGGCGACGCCGGTGAGGAACGGTCCGGTGAGCCCGGCGCGGTCGGGGTGGTTCTCGGAGGCGAAGTTCTGCGTGATCACGAGCGGGCCGATGGACTTGCCGCTGGTGATCTCGTCGGCGATGGCGATGCCGACCTCGCGGAAGGCGGGGTCCATGATGTTGAGGCGGTGGCCGGCGGGGTTCTGGATGCCGGTGCCGAAGCCGTTGGCCTTGTCGTGATCGTCGTCGCCCCAGTCGATGGCGAAGCCGGCGTGGCCGTGGAAGATGTTGTGGGCGAAGGCGAAGACGTTTTCCCCGCCGGTCTGCCAGTCGTAGCCGACGGCGTCGAGCCGGTCTGGCTCGCGATGGCTCAGGAACGGCCGCTCCCCGGGGAGGCGGTGGCTCTGGTCGTCGAACTGGATCATGAGCTGGTTGTGGGCCGCGGCGGCGTCGTGCAGGCGGCCGCTCCAGGCGACCGGCGGTGCCGGCGCCAGCGAGGACCACTGATCGAGCAGGTCGGGCAGGCTCACGCCGAAGAAGACCAGCGCCCCGTGGACGCGCGGGTCGTCGGATCGAGGCGAGGCCCACGCCGGGGCGTCGGGCAGGCCCGTGAGGTTCGCCAGCCGCATCAGCTCGCCCTGCGGGTCGATCCGCATGCGATTGACCAGCTCGAGCATGTACTGCTCGCGGGACGACGGCTCAGCCGCGTGCGCCGCCGGGCAGGGCACGCTCGCGGCGACGCCGGCGCCGACGGCCAGCACGGACCACAGATATCGCCCGGTCGTGAACAACCGCGTCTTCCCCACCCGGTGAACTGCGTTATCGGGCCGGTGACGTCTCGTCCCCCGGACCGGCCCCTCCAAGCCGGTGATTGTACGCCCGGGCCTCCCCCGATACCAGACATTTGTGCACGAATGTGAAAACTGATTGCCGGTCGCCGCCCCCGTCCGAGGTCGGCCGCGTTCGGATGGGCGGTCAACGCCCGCGTACGATTCCCGGAATCCGGTGCTTTTTGGCCGTCCTTGGGCCGCCGGCGCGACCGACGCCGCCCGATCGGCCGTTGACCGAGGCCGTATCCATGAACGGTTCGCAAGAGCAGTGGGTCTGGTCGCTCAGCCAGGGGCGATACGTCGCGGCCGCGGCGGTGCTGGCGCTGCTCTGGACCGCCGAGGCGGTGGCGCCGATGTTTTCCGGCCGGGCCCGCCGCACCTCCCACATCGCCTCGAACCTGGGCCTGGCCGCGGTCAACGCCGCCGTCGCCCACGGCTTCGCCTTCGCGATCCTCGTCGCCACCGAGAGCGCCCGCGCCCACGGGTTCGGGCTGCTGCACTGGCCGGCGTTGCCCGTCTGGGCACAATGGGTGCTGGCGCTGATCCTCGTCGATTGCTGGCAATACTGGTGGCACCGGATGAATCACACCGTCCCGCTGCTCTGGCGGTTCCACGCGATCCACCACAGCGACGCCGAGCTGGACGCCAGCAGCGGCGTCCGCTTCCACACCGTCGAGATCGCCCTCTCGCTGCTCGCACGTCTGGCCGTCCTCCCCCTGCTGGGTGTGACCGTCCCGCAGCTCGTGCTCTACGAGGCGATCTCCCTGCCCGTGATCCTGTTCCATCACAGCAATATCCGCCTGGGCCGACGCGCCGACTCGGCGCTGCGCTGGCTCATCGTCACGCCCTGGATGCACTGGGTGCACCACTCGCGCTGGCAGCCCGAGACGGACTCGAACTACTCGAGCCTCCTGTCGGTGTGGGACCGGCTGTTCGGGTCGTTTCGTCTGCGTGATAAGCCACAGACAATCAACCTGGGACTCGACGGCTGGGAGGAGCGGGACTGGCGGACGCTGCCGGGCATGCTCGCGGCGCCGTTCCGTCGCCGACGCCGGGGAGATGGAGACGCCTGATGAACCCACGCGACCCGTTTGCGGACCGGTTCACCGGCGGCGCGTTCATCGCGTCGGCGGGGATGCTCTGGCTGGGCTGGCAACTGCTGCCGGTCAAGCTGGGCGATTTCTTCGAGCCCGGCGACTTCGCGCTGATCTACGAGCGGTTCCGGCCGTGGATCTGGCTGTACCGCGTGCACCTGTTCGGCTTGATCGTCGGGGTGATCGCGCTCGTGGCGCTGGCGTCACGGGCGGTGGAACACCGGGCGCGCGTGCTGGTCTGGCCCGGGGCGGCGGTGGCGTCGGCGGGGATCCTCGTCGCGGCGCTGGCCGCGGCGTTCTACTACCACTTCGGGGCCTGGGGCTCGCTGGACATGCACGGCCGATCGGCGGGGGAGGTCGAGGCGTTCGTCGCGTCCCTTCGCCTGGACACCGAGTACGTGACCTGCCTCGTGCGGTTCGGGCGGGTGTTCACGGGCCTGGGCCTGCTCGTGCTGGGCTGGGGGTTGATCCGCTGGGGCCTCGTGCCGGCGTGGGCGGGTGTGTGGGCGATCCTGCACGGGCTGGCGGCGATGAGCGTGACCATGTTCTGGCCCGACGACCTGTGGCTGTACACCCCGCTGTTCCACGAGAACGCGCTGTGGCTGGCGGTCATGGGCGTGCTGCTGTGGCGGGGGCCGACGGTCGACCAAGAGAGCACGGACGAACCCGTGACGAACCCATGAACCACCGGCGAGGCATGGGCGATCACTCCGCACGGCGCTCCGCTGGCGTGACCCGATCGCGCAATCCGAGCGTGGGTCAGCTTCGGCCGATCGTCACCGGTGTCATCGCCTGAATCTTCTCCACCTGCCCCGAGGCGATCTTGTCGAACCCGCTGCCCAGCTCGCCGATCGGGTCCGGCGGGAGGATCTCGACGACCTTCTCGCCCAGCTTCGCCTCGCCGCGCTGGACCTTGGCCTCGAACTTGCGGCACTCGTCCAGCAGCGCGTCGAGGATCTGTTCCTCGGGCACGTTGGCGACCTTCTGACCCTGGACATAGATGATGCCGCGGCGGTCGCCGGCGAAGATCGCCACGTCGGCGCCCTCGGCCTCGCCCGGGCCGTTGACGATGCAGCCCATCACCGCGACCTTGATCGGCAGCTTGATCTCGCTGCGCAGCTTCTCGCGCACGTCCTGCACGAGCGTGAACAGGTCCACCTGGATGCGCCCGCAGGTCGGGCAGGCGATCAGGTCCACGCCCTTGCGCTCGCGCAGGCCCAGGCAGTAGAGCATCTCCAGCGCGTCCTCGACCTCGTAGACCGGATCGTTGGCGTAGCTGATGCGGATCGTGTCGCCGATGCCGGACGCCAGCAGATGCCCCAGCGGCACGACGCTGCGGATGGTCCCGGTCTCCTTGGGCCCGGCGTGGGTCACCCCCAGGTGCAGCGGGTGATCGAACCGCTTGGAGATCTCGGTGTAGGCGTCGATGACCAGCGTCGGATCCGGCGACTTGGCGCTGATGACGATGTCGTAGAAGTCGTTCTCGTAGAAGATGTCGAGGTATTCCTCGAGCTTGGTGATCATGATGGCCAGCAGGTGGCCGTGCTTGTTGTCACTGAAGACGCCGCCGAGCTCCTTCATGCGACGCTGCTTGTCCCGGCGTTCGACGATCGAGCCCTCGTTGACCCCGACGCGGATGGGCAGGCGCTTTTCCTTGCAGGCGGCGATGACCTGCTCGACCTGCTTGCGGTCGGAGATGTTGCCGGGGTTGAGCCGGATTTTGTGGACGCCGGCGTCGATCGCGTCGAGGGCGCGCTGGAAGTGGAAGTGCACGTCGGCGACGATCGGGACGCGGACCTGGGGGATGATCTGGCGGAGTGCGTCGGTGTCCTTCTTTTCGGGCACGGCGACGCGGACGAGGTCGGCGCCGGCGGCGGCGAGCTTGTTGATCTCGGCGACGCAGG
>CAYSIX010000032.1:0-7019 GCA_964431205.1 uncultured Phycisphaeraceae bacterium
GCAGACCGAACACCTCGCCGCGGTGGACCTCGAGGTCGATGTGGTCGACGGCCTTGACACGGTCGCGCAGCCAGAAGTCCTTGAAGACCTTGGTCAGCCCGACGCACTTGACGACAATGTGGCTGACGTCGGAGGAGCCGTCGGAACGGGGTCGTGTTGTGGGGGTGGCCTGTTCAGCCATGTCGGGATCGTCGGGTCACTTCGTGCGGAGGCGATCGAATCGCCGTATGGAATCCTAGACGCGCCGGGGCGGCGAACCCACCTACCGCCGCTGCTGCTGCCGGGCCTCGCGGGCGGCTTCCTCCTGCTCTCGGAGGCGCTGCTGCTCACGCTCGCGGCGGACCTGCGGGTCGCGGTTGACGGTCACGTACGGCTGGCCGGGCATCGTGTAGAACGTCTCGACGTCACCGGTGAGGATCTGTTCGCGGGCGTTCTGCCACAGGCGGGTCTTGACCAGCTCGGGGCTGCGCCGGTACTCCTCGAGCAGGGCCAGGAACGAGTTCTGCTCGGTCTTGATCCGCTGAACGATCTGCGTGCGCTCGGTCTTGGCACGGCTGATGAGCGTGGCGACCTGCCCGCCGATGGCCAGCCCCCCCCGCTGCTCGGGCAGCCGGCCCTCGCTCATCGTCGTGTTGATCTCTTGCAGCAGCCGCTCGGCGGTCGGCCCGTCGTCCACCAGGCGGGCTTCCTCGTACCCGCGGATCATCTCGAACAGCCCGACGTGCGCCGCCCCCGCCGCCTCGTTGAGCGTCTGCGTCGCGCCCTGCCGCGCGTCGTTGATCAGCGTGGCGCGCTCGCTCTCGGCGTTGATCACCGCCTGGTACGCGTCGCGGACCATCAGCGGCACGGTCGGGTCCCGCATCACGAACTCGTCGTAACTGATCCGCACGCCCGTGCCCAGCTCGTCGAGCACCTGCTGCATGCGTGAGACGGCCACACGCGCGGTCAGGCGGTTGCGGATCACGTCGTCCGTGCTCGACTGGCCGATCGCGTACACGATGCCCTGCTCGGCGACGCTTTCGATGATTCGTTGCAGCCGTTCCTCGCTGCCGACGTTCTGCACGTAATCGACCACACCGGTCAGCGGCTCGACCGCGTAGGTGATGCTGAACCGGGCGTGGACGACGTTGGCGTCGCCGGTGATCAGCGAGCCGTCCAGCTCCGGGTTCAGCGGCGCCGCGCGGTTGGCCAGCTCGTCGAGCGTGCGGCCGGCATCTTCCTCACGAACCTCGAACCAGAACGCCCGGTCGATCGTGAACGTCCGCGGCGCGATGTTCACCGCGATCTTCTGCTCGATCGGAACGGGCAGGCCGAAGTGCCAGCCCGGGCCGTACACCTGCTCGCCCTCCAGGCCGACGATCTGCCCGAACCGCGTCCGCACGACCCGCTCCTGCTCGTCCACCAGGAACACGCCGCTGAACACGTACACCACCAGCAGGAAGACGATGATCCCCTTGAGGATCATGAAGCTGACGCGCAACGCGTCGGACAGCGACTGCTGCGCCGGGTCGAGCGATCCCAGCTCGGCGCCGTGGTCATGATCGTGGTCGTGATCATGATCGTGCGTGTGCAGGAACGGGTTTTTGATCTGGCGTTCGTCCATGGGCCTTCACACGATGGAGTGATCAAAGCGTGGCGTCGGTCTCGGACGGATCATCGCCGGGCGCGGTCAGGTCGGCGCTTCGGTCGGCCGGTCACGGCTGGTCCGGCGGGTTGCGGAACGGCTCGAGCACCCAGAGCTGCGAGGCGTCGAGGATGAACGTCGTGTTGTGCTCGAGCACCCGCCGCAGCGCCTCGATCTGTCGCAGGAAGATCGCGAACTCCACGTCGTCCTGGAACGAGGTGAAGTAGGACTCGGCCTCGCGATTGCCCTCGTCGCGGATCGCCTGGGCGCGGGACTCGGCGAAGGCCAGGATCCGCTCGGCCGCGCTCTCGGCGCGCGAGCGGATCGCCGCCGCCTCGGACCGCCCCTCCTCACGGATTCGTGAGGCCCGCGTCTCTCGCTCGGAGCGCATCCGCGCGAACACGTCCTCGGTCGTGGCCTCGGGCAGGACCAGCCGGCGGATGCCCACCTGCTCGACCGCGATGCCGTAGCCCGGCTGGATCGTGCCCAGACTCGCCCGCAGACGCTCGGCCGCACGCGCCTCGATCTCGGGCAGGCGGATCCGCGACGGATCCTCGTTTACGTACTCGTCGAACGTGTAGGACGACAGCTCGCCCTGCACCCCCCGCAGCAGCGTCCGCAACTGCTCCTCGGCCTTGACCACCGTCCCGAGACTTCGGAAAAATCCATACGCGTCCTCGATCCGCCAGGCGAGGTAGAGCTGCACGATGATGCTCTTCTGATCGGCCGTGGTCAGCTCGACGCTCTGGTCGTCGAGGATGTGGATCTTCTTGGAATAGTCATAGACCTTCTGGATCGGCCAGGGGGCCTTGAAGTACAGGCCGGGCTCCAGGATCAGGCTGCCCGGGTCGACCGGTTCGCCGGTCTGCGGGTCCCGGGCGAGCTCGCCCGTCTCGGGGTCGCGTTGCGGCTCGGCGGCGCGGTCGAAGGTCGTCAGGACCGCGACCTCGTCGTAGTTGACCTGAAACAGGAACATCTGGGTCAGCAGCAGGAGCCCCACGACGATGCCGATCAGGATGGCTAACTGGTTCTTCATGGGCGGGTGGTCTCCGTTCTCATCGCGGTCGGCGTGCCGGCGGGGCCGCTCAGCCCCTCGGCGCCGAGCGCCCGCGGCGACAGGCCGGCCCGGTCGGTGCGGGCGGCGTGTGGGCCGGATCGGTTCGTGCGCGAGCGCGTCATGCGGTTGCCTTTGCTCATTGCGGCGGTTCGGCGATCAGCTCGAGGTCGGTGATGTCGTCCTGCATCTCGAAGCGGATGACGGGCACGTCCTCGGACTCGGCGGCGACGACGAACTTGCGGCGGCGGTTCAAGCCCTCGGCCAGCGTGTCCAGGTACGTGCGAAACTGATAGTAGCGCGGGGCCCGGCGATACATCGCGTAGGTCGAACGGGTCCGCATGGCGCGGGCCTTCTCGGTCAGCGCGTGCCGCCAGCGGTAGGCGCGGGCCTCGAAGATCAGTTCCGCCGACCGGCCGCCGGCCTCGTCCATCAGCCGCTCGACCTCGAGCTGCTGTTCGGCGATCTGCTGCTCGAGCGACTCGGGCGCGCCCGGGTCCTCGGCGCGCTCCTGCAGGGCCTGGAGCTTCTGCACCGCCGCGTCGATCCGCATCGCGCGGTCGCGCGAGCCGGCGATCTCCGACAGCTTCGTCACCGCCTCGCGCCGCGCCTCGTGGATCTCCGTCTGACGCCTCTGGAACGCGTTGATCTCCTCGTGGAACGCCGCGGCAACCTCGCTCACCTGTGGCGGGTGGATCGCCGTGATGGCGACGTACACGACGTCGATGCCCAGCGTGTGCTCGGTCCCGGCCAGCGCGTCGATGTCCCCCTGGATGCGATCCTCGAGCCAGTCGCCCGCCTCGATCCGCGCGCCGCTCATCAACTCGTCGATGTCGTGGCGCACGAAATACTCGCTGACCCGGCGGGTCGCCAGGTTCCGCAGGACGTTCTCCGGCCGTTCCGCCGCGCGGACGAAGTCCTCGAGGTTCGAGATGCGGTACTTGACCACCACGCTGGCGCCGGCGAGCCCGGCCGCGACGCCGCGATCATCCGACCGCGACTCGTCCGCATTTTCGTCCTCGTCGTCCCCGCCCGCCGTCACCAGGTATCGCTCCGTGCCCTCGTGGTGTTGGTTGGTCCAGAGGATGGGCACGTTGGGCCTTTCCTTGCTCTGCTCGGCCGACCCGACCAGGAACTGGTGCACGCGGTAGACGTCGTATCGCTTGGCGCGGGAGATCGGCCAGGGCCACTTCCAGCTCAGGCCCGGCTCGGCGATCCGCACGAATCGGCCGAACCGCGTGATCACCGCCTGCTCCTGCGGGGCCACGACCACCATCGACGTCAGCCCGATCAGCACCAGCGCGCCGATCACGATCAGCGGCGTGATCGACCGCGCCAGCAACTGATAGAACCAGCTCGCCGAGATCTCGAACCCGAACTGGTAGTTGATCGTCTCCGAGATGATCTTGCCGATCGACTCGGGGCGGGTCAGCCACCCGAGCAGGCGGCTCTCGAAGGCGGGCTTGGGCACCTCGCCCGGCCGCCGCGGACGGTACAGCCCGAAGACGAACCCGAGCACCATCTCGATGCCCAGCAGCACCATGATCGCGGGCACCGCCAAGGCGGCGAGGGCGAACCCGGTGCGGTTGTCGAAGTAGGCGGCGATCGCCGCGGCCAGCAGCAGGCCCGCCGCCACCACGTTGCCCATCAGGTACCCGGCGCCACCACGCAGCAGTTGCCACTGCTTGACCCGCGTCATCCCCGCCACGTACCGCGCCGCCAGGAACGCCACGAACGCGATTACCAGCAGGATGACCACGATCGCCCCGAGGTTGCCCTGGGCGTCGGCGTTGTCACGCAGCATCGCGGTGTTCGCCGGCTCGCCCGGCTCGAAGCCCACCTCCAGGTACCGCGCCACCAGCAACGCCCCGCCCACCGCCAGCAGGTAGCCGGCCACCAGCAGGCTCACGATCGGCAGCCAGTACTTGTAGAGCTGTTCCAGCCGTCGACGCGCGAACGCCAGCTGCTCGCCCGCCTCGTCAAAGATCGCCGCCGTCTGCGCGTCGGTCGCGGCGAGCTGCTCGGCCTCGAGCGCCTCGATCCGCTCCAGGCGGTGCTGGTGGTAAATGACCCACAGCACGATCCAGATCGGCACCCCCCCGAGCAGGTGCCACGCCGCCGCCTCCACCGCCGTCGAGTCCGTGTACAGACCCAGCAGCGCCATGCCCACGCCCAGCAGCACCTGAACGATCAGGCCCAGGATCGCCGCCGTCGCCCCGCGTTGATACGTCTGTTGATCTTCGATCATGGCCAGCGTTCCGTCCCTCGACTCGCCCGAGTCCCACTCACCCGGCCGCCGGGCCCAACAACATACCAATCTCGGCCTATCATGGTCAGCCCATGCTCCGACAACTGCTCACGATCAGCGGCAACACCTTCGTCGAGTCCATCCGGCAGCCGATCTTCGCGGTGCTCATCATCCTCGGCGGGCTGCTCATGGCCCTGAATACCGCCCTGGCCGCCTACTCCATGGAAACCGGTGGCGGCGACAACAAGATGCTCATCGACCTGGCCCTGAGCACCGTTTTCCTGATCGGCATCCTCCTGGCCGCGTTCACCGCCACCGGCGTGCTCTCCAGCGAGGTCGAGAACAAGACCGTCCTCACCGTCGTCAGCAAGCCCGTCGCCCGCCCCCTGTTCGTCGTGGGCAAGTACCTCGGCGTTGCCGGCGCCATCGCCCTGGCTTACTACGTCCTGAGCCTGATCATCATCCTGACCCTGCGCCACCGTGTCATGTCCACCGCCTCCGACCACTTCGACGGCCCGGTGTGGACCTTCGGCGTGCTCGCCACCGTCATCGCCCTGCTCGTGGCCACCTGGGCCAACTACTTCTACAGCCGCGTGTTCAGCTCGACCTTCGTCGTCTGCATGGCCCTGACTCAGACCGCGGCCGTCGGCCTGGTCCTGGTCATCAGCAAGCAGTGGCAGCTCCAGTCGCCCATGACCGACCTGCTGGCGCGCCAGGGCGAGATGCTCCAGACGATCGTCGGCCTGGGCCTGATCTTCCAGGCCCTGCTCGTGCTCACCGCCGTCGCCATCGCCGCCTCCACCCGCCTCGGGCAGGTCATGACCCTGGTCGTCTGTCTCGGGCTCTTCGTCCTCGGGTTGATCAGCAACTCGCTCGGTCAGCTCGTCAACCAGCGGCTGAACATTCCGCACGGCCTGGGGATGATCGAGAACCTTCAGGCCATCTTCGCCGCCGACATCGAGTTTCACCAGAAGCTGATCTTCGCCGCCACGCGCCTCGGCTACCTGCTGATCCCGAACCTGCAGTTCCTCTGGCCCGCCGACGCCATCACCCAGGGCAACCCCTTCTCCGCCGGGCACTTCGTCACGCTCACCGTGTACAGCCTGCTGTACGTGGTGGTCATCCTCTCGATCGCGGTGGCGCTGTTTCAGACACGGGAAGTGGGGTAAAGCATCGGCGAAGCAACAGGTGGCGCGACGACGCGCGGCACCGGTTTCCGGGTCCTCGTTGCTGGTTCCTGCCAGCGCGTCGCCGGGCCTCTGACGCGGCGAGACTGAGCCGTAGTCACGTGGACCCGTTTCGGGCAGATCGACGGTTGGCAGAAAGCCCGAGCGCTGACGCGAGAGATCGACCGCGTGTCCGACACCGGTCGGTTCGCACGAGACGTCGCGCTGCGTGACCGGATCCGTCCCGCGAGCGTGGCGACCATGTCGAACATCGCCGAAGGATTCGAGCGCGACGGCAACGCTGAGCTCATTCAGTCTCCTTGCATCGCCAAGGCTTCGGCCGCGGAAGTGCGATCTCAGCTCTATGTCGGCCTCAACGCCGGCTACATCGATGAGCGCACGTTTCGTCTGCTTGCTACGCAGGCCCGGGACGTTGGCGGAACGATCGCGGGACTGATCAACCACCTGCGTCGCTCGCCGATGAAGGGATTGAAGTTTTTGCCACATGAGCCGCTCATCACCGACGGTCTGCAACCGCCTGGCCGCCCACGAGAAACGAGGAGCCGGTAACGAGGAACCTGACTCAGCCCGGCACGGGCACGGCGACGTGCGGCGGCGCGGGCGCTTCGCCTTCGGGGCCGCGCGGCGACACGCCGGTACGCGCCTCGAGCGCGGCGTGCTCGGCCTGCTCGATGTCCTCGCCGCTGCGCACCAGCCGCGCCGAGTTGAACACCACCATCAGCGAGCTGACCACGTGCAGCACCGCCGCCAGCCACGCCGGCACCTCCCCCGCCGCCGCCAGCGCCAGGAACGCGACGATGAACCCCCCGCCGATCACCAGGTTCTCCTTGATCACCCGGCTGGTCATGCGGCTGAGGCGCACGAGGAACGGGATGCGGTTGAGGTTGTTGTTCATCAGCGCGATGC
>CAYSIX010000032.1:7029-17727 GCA_964431205.1 uncultured Phycisphaeraceae bacterium
TCCCCCATCACGCACGCCACGCCCGCGCTCCGCGACGCCACGTCGATCGCCCACACCCGCTCGGCCCGGCTGCCGCCGTCGACAAACACCGACCGACTCAGCAAACGCTCACCCGCCCCCCTTGCCGCGTCCGACCCGGCGGCGCCCATCGCGATCGAGATGTCGCCCGCCGCCAGCGCCGGCGCGTCGTTGACCCCGTCGCCGATCACCGCCACGTGGTGGCCCCGGCTCTTGAGCTCGTCGACCATCTCCAGCTTCTCATGCGGCAGGACCTCGGCCTTGTATTCGGCGTGCATCTGACCGGCGATGCGCTTGGCCACCGACTCGCGGTCACCGGTGACGATGATCAGCCGCTTCATCCCCAGCTCACGCAGCTCGTCCATCGAGCGGGCCGCCTCGGGCCGGGCGTTGTCCGCCAGACCGATCCAGCCCAGCATCTTGCCGTCCCGCACCACGAACAGCGTCGAAAGCCCCTCGGCCTCGGAGCTGGCCTGGACGCGCTCGATGGCCGCCCGGGCCCCGCCGTCGATGCCCTGCTCGAGCAGCCACGTCGCCCGGCCGACCAGGATCGTCTGCCCGTCGACGTGGGCGCGCACGCCCTTGCCGGCGAACTCCTCGAACTCGCTGACCTGCGGCGGGCGGATCCGGGCCTTGCGCGCCACCTCGACCACCGCCCGCGCCACCGGGTGGCGTGAGCTCTGCTCGGCCGTCGCCGCCGCCTTGAGCAGCTCCGCGCCCTCCACGCCCTCGGCCGGCGCCAGCCGCGTCACCTCGAGCTGGCCCGTCGTCAGCGTCCCGGTCTTGTCGAAGATCATCGCCGTCAGGTTCCGCGCCGCCTCCAGGTCCACCACCGATTTGATGTACACCCCCAGCCGCGCCGCCGCGCTCAGGGCCGCGACCATGGCCGTCGGCGTCGCCAGGATCAGCGGACATGGGCACGCGACCACCAGCATCGCGATCGCACGCTTGGCCGCCTCCTCCTGCACCCCCTCGCCCGGCTGCTGGCTCACGAAAAAGTACACCACCCCCACCAGCATCAGCACCGTCGGCGTGTACCAGCCCGCGTAGCGGTCGATCATCCGCATGATCGGGATCTTCGTCCGCTCCGCCTCCAGGATCAGCTCCTTGACCTTGCCCAGCGTCGTGTCCTCGCCGGCCTTGGTCACCTCGATGTCCATCGCCCCGGTCAGGTTGATCGTCCCGCCGAACACCTCGTCCGACTCGTTCTTGTCCACCGGCAGCGACTCGCCGGTGATGTTCGCCTCGTTCACCGTCGAGGCCCCACGGATCACCCGCCCGTCCGCCGGGATGTTGTCGCCGGGGCGCACCCGAACGACGTCACCCGGCTTCAGCTCTTTCGAGGCGACCTCTGTCTCCGAGCCGTCCGCGTTCACGCGGTGGGCCCGCGTCGGCGTGATGCGGATCAGCTCCTCGATGCTCGCCTGCGCCCCCAGAGCCGTGCGGTTCTCGATCAGCACCGAGAGGATCATGAAGAAGGCGATGGCGCCGGCCTCGAGGTACCAGCCCTGGGCGAAGGCGGCCAGCACCGCCAACGCCACCAGCTCGTTCATGTGCATGTGGCCGTGCCAGAGGTCCTTGATCGCCACCCACACCAGCGGGGCGCCGAGCAGGATCGTCGCGAACGCCGCCAGCAGCGCCGCGGTGTCCTGCGACTCGTACATCAGCTTGGCGATGAACGCACAGACCAGCAGCACGCCGCCCAGCAGCGTCGCGCGGATCTGAAGTCCGACCGTCCCGGCCTTGGCCTCGAGCTGCAGCCCTTCCTTGACGAATTCGTGAGCCATGTCCGTCCAATCCGTGAAAGGCGATGATGATTCCAGGCGCAAGAGACAGCGTCGCAGTTTATACGGCCCGGCACGCCGTGGGTTCGCCGGCGGCCCGCGATCGCGGGAATAGACGCCCCGGCCGCCGTCCTGTCAAGCTCGGGCCACTCACGCTCGATCGGGCCTCGCCGCAGAGGCCCGCCTCGTCGCCGCCGATGCTTCGGCCTCGACCGCCGCACGCCGCAGCCGATCGTTGATCGCCCGGCCCAGCCCCCGCTGCGGCGCCGGCCCGGCCAGGATCCACCCCACACCCGCCTCGTCCAGTCGCCGCATCGCCGCAAACAGCCTCGCCGCCGCCTCCCGAAGCTCGCCCGACGGGCTGAGCACCTCCACCGCCGCCGGCTCACGGCCCAGCCAATCGGTCAGCATCTCCCGCTGCCCCGCGTCGAACGCCAGCACGCCCACTCGCCCCGTCCACTCGCGCACCTTCGGATCGACCTCGCCTGACACCACAAGGGTCAGCGGCGTCCGCGGCGCGTAGTGCCGTGCCAGCATCCCCGGCGCCGCCGGGGCCCCCGCACTGCCACCGGCCACTTGCTGAGCACCGCCGGCCAGGCCCGTACCGACCCGCACCCGCCCGATCACCGCCTCGAGCCGCTCCACCGTCACCGCGCCCAGGCGAAGCACCGTCGGCTCGTCCGCCAGCGACACGACCGTGGACTCGACGCCGGCTTCGCACGGCCCGCCGTCGAGCACCATCGCCAGCCGGCCATCAGCCAGCTCCGCCGCGAAGTCGGCGCGGACGTGCTCGGCGGTCGTCGGGCTCGTGTGCCCGAAGCGGTTGGCGCTGGGCGCGGCGATGGGGCGGTCAGCCGCGACGAGCAGGCCGGCGGCGACCGGATGGGCCGGGACGCGCAGCGCCACCGTCGGCAGGCCGGCGGTGACCAGGTCGGGGATGGCGTTCGGGTGGTCGCCGGCGTGCTTGGGCAGCACGAGCGTGAGCGGGCCGGGCCAGAACGCCTCGGCCAGGCGGGCCGCGGTCTCGGGCCACGTCGCCGCCATCGCCCGCGCCGCCTCGGCGTCCGCCGCGTGCACGATCAGGGGGTCGAACCGTGGTCGGCCCTTCAGCTCGAACACACGGGCCACCGCGTCCACGTTTCCCGCGTCCGCGCCCAGGCCGTATACCGTCTCGGTCGCGAACGCCACCAGCGCGCCCTGGCGCACGAGCTTCGCGGCAGGCTCGATGTCCGGCGACTCAACCATGGATTGGAGTCTACCGCCATCGCCTCGCCCGCCGGCCATCGCGGTGATGGACGCCGCCGGTCTCGGGCGTGACAATGCTGTGTGTGGCGCGTCACGGGCGGAACGTCTTGACCCGCAGCTCTCGGATCGGGCGGTAGTGCTTGCGATTGCCGGTCAGCAGCGTGTCGTTGGCTTCGGCGGCCGTGGCCGCGACCAGAGCGTCGCCCATGCTCATCGCGACCGACAAGGCGTACTCCTCCATGTAGATCATCGCGCGATGGCCGATGTTCTCGGTCAGCGGCAGCAAGCCGAACCGCAGATCGGTCAGGAAAGACTTGATGGTGCGCACCTCGCGCTTGTCGCGGGCCCCTTGGAGCAGCTCCATGTACGTCACGACCGATACGGCGCGGGCGTCCGCCCGGTCCACGGCCGCCGCGGCCTTCGCGTTTCCACGCAGCACCCAGATCAGCACGTCCGTGTCAACGATCACAAACCCGCCCCCTGCGCAGCTCCCGGACGTGCGCGGCGACGTCGTCATGGTCTTCCCGGTCCCGCCACAGGCCGAACGCCGGATGATCCACGGCGCTTGCCATCGGCGGCTCGACCGCGCCGTTGATCGGGTGCATGATCGCCGCCGGCCTGCCCCGATAGAGAAGCGTGATCCGCTCGTTGCGACCGAGCGCCTCGATAATCTGTCGGGACTTCTTTCTCAGATCAACAAAGGTGGCCTTCATCGGCCGGGCTCCCGAGTGTACTTATAAAGTATACACTTAATATCGGCCGCCGGCAACCTTGCTTGATCGTCAGCGGCCGCCATCCGCGTGGTCGAACGTCGGGCTACGCCGCCGAGCGCGGGGCGAAGATGTAGACCAGCCCGTTGGCCTCGTCGTAGGGGTCGAACCCGCGGTCGGCATCGACAAAGTTGCGCTTCGCGACCGCGTGCCCGTCGAGCCGTTCGTCCGAGGTGTACACGCACAGGTAGCCCTTGCGAGGCCCGGCGGTGATGATCCCGAACGCACGCGCCGTGCGGCTGACCGTCCACGGGGAAAAACCGAATCGCTCGACCACCCGACGCTCGACGTGTTCCTCCGGATCGTGCGTCGCGGGTGCTTGTTCGCCGGCGGGTCGCATGAGCGTATCGTAGTCGGATCGCGGGGTCGTGGGGCGTCGGCGCAGCAAAAACGCCGGGCGTCCCGAAGCGCGACCGGCCGGTGGGGCAGGGAGGAATGAGGCCCGACCGTTGCGCTTGCGGAGCCCGGCGCCGCTTCCCGGTCCCTCCGGATCGGGCTCGGCGAGGCGGCGACCTTCGGTTCAGGCGCGCCGCCGCGCGATCAGCAGCGTGCCCAGGCCGATCAACGCCAGGCTCGCCGGCTCGGGGATCGCTCGCGGCGTCGCCCGCCCGGCGCCGAAGTGCGTCTGCCACAGGCCCAGGTCGAACGCGTCCACGTCCAGGTCGGCGTCGGCGTCGCCGAAGCTCCGCCAGATGGTGTAGTCGGCCGCGTCGACGACGCCGTCTCCCACGTCGCGCCTGGTTCCGAAGCCCGTCTGCCAGATCCCCAGGTCGAACGCGTCCACGTCGCCGTCACCGTCAAAGTCGCCGGGGATGACCGGCTGCACGGTGTCGAGGACGACCGAGTACCCGCCCTGGAGGCTCAGCACTGTCTTGCCGCCGTCGGTGAAGTGGTAGGCGTCGGTCTTGATGAACGTGGGCAGGGATTCCTCGCCGGAGAAGACCGAGTTGCCGTAGAGCAGCTCGACGCGGTGGCCTGGCCCGGGGTCGCGCTGGGCGCGGGTGGTGGGCTTGGCGGGCAGCGTGTCGGTGCGGTAGTCGACGTCGGTGTGCAGGTGCCCGAAGTCGTGGGTGCGTGCCGACTGGAGGATGCCGTTGAGCCCGCCGACGGTATCGCGGACGACGTAGTAGAAGTCAAGGGTGTGGTCGAGGTTGGAGCGGACCACGCGGTTCTGGAGTGTGCCCTCGTAGAGCAGGACGCCGCCGCCGTCGGTGATCTGGAAGGGGATGAGCTTGTCGTGCTGGGTGACGCCGACGAGCTCGGGTCGGGCGGCGGCGGTCGTCCCGCCCAGCGCGACGCCGGTTCCGGGCGAGAGGGGCACGGCGTGGGCGGGCGCGGCGAGCCGGGTGGCCAGCAGCAGGCCGGTCATGAGCGCGAGGGCGTGACGTTGGATGGTTGTGCGTCGCATGGTGTGATCTCCTTCGAGCGTGGGTGTCGGTTGGGTTTCGATCGGCCGAGCGATCCGGGTTGTGGTGGTTCGGGGTCGATCTGTCTGCACGGGTGAGTACCGCGTGAGGGGTTGGGTCTTTCATTGAAAAAGGGCGGCAAGCCGTTTGGCCCGCCGCCCGACGTGGTGGTGTGGTGGCGCTTCGCGGCCGGGTTGGCCGCCTGTTCGCGTTCAGGATCGCCGCCGCAGCAGGCCGAGCGTGCCCAAGCCCAGCAGGGCGAGGCTCGCCGGCTCGGGGATGGCCACGCTGGAGGTGGTCCCGAAGTTGGTCTGCCACAGGCCGAGGTCGAACGCGTCCACGTCGCCGTCGCCGTCCGCGTCGCCGTCGGCCTTGCCGGCGCCCATCCCGGTGCCGAAGCCCGACTGCCAGATGCCCAGGTCGAAGGCGTCGACGTCGCCGTCGAGATCGAAGTCGCCGGGGACCCACTCGACGGCCTCGAGCGTGACGTCGTTGGGGTTGTACCGAGCGAGCATGATCGTGTCGGCGTCGATGTCGTTGCCGGTCAGCGTGTCGAACGTGCCGATCACGCCGCCGGCGGCGTTGAGGACCTGGAACTCGTCGCCGATGGAGGGGGTGAACGGCCCGGGCAGAAGGATGTTGAGCGTGCCGTTGAGCTGGGCCGCGCCCGCCGAGACGATGCGGTCGAACTGGGTCAGCAGCGTGCCCTCGAGCTCGACGTCGAGCTCGCCGGAGTTGTCCTGGACGTACTCGTCGACGTTGAGCCGGCCCGGCGAGGTGCCGGGGCTGACGGTGCCGCGGTTGACCACGGTCGTGGCGACGGTGGCGTTGTCCTGGTTGGTCAGGAGGCTGCCGGGCTCGATGATCAGGTCGCCGGGGCCGGTGAAGGTCGCGCCGAACTGGACGAACGCGCTGCCGACGATGCGCAGGTCGTCGTTGAGGTTGTTGGTGCTGCCGTTGCTGAACTCGCTGGTCGAGTCGATGAGCGAGACGGAGTTGACGTTGAGGGTGTCGGAGTTGTCGAAGTTGGAACCGACGTAGGTCCCGCCGTTGAGGTTGACGGTGCCGGTGTTGTTGATGCCGCCGGCATCGACGCGGAACTCGCGTCCGGCGGCGACGTTGAGCGTGCCGTTGAACCCGACCGAGCCGATGGGCTTCTGGACGCGGACGCTGCCGGCCACGGCGTTGATGGTGCCGGTGTTGGTCGCGCCGTCGAGGTCCAGGGCGCCCGAGGGGTTCAGCACGAGGGTGCCGCCGATGGCGGTGAGGGTGTTGTCGTTGCGGAACGAGGCGTTGGCGATGGTGCCGCGGCCGCGGGTCAGGCCGTCGTTGATCACGCCGGCGCCGGTGAGCTGGCCGCCGAGCAGCTCGAGGGCGGTGGTGGCGGTGGCGGTGCTGAACGACTGGCCGAGGTTGAGCGTGCCGTCGTTGTCGGCGGTGCCGAGGATGCCGACGTTGTTGATCGTGCCGTTGATGTTGAGCGTGCCGTCGTCGGCACGGAGCTCGGAGTTGCCGAGGAAGTTGACGCTGACGCCGACGGTGCCGAAGCCGGTCAGGGCGTGGTCGTTGAGCGCCGAGATGCGACCGGGCCCGCCGATGGTGCCGCCCTCGATGCGGTCGGGGTTGGCGAGGTTGCCGCCGGAGAGGCGGATGGTGGCGTCGGCGTCCTCGGTGGTGATGGTGCCGGTGACGGTGGTGTGCGCCGACCAGACGCTGTTGCCGTCGATCAGGGCGGTGCCGGCCATGATCAGGGGCGAGCCGGCGATGTTGTTGGAGGCGAAGGCGCCGCCGATCGCGTTGACATCCAGCCGGCCGCGCATGGTCCAGGCGTCGTTGGGGTTCGTCAGGTTGATGGTGAGCCGGCCGAAGTTGTTGATCTCGATCTCGTCCGGGGCGCCGTTGAAGTTGCCGGACTTGCCGAAGGTGTTGTTGCCGTTGGCATTGAGCTTGTCGGCGTTGATGATCAGGTCGCGAGTGCTGAACCCGATGCCGTTGACCTCGAGCGTCTGGGCGAACTGGAGGAAGCCCGACTCGTCACCGTCGAGGTCGACGCGGCCGTTGGGCATGTCGATCGTGGTGTCGCCGTTGACAGCGGTAGTGGCGCCGTCGAGGATGAGCGTGCCGTTGCCGGTGAACTCGCCGCCGCCCTGGAAGTTGGTGTTGTTGTTGATGTCCAGCGTCGCGTTGGAGCCGATGTTCACGTCGGCGTCGGAGAAGAAGGTGACCGGGGCGTTGATGGCCGAGCGGCCGTTGCCCCCGACGTTGAGGTTCGAGTCCAGCGTCCCGGTGTTGTCGCCGAAGTCCACGCGGTCGCCGGACAGCACGGGAATATCGTTGGCCGTGTTGTTCATGTTCAGCGTGCCGTCCATGACCCAGGCGTCGTCGGCGACGTTGACGCCGATGTTGCCGCTGTTCATGTTGATTCTTGAGTCGAACTGATCGCTCGTGCCGGTCTCGACGGTGTCGACGTTGAGGCTCAGCACGCCGTCGGCGTTGACGGTGGTATTGACGAACGAGTCCCAGTTCAGCAGGTTCTGATTGACGGTGGTTTCGCCGTTGACGACAAGCGCCGCGGCGCCGCTGGCCGGGGCGAGCGTGGCGGCGTTGGCGAAGTTGGTCGTTCCGTCGAACTGGACGGTGGCGCCGTTGTCGACGTTGAAGGTGCCGGAGTTCATGTCGAGGTCGGCCTCGATCTTCGCCGTGCCGTTGTTGACGTTGACGGTGGTGGAGCCGGCGGTGAGCTTGGCGCCCGCAAGGGTGGCGGTGCCGTCGTCGCCGTTGAAGTCGATGTCGGCGCTGAGGGCGTTCCAGGGCTGGACGAACTCGGCGGAGTCGCGTTCGCCGATGCGCAGCTCGCCGCCGAAGGCGTCGGTGAGCGGTCCATCGATGATGAGGTTGGCGGTGGCCTCGCCGCCGAGGAAGCCGTTGGCGTCGGCGTCGAGCACGCCGTTGCCGCCGACTCCGTCGAGGTCGAGCGTCCCGCCGCCCAGCGCATTGAGCCGAATCGTCCCGCCACCGAGGAACCCGACGTTGATCGTGCCGTCGTTGGTCAGCACGTTGGTGTTCGCGACGGTGTTGCTCTGGCCGAAGTTGACGGTGCCCGTGCCGGCGATCGTAGCGTCCGAGGCCACGGTGCCGAGGATGTCGACGTTGGCGATGCCGTTGGCCAGGAGCATGTTGCTGCCGTTCTGGAGCACGAGCTTGTCGGTGTCGAACCCGGCGGCGTTGGGGTTGTCGTCGCGTTGAGCGACGGTGAGGACGGAACCGTCGCCGAAGGTGGACGTGCCGTCGGTCCCGAACTCCAGGCCGAGAAAGTCGCTGCCGTCGTCCACGATCAGCAGGAAGCCGCTGGTGTTGATGTCGATGCCGTTGGAGACGGTCAGGTCGTTGATGCGTGCGGTGTTGGCCGAAAGGGTGACCGAGTCGTTGGCGGGGTTGTTGAAGGTGGCGGTGTCGTCACCCTGAGGTGGTCCGAACTCGAACGTGGGGGGGAAGCCGCCGGTGAAGACGGGCACCCAGTTGCCGGAGGTGTGCCAGTCGCTGCTCTCGCTGCCGTCCCAAGAGAAGTTGGCGGCCATCGCGGGCCCGGCGAACGTCGCCGCCAGGAGCCCCGCCCCCACGCCCAGCCGCCCCGTCGTCACTCGCCCGCGAGCCCGTGCCATTGCCCCCGTCCACCGACCTCGATTCATCCGTGTGATCCGCATCTTCGTTTCTCCTTCTTTCTTTCTGGAACCGTGTTCCATGTGTTCGGCCCGAGTCTTTGCCGACACGGCACGACATCCGTGGCCGGCGGCACGGGGAACTACCGCCCCCCGCCCGCGATCTTTCACAGCCGGTCCGAATTCAATTCAACCGCCCTTCGCTTCGCCTTGCGCCGCACCGGCGTGTACGCCGTCGCCCCGCCACGGCGAGAACACCAGCGGCGCATCCACGCACGGACCGTCCCAAAGCGGTTTGTCGCGCCATATCCGATCCACTCCACCTCGAGAGACGTGCCCTCTCTTCCCCAATACCATTATCACAGCCGACCATTCGCGGCACAAGTCCAGAAAAAACTCACACCGTTTTGACGCGGTCGCGCGTCGCGGCTGAAAGAGTCGCCGCGCGCGACCGACGATCGGCGTATGATCTTGTCTCTCATCCGATTACGGAGGTGACCGCCATGTTCCCCACCCTCGGCGCCGACTGGCCCGCCGACCTGTTCCGAACTGAGAACTTCATGTTCCTGTGCATATTCGGCGCCGGCGCGGTGATCGCGATCGCCGCGATCGTCAGTGGCGCGTGGATCAGTGTCGAGAGAAGCCGCCGCAACACGGCGCTGAAGCGCGACCTGGTCGCACGCGGCTACTCGGCCGACGAGATCGAGCGGATCGTCGCCGCGAAATCGGGATCGGATAAGCAATGAAGGCGGTCCGGGTGTCGAGGGGGTGTGGCGCCGGGGCCGCCTCGTCGCGACGGGTCGAACCCCGCTCACCGGCGGGTTACACTGTCGCCATGTTCACACGCACACCGTCGGTCCGGGCGATTGTTTACGCGGTGCTGGCCACGACGCTGGTCGGCTGGGTCCCGGGCTGCGGGCCCGCCCGGCCCCCCGCCGACGTCGTGTTCATCCTCACCAACGAGCACAACAGCCACGACCCCCAGAAGATGACCTACCTGCGCGACATCCAGCTCGCGCACAACCTCTACGAGACCCTCGTCCTGTTCGACTTCAACACGATGCAGGTCCTGCCCGGCGTCGCCGATCGCTGGGAGGTTTCCGACGACGGCAAGACCTACACCTTCCACCTTCGTGAAGAGGCGCGGTGGTCCAACGGCGACCCGGTGACGGCGCACGACTTCGTGTACGGCTGGCGCCGGGCGATGCTGCCGGACTCGGCGGCGGCGTACTCGCCTCTGCTGTTCTACATCCGCGGGGCCGAGGCGTTCTTCGACTGGCGGACCGAGCAGCTCGCCGAGTACGCCCGGGTGCGCGCCGCGGCCGGGGGCGGCGCCGGCGCGGCGGCGCTCGACGCCGCCGAGCAGACCTGGCAGCTCGCCATGGACAAGTTCGACGAGCTGGTCGGCCTGTCCACGCCCGACGACCGCACGCTCATCGTCGAGCTGGAGAACCCCACGCCGTACTTCCTGCAGATCGCCGCCTTCGCCACGCTCATGCCCGTCCACCGCCCCAGCGTCGAGGCGCTGGATCAGCTCAACCCCGAGACGGGCCGGCGTCAGATGGACCCGGCGTACTGGAACGACCCGGACCGGCTGGTCTGCAACGGGCCCTACCGCCTCGCCGCGACCCGCTTCGGCCAGTACGTGGACCTGGTCGCCAACGAGCACTACTGGAACCGCGAGAACATGCGCAACCAATCGCTGCGCGAGCTGATCATCCGCGACGGGCTGAGCGCCAAGGCGGCCTACGACCAGGGCCGCGCCGACGTCTGGCCCCAGGTGGACCTGCCCGACGACGTGATGGCGGACATGGTC
>CAYSIX010000032.1:17737-22232 GCA_964431205.1 uncultured Phycisphaeraceae bacterium
CGGGGACGTACTTCCTGAACTACAACTGCCGGCCGAAGCTGGTCGACGGCCGGGACAACCCCTTGCACGACTACCGTGTGCGGCGGGCGCTGTCGATGGGGGTGGACCGCGAGGTGATCGTCGGGCAGGTCACGCGGCTGAACCAGCCGATCGCACGCAGCTTCGTCCCGCCCGACGCCCTGGACGACTACACCCCGCCGCTCGAGGACGCGGTTCTGTTCAATCCCGAGCGCGGGCGCAAGCTGCTCGCCGAGGCCGGCTACCCCGACGGCCGGGGGCTGCGCGGCCTGTCGATCCTCTACGCCACCGGCGCCGGCACGGCGAACATCCCTCAGGCCATCAAGAACATGTGGGAGGAGAACCTCGGCGTGGTCGTCACCCTCGAGGGGCAGGAGAGCCGCGTCGTCGCCGACCGCATCCAGCGGCAGCACAACTTCACCATCAGCGGCGGGAGCTGGTACGGCGACTACCCCGACCCCAACACCTGGCTGGAGATCCGAACCTCCGACGACGGCAACAACGGTACCGGCTGGTCCAACGCCGAGTACGACGCCCTGATCGAACAGGCCAAACGCGAGTCCGACCCCACCGCCCGCCTCCGGATGCTCTTCGACGCCGAACGCATCCTCCAGCGAGAGCAGCCGATGTGCCTGCTCTACCACTACATCAGCGTGAACCTCTACGACCCGGCCAAGGTGACCGGCCTGGACCTGAACCCCTGGGCCCGCATCCGCTGGGATCTGGTCCGCGTCAACCGCGGCGAGTGAGCGGCGATCTTCGATCGACGGCTCAACCACGAAACCACGCGCGATCGCCCGTAGCGTTCCGTCGGTTGCGTACTCAACCTCAAGCTTCGATCGGACGCTGGACAGGCGTGCGGTTCGTTCACGAGCCGCCGAAGAACCGCTTGCCGAAGATCGTCCCCAGCGAGAACACGTGCGTCGCCTGCATCTGCTCGTCCCGCTGCTCCTCCTGCTCCGCCTTCTTGAGCACCTTCTCGAAGTACTCGCGGTACTTCTCCTGGCACTTGTCCACATACGCGTCGGCGTGCTTGGCGTCGGCGAACTCCTCGGTCGTGAACACCAGGAACGTCTTGCCGATCTGCAGAAGATCCTCGTTCTGAAGCACCTGTGGCTGGCGGATCCGCTTGCCGTTGCACCGCACGCCGTTGCGGCTGTTCAGGTCGATCGCCAGGTAGCGATCGTCCCGCGGCTCGTGCCGCACCTCCAGGTGCCGACGCGACACCGTCGGGTCCAGGATCTCCGCCAGCAGCTCGTCATCTCGCCCGAAAATCAGCGGGCGCTCCCCGATCGTGTACCACTCACCCTTGTTCCTGCCGTGAACGACCACCACCGTCGCCATCGCGGGCCCTTTCCTCTGAAATGCGTGGCCCCAATCAAACGCTGACCAGACGTGTACGACGCATTATACGCATCGGCCGGCCGGGACCAGTCTCATCGGCTTTTTCGGCCGCAACGCCGCCCGCACGCCCGGTGATGGCCGCAAGCGCAGCAACCGGCCCCCGCCGGGATCAGGCCCCGAACGCGCCGCACGGTCGCAAGCGACCCTCGCACCCGGAACGCCCGGTGATGGCGGCGAGCCCCGGCGAGTCGCCTTCGCCGGGATCGGCCCGCTCACCGCGTCGCGGCCGCGCTGGCCTCCTCGTCGCCCAGCGTCCCGCCCGGGATCACCTCACTCGGCCCGCCGTCCAGCTCCGGCCCGACCTCCACACGGACCGCCTCGTCCGCTCGCATCGCCTCCACCCACCGCCGCAACCGACCCGACTCGACGTACCGATACAGATCCTTGCCCGGGCACGTCGTCCCCGCCGCCACGTCCCGGTGACCACGGATCGTCGCCGGGTCGATCGCCAGCTCCTGGCTCAGCCACGCCAGCAACGTCGTCAGCGACTCCAACTGCTCCACGCTGACCCGCTGCTCCTCGAAGTTGCCCCACACCTGCACGCCCACGTGCCCCGAGACGTCGTAGTTCGTGTTCGTCTCCGGCTCGTACGCCAGCGACCGGCCCTCAAAGATCCGACCGTCCGGCGCGATCAGAAAGTGGTACGGCAGGTCCGGCCAGCCCTTGTCCCGCTTGCCCCACGACTGCAAACCCCGAAGCTTGCGCACCGGCTCGTCCTGCGGCTTCCACAGCACACCCGCGTGATGCACCGTCAGAAACCGCGGCTCGTGACGACGCGACTCGGGGATCGGGTCCGGCTCGCTGCCCCACTGCTCCGCCGAGACGATCGCCGGCCGCGGGACTTCGGGGACTGACGCCGAATCGCCTTCGGCTCCGCCGGTCTGTGCACATGAAGGCGCCGCCCCTATCGCCAGCACACACACGATGACCGTTCGATGAACGCCTGCTCGATGAAAGATGGAGGATGGCAGCATCCCCGGAGTCTACCTCGCCGCGTCGCGTGGCGATACACTGGCCGGCATGATCGCGCGGCGTGTGGCGACGGGACTGAACGTGGCGTTGCTGGCCGTGGCGCTCTGGCAGGCGGTGACGGGGCAGTGGCTCCAGGCGCTGGTGCTGACGGCGGCGGGGCTGTTCAACGTGGCGCTGCTGCGGCAGGAGCGGCTCGAGGCCGCCGGCCGGTTCTTCGGGTTCATGGCCAACGCCATGCTCATCGTCGCCGGCAACCTCTCCGCCGCCTGGCTGCTGGGCTACCTGGTCACCGACCCCGAGCCCGGCACCCGCACGCCCGAGCAGGTCGAGGCCGCCCGCGCCCTCGCCCGCGTCGCCCTGCCCCAGGCGATCGTCATTCTCCTGACCGGCATCGCGATGTTCACCTTTCTGTTCTGGCAGATGGTCGTCGAGCAGCGCCGAGCCGCGCGCGCCCAGCGCGACGCCGCCGACGCGCCCGCGCCGCCGAGGGACGCCGACGCCTCCGCCGACACCGACGCTCACCCGCCGGCAAGCTCCGACGCGGACCGATCATGACCGTCGAGCACCCCTACGTCTCACGCGGGGGGCTCAAGCTCGCCGCAGCGCTCGACGCGTTCGGCCTGAACACCGCGGGCCTGACCTGCGCCGACCTGGGCTGCTCGACCGGCGGGTTCACCGACTGCCTGCTGCAACGCGGCGCCAACCGGGTTTTCGCCGTCGATACCGCCTACGGCGAGCTGGCGTGGAAGCTGCGGCAGGACGGCCGCGTCACCGTGCTGGAGCGGACCAACGCCCTGCACGCCGACCCGACGCCCGACGCCGACCACGCCTGCGATCTGGTCACGATCGACCTGGGCTGGACGCCGCAGCGCCTGGCGATCCCCGTCGCGCTGCGATGGCTGCGGGACGACCCGGCCGCGCGGATCGTGACGCTGGTCAAGCCGCACTACGAGCGGTCGGCGGTCGCGAGCGCGGCGGGGGGTGGGCCTGAGGGAAGGCGCGCGCGTCGCCGGGGGCCGGCGCCCGGCCGGGTGAAC
Source organism: uncultured Phycisphaeraceae bacterium (assembly GCA_964431205.1). GTDB lineage: Bacteria > Planctomycetota > Phycisphaerae > Phycisphaerales > Phycisphaeraceae > CAYSIX01. Next base: position 21,169 of record CAYSIX010000032.1, read on the forward strand.
CTGACCGAAGACGAGGCGGACGCCGAGACCGATCGCGTGCTGGCGTCGCTGGCGGAGCTGGGGGTGACGGTGCTGGGCCGCGTCCGCTCACCGATCACCGGGAGCAAGGGCGGCAACGTCGAGCACCTGGCGCTGCTCGCCGTGACGGACACGCGGCGTGCCCCTACGCCCGAGTTGTCGGGCTAGACCGTGGCCGGCGCCCGCCGCGCCGACTCGCCCGTCGGGCACGCTCGCGCCGCCGCCTCCAGCTCGCCTCGCTCACCCTCCGACAACCGCTCGATCAGCCCGAGCTGCTCGTACGTGTCGAGGATCGAACGCGCCTCGAGCCCGCGGTACGTCTCATTCGGATCGATGATCGGCCGGCCGAGGTATTCCTCCAGCATTTCGCGGGTGTAGGTCTTCTTCTCGCTCGCTGTCGACGCCGTGCCGTACTGGTTCAGGTTCGACGCGAAGATCCCCGCGGCGCTGAACGGCAGGAAGTCCTCGTAACGCAGGCCATCGGCCCGGACGTACCCGTCGTCGATCAGCCGACGCAGCTCGGTCGTCGACAGCTTGCCCGCCGCCGCCAGCCCCGCGTCTGTCGGCTCGTACCGCCCGAACACCAGCCCCTGCTCCAGCAACTCCGCCAGCGTCTTGGGGAACGGCCTGAACGCCTCGATCTGACACGCCTGATACGCCCCGTAGTCCCGCTTCAGCTCGTCGCCACGCCTTGCCCGCTCGGCGTCGAACTCCGCCAGGCACCGGTCGTATAGCTCGCGGCCCTCCGGCGTCGTCGCGTAAAACCGTTGCTCGATCTCACCGAAACGCGCCGTGTGCACCGTCTTCGTCACCGTCCCGTCCGCGTTGCGGAACGTCACCGGCTCGGTCAACGCCTTGTACGCGTCCTGCCGCAGCAACACCGGCGTGTCCACGGCCGGGCCCTCCGTGAAGTCCTTGAACCCCGAGTGCTCGAACCGGCTCAGGTCCAGGTCCGGCTCGTGCAGCCGCCGCACCAGCTCCTCGACCACCGGCGACGCCACGCCCTCGCCCGGTCCGCTCGAGCCGCCGACCGATGGCCTCGGCGC
>CAYSIX010000032.1:22242-23372 GCA_964431205.1 uncultured Phycisphaeraceae bacterium
CCTCGCCCGGGTCCGCCTCCGGCAACGCGTCGATCTGCCCACGCGTCAGGTGCTTGAAGTGCAGCGTCATCCAGTCCCGGTCCGCCGTCCGCAGCAGCCGACCCAACGCCTCCTGCGACCGCTCGCGGAACGTCGGCTCGTCGATCTCCCCCAGGGCAAACTTCATCGCCGACGTGTACAGGTCCATGCAGAACGTGTTCGGCGTCAGGTGGTTCAGGTGGTGCGCGTTGAAGCAGGCGATGTCCGCCGCGATCTTGAACCCCGCGTCGCACAGGTGCTTGTACAACGGGTAATCCCGTGCCTCACCCGTCCATCGGAAGATCCGCTCGGTGCCCTCGCGGATCAGCGCGTCCGCGCCGTCCTCATCCAGCCCGCCCTGGTCCTCGGCCTTCTCGATCAGCTGCCTGGCACGATCGGAGAACACCTGCCGCTCGGCGAGCAGCGCCTCGACCCTCTGGCGCGTCTCGTCGTCGAAGTAGTCGGTCATCAGCAGCGACGAGAAGACGCGGTGCTCGGGGTTCACGGCCGAGCGGAACGCCGTGGCGACCACCGGCTGGCTCTTGGCCCCCAGGGAGGTCATGTCGTAGAAGTTGTGCGGCTCCATGGCGAAGACGCCGAAGAACCGGCCGATCCAGCGGTACTCGTCCGGCCGGCCGATGCGGATCGCCCCGTGCCGCTCACCGCTGGTCCTGTCGATCTGCTCGTCGGTCATCGAGAAGCCGGGGTACCGCTTGCCCAGCGCCGCGCACACCGCGCGGTTGCACGCCAGGTTCACCGCCAGCGACTTGTCGTACAGCGGCACCTCCTGCCCGAACATCCGCGACAGCTCCGAAAAGAGCCGGTTCTGCATCTCGATCCGATCCACGAACGCGCCTGCCATGATGAGGTCTCCTCGATCCGCGGGACCCGGCCGCCCTTCGACCTTCGCAACCCTCGTCTCTCCCGCGACCACATCATATGGCCCCGCGGCGTCGGATCGACCCCGGCCCGGCGTCGGCCGGCCGAGTCGCGAGCGCCGGGATTCGAGTTGCCGGGTTCGAGCCCCAGCGACCATGGGTGGCGGCAAGGCAACGCCCCGCGCCGCCGACCGGGTGACGTGAAACGGTCGATCGTCGGCGACGAAGCGGAAA
>CAYSIX010000033.1:0-7694 GCA_964431205.1 uncultured Phycisphaeraceae bacterium
TGTCGTTCGCCGCCGGTGCGCAGGCGAGCCCGCCGCCGACGCGGGCGCTCGTGTTGACGCAGTCGGTCGGTTACGTGCACGAGGTGGTCAAGCCGCGCGGGGATCGACCGAGCGTGGTCGAGGCGGTGCTGCGCGAGCTGGCGCGCGAGTCGAAGTTGTTCGAGCCGACGTTTGTGGACGACGCGGCGAACCTGACCGAGTCCGACGTGCGGGCATACGGCCTGTTCATCTTCTACACGACGGGCGAGCTGCCGCTGAGCCCGTCGACGCTGGACGCGATGCTGCGTGCGGTCGAGGCCGGCGACGCCGCGTTCCTCGGCATCCACTGCGCGACGGACACGCTCAAGGACAACGCCTCGTACACCGGGCTGGTCGGCGGCGTGTTCGACGGGCACCCGTGGAACGCGAACGAGACGGTGACGGTCAAGGCCAACGACCCGACGCACCCGGCTGCGATGCCGTATGCGCCCAAGACGATTTTCCAGGAAGAGATCTACCAGTTCCGCCAGTTCGACCCGACGCGTGTGCGGACGCTGCTGAGCCTGGACATGCCCGGCACCGAACTGAAGAAGCCATACCACGTGCCGATCGCGTGGTGCCGACAGGCGGGCGACGGCCGGGTGTTCTACACGTCGCTGGGCCATCGGCCGGACGTGTGGGAGAGCGATCGGTTTCAACGACACCTGACGGCGGCGATCGCGTGGCTGGTGGGCGTCGAGCCGGGCAGCGCCGAGCCGAACCCGGCGACGGCGGAAACGGAGGCGCGCCTGGCGCGTGAGGCGGCGGGCGAGCCGGTCGAGCACAACACGCTCAGCGAGGCCGAGCGCGCCGCGGGGTGGCGGCTGCTTTTCGACGGGCGGACGACCGAGGGCTGGCGCGGGTTCGGCCGCCAGACTGTGCCCGAGGGCTGGCAGGTGCGCGACGGCGCCCTCGTCCGCGTCGCCTCGGCCGGCGACATCGCCACCGTCGATCAGTTCGACGACTTCGAGCTGCGCATCGACTGGAAGATCAGCCCCGGCGGCAACAGCGGCATCTTCTTCCGCGTGAGTGAGCGACGTCCGAACGCGTGGGAAACCGGGCCCGAGTTTCAGGTGCTCGACGACGGCGAGCACCGCGACGGCGGCAACACGCTGACCTCCGCCGGGTCCAACTACGCCCTGCACGCCCCCGCCGTCGACGCCACGCGGCCCGTCGGCGAGTTCAACGTCACCCGGATCCTCGTCCGTGGCGACCACGTCGAGCACCACCTCAACGGCGTGAAGCTGCTCGAGTACGAGCTGGGCAGCGACGACTGGAAACGCCGGGTCGCCGAGAGCAAGTTCGCCTCCATGCCCGACTACGGCGCCATCCGCGAAGGCCACATCGTCCTGCAGGACCACGGCGACGAGGTGTGGTACCGCAACATCAAGATCCGCGAGCTGTCGCCGAGCCGCGAGGCTTCCGGCGGCACAGCAGAGCGTTGAGCAGCAGAACTGCGGTGATCGCGCCCGGCTCGGGGACGGTCGCGCCGCCGCTGGCGCCGAAGTTGCTCTGCCACCGGCCCAGGTCGAAGGCGTCGACGTCGCGGTCGCGGTCGGCGTCGCCGTCGAAGACGGTGGCGTCGTCGGCCCGGCCGAAGCCGCTCTGCCATCGGCCGAGGTCGAAGGCGTCCACGTCCCCGTCGCCGTCGAAGTCGCCGGAGGTCAGGGCGGCGGTCTCGGCGTCGACCAGGCCGAGGAAGGCGGCCAGGTCGTCGGCATCGACATCACCGTCGCCGTCGAAGTCGGCGGCGGCGAAGACGCCGAGCGGGGCGGCCTCGGCGTAGTCGGCCTCGTCGTCGGCGTCGAGCGCGACGCGGAAGAGGCTCACGTCGCGCGCGGTGACGCGGCCGTCCACGTCCATGTCACCGTCCTCGACGACGTCGGGGTTCAGCCGCAGGCCCAGCACGCCACTGGGCTGGTCGAAGGTGATGAAGTCGAACGCGCCCGCGCGGATGTCACCGAGCTGCAGCGGCTCGCTGACGAAGATGGACCCGACCTGGAAGTTCATGCCGAACACGCCGTCGAGCGTGAGCATGTCGCCGGTGTCGGGGTCCTGGAGGGTGATGTCGGCGACCAGGACAGGGGCGCCGTCGAAGTGGATGTGCAGGGGGTCGTCGGGGTCGTCGCCGTCGCCCTCGATGGTGGGGACGGTGAGCGAGTCGAGGAAGAAGCCGGCGACCTGGCTGGACCCGCCGATGCCGCCGATGGTGAGGGTGAACTGGCGGTCGAGGGGGACGCCCACGAGGACGGGGCCGGTGAGCGGGTCGCCGTCGTCGGGCGCGTAGGTGACGCCGAGGGTGGCGGCGATGGATTCGGAGAGGATGGAGGCGGCGGCGCCGGTGTCGTAGAGCCAGCTTCCCGTATGGGATTTGCCGTCGTGGCGGATGGTGACGCCGGGCGTATCGTCTTCGACGCCGTCGAGCGCGAGGACGGGGTTGGGCCCGATGAAGGGGTTGTCGGCGAGGGTGGGGGCCTTGTCGGGCGAGGGGGTGGTTTCGGTGAAGCGGGCGAAGTCGCCGTAGCTGAGCTGGACGTGGCGCTGGGTGATGGGGACGTTGGGGTTGTTCGGCACCGAGTCATAGACGTCGGTGCGGATGGTGCCGGCGACCTGGTTGACGCTGCGGTTGTCCATGACGACGGTTTTGCCGGCGAAGACGGGCATGCCGAAGACGTCGAGGCCCGAGAGCAGGGGGTTGGTCGGCGCGTCGATGGGCCCGACCTGGGCGCGGATGTTGGTGAACGAGTGGTTGTAGACGCTGGCGAAGCTGGCGGGGTTGTCGATGTCGATCTCGCCGAAGAGGTCGAAGGGCGCCAGGTGCACGTCGAGGGCGGTGGAGACGGCGAAGTCTTCGGTCCCGCCGACGCCGACGTCGGAGAAGACGACACCGGGATCGATGGGGACGCCGAGGGCATCGGCGGTGTCGCTGCTGATCAGCACGCCGCTGGCGCCGGTGTCGTAGAAGGCCTGGATGTTGAAGGTCTCGAAGGGGGTGCCGAAGATGTCCTCGCCCGTGGCGGTCAGCGGGTCGTTCGAGCCGGGCAGGGTCAGGGCGACGTTGATCCGCGGCTGATCGAGCGAGGCGTTCTGCACGCCCTGGATCTCGAGGCCGCCGGTCGAACCCGTCGTCAGCACGATCACGGAACACGCGGCCGAAACACACGCACCGCGGCGGGGCATCCAACGCATCACAAACGCCTTTCTCACGCCGACTCCGGGAACACGCGTGACGCCGGCTGGCGAAGGACAGACCGCTCGTCCAGCGTCCGGTGGGTCGCCCGCGCCACACGCACGGCCGGGCAAACACTCAATTGTAGCACACGCTCGCGGCCGAGCGGTCGAATCGCTCACGCCGGGGCCGGCACGCGGTGATTATCAGACGTGACCACCAGGTTGTCGCGGTGGATCACCTCGGCGTACGCCGGCCGGCCCAGGATCGCCTCGAACTCGCTCGACCGTCGGCCCATGATCTGACGCAGCTCCTCCGAGCCGTAGTTGCTCAGCCCCCGCGCGACCTCCTTGCCGTTCGCGTCGCGCACGATCAGCACCTCGCCGCGCTCGAACCGCCCGGTCACCGCGCGGATCCCGCTGGCCAGCAGGCTCTTGTTCCGTTTCGTCAGCGCCGTCACCGCGCCGTCGTCGATCGTCAGCGTGCCCGCCGGCCTCGCCGTCAACGCGATCCACCGTTGTCGGCTGCCCATCTTCCGCGGCGCCGGCAGGAACACCGTCCCCAGCGCCTCGCCCGACAGCAGCCGCTCGATCACCGCACGCTCACGCCCGTGGGCGATCACCGCGATCTCCCCCGCGTCCGTCACCACCCGCGCCGCCTCCAGCTTCGAGATCATCCCCCCGCTGCCCCAGGCGCTGCGGCTCTGCCTCGCCGCGCTGAGGTGGTCCGCCACGTTCCGCACCAGCTCGATCACCCGGCCCTGCTCGTCCAGCAGCCCGTCCACCACCGTCAGCAGCAGCAGCGCGTCGGCCCGAAGCGCGTTGCACGTCAACGCCGCCAGCAGGTCGTTGTCCCCGAAGCGGATCTCGTCCACCGCCACCGTATCGTTCTCGTTGAGCACCGGCACCGCGCCGATCTCGTGCAGGTGCGAGATGCAGTTGCGGATGTTCAAAAAACGCACGCGATCGTCGAAGTCGCTGCGGGTCAGCAGCACCTGCCCGACGCTCAGGCCGTGTTTGGCAAAACCCGCGTGCATCTTGGCCATCAGCACGCGCTGCCCGATGGCGGCGACCGCCTGAAGCTCGGCGACGTCCGTCGGCCGCTGGCTCAGGCCCAGCTCCGCCGCCCCCGCCGCCACCGCCCCGCTCGAGACCAGCGTCACCTCGTAGCCCCGACCCCGCAGCGCCGCGATCTGCCCCGTCAGCCGACCGATGTACCGCGCGTCCAGCCCCGGCCGCCCGCCACGCGCCGTCAGCAGGTGCGAGCCCACCTTCACGACGATCCGCCTCGCCGCCGTCAACACCTGCTGTCGCAGTTCGTTCGATGCCATGCCGTTGCGTTCCCGCGGTCTCAGCCCGTCGCCCTCTTTTCGATCGTCCCGCCCCGGCGCCGCCCGGTCGCCGCCGCTAGAATCGACCGCAGCATCTGCGCGTGACGCCGCGTCGCGCCCTGGCGGCAGCGTATCACGCCGCGACCCGCCTCCGCGAGCCGACCGGCCCGGCCCGCGTCACCCAGCAGCTCGCGCACCCGCCGCGCCGCCTCCGCCACGTCCGACACCACCTCGATCCCCCCGCCGTCGCGCAACGCCGCCACCACCTCCGCGAAGTTCGCATGGTCCGGGCCGACGATCGTCGGCCGCCCCAGCGCCACCGGCTCGATCGGGTCGCTGCCGCCCCAGCCGTTGAAGCTCCGCCCCACGATCACCACGTCCGCCAGCGCGTACGCCTTCCGCAGCTCGCCCATCGTGTCGAGCAGGAACAGGCCCGAGGCTTGAGGCCTGAGGCTTGAGGCGCGGCTTCTGGCATCCACGCGGGTCCCGGTGTCGCTCGCAGCACCCGCGCCGCGGCGCTGCGATCTTCGCACGATGTCCGGCCACAGCCGCGCGACCTCGTCGAACCGCTCGGGCTTGCGCGGCACCACGATCACCTGCACCGCCTCCCCGCACGCCCGCCGCACCGCCTCGACCAGCGCCGCCTCCTCGGTTTCACCCGTCGACCCCAACGCCACGACCGCCCGACCCCGGTCCACGCCCAGCTCGCTCGCCAGCTCGTCGGCACCGGGCACGTCGTCGGCCAGCTCGGCCGTGTCCCACTTCATCGTGTCCAGCGCGTCGACGCGCTCGGCCGGCACGCCCAGGTCCACGAACCGTCGGGCGTACGCCTCGGTCTGAGCCGCGACGCGTGTGAGTCGGCCGTACATCCGCCGCGCGATCGGCCCGGCCAGCCGGTACCGCCGGTGGCTGCGCTCGGTCAGTCGGCCGTTGATCACGCAGACCGGGATGCCGCGTCGCGCGCACGCCTCGGTGAAGTTGGGCCAGACCTCGTTCTCGACCAGGGCGACGGCGTCGGGCCGGACAGCGTCGAGGAACCGCCGGACCGCGAAGCCCAGGTCCAGCGGGTAGCGCACGACCGCGTGGCGGTGCCCGTAGAGCTGCGTCGCCCGGGCGAAGCCGGTGTTCGTGGTCGTCGAGACGACGATCCGCGGCGCGGGCGCCCCCGGCTCCGTCGAGGCCAGCTCTTCGATCAGCAGCCGCACCAGGTTGACCTCGCCGACGCTCACCGCGTGAATCAGCAGCCGCCCGCCCGCCTCCTCATTTCCAGCTTTCCAGCTTTCCAGCTCTCCAGCTCCCCCAAACCGCCCCGGCCAGTCCGTCCGCCACTTGCCCGTCCGCAGCAGTTGGAACGCCCACACCGGGCTGCTCAGCACCCCGCCGACCGCGTACGCGATGTCCATCCCCAGCGACATGGCCGCGATTCTACGCCCTGCCGGCGCGCCCCGGCCCAGACGCGTTACAATCCGCCGCTCCATGACCGACGTCTTCTACGTCACCACGCCGATCTACTACGTCAACGACCGGCCCCACCTCGGGCACGTGTACACCACCACGGTCGCCGACGTCGTCGCGCGATACCACCGGCTCAAGGGCGACGACACGTTCTTCCTCACCGGCGTGGACGAGCACGCCGCCAAGGTCGCCGACAAGGCCCGCGACATGGGCCTGTCCCCGCAGGCGTGGGCCGACCGCAACGCCGCCCAGTTCCGCGAGGTCTTCGAACGTCTCGAGATGACCCACGACGACTTCGTCCGCACCAGCGAGGACCGGCACAAGGCCAGGGTCGTCGAGTACTTCAAGGCGCTGCTCGCCTCGGGCGACGTCTACGCCGGCGAGTACGAGGGCTGGTACGACGCCGGCCAGGAGGAGTACGTCCCCGAGGCCAAGGCCCGCGCCAACCAGTACAAGTCCGAGGTCAACGAGAAGCCGCTGATCCGCAAGAAGGAGAAAAACTACTTCTTCCGCCTCAGCCGCTACCGCGACGCGCTGCAGGACCACTTCGCCCGCCACCCCGAGTTCGTCCAGCCCGACGCGCGGCGAAACGAGATCGTCAACCGCATCAAGGAAGCCGAGGACGTGCCCATCTCCCGCACCGGTGCCGGCGGGTGGGGCATCCCCGTGCCCGACGACCCCGAGCAGACGATCTACGTCTGGATCGACGCGCTGTGCAACTACCTGACCTACATCGACACGCCCGACCGCCGCAAGTACTGGCGGGCCGGCGCCGTCCACCTGATCGCCAAGGACATCCTCTGGTTTCACGCGGCGATCTGGCCCGCCATGCTCATGGCCCTGCGCAAGTGCCCCGGCTACGAGTGGGTCACCCTCCCCCGCCGGGTCTACTGCCACAGCTACTGGGTCAGCGAGTCCGGCCAGAAGATGAGCAAGAGCCTGGGCAACTTCCTCGACCCCGAGGCGATCGACAACTACGTCGGGGAGTTCGGGCTCGACGCGCTGCGCTACTTCCTGGCCACCCGCGGGCCGCTCGGCGCCGCCGACGCCACCTTCAGCCCCGACCTGTTCCTCGAGGTCTACAACGCCGACCTGGCCAACACCGTCGGCAACTGCTTCAGCCGTGTGGCCAACATGACGCAGAAGTATTTTGACGGCCGGATCCCCGCGTCGGATGCAGAACCGAGCGAACTTCGAGCAGCCGCTGCGTATTCAACAAAGCTGTTCAGTCAGCGGTTCCCGCAGCTCGCGCTGCACGACGCCACGGCCAACGGCCCGATCGGCCTTACGGCGGCGATCGATCAGTACATCGAGCGCACGCAGCCATTCAAGCTCGCCAAAGACGAGTCGAAGCGCGGGGAGCTGGGCACGATCCTCTACAACTGCGCCGAGGCGCTGCGCATCGCGTCGCTGCTGCTCTGGCCGTTCCTGCCCGGCAAGATGGAGGAGCTGTGGCGGCGGATGCACCTGGACTACGCCGAGCAGATCAAGAGCAACGACGGCCGCGGCCGGCTCGCCGAGTGGGTGCGATGGGGCCAGCTCCTGCCCGGCACACCGATCGAGAAGGGCGAGCCGCTGTTCCCGCGCAAGCAGGCCTGAGCGCGATGGCACGCAACAACCCGTTTAGCGGCGGGGCAACGCCCCTCGCTTCAAGTTGCGCGATCGTTGCCTGTTGCGAGGCGCGATCGGATGCCACGGCTTGGCTTCAAGCCAAGCCGTGAG
>CAYSIX010000033.1:7794-23370 GCA_964431205.1 uncultured Phycisphaeraceae bacterium
GGGATGGCGGCGGTCGCGCATGTGCACGTCGAGCGTCGATCGGGAATCTGACGTGTGAACGGCACGGCTGGACCTACCGGTCAAGCCATGGCATCAAGGGAACAATGTTGTTTGGGATGCCACGGCTTGGCTTCAAGCCAAGCCGTGAGGGGATGGCGGCGGTCGCGCATGTGCACGTCGAGCGTCGATCGGGAATCTGACGTGCGGGCGGCACGGCTTGACCTACCGGTCAAGCCGTGGCATCAAGGGTAAGGTCAAGCCGTGGCAACAGGCCAAAAGTCTGCGCGTTTCGGTCACCGCACGAGGGCGAGGACCATCACCAGCGTGGCGGCGGCCAGCGCCACCGTGGACGTCAGGCCCGCGATCGCCGCACGCCCGCCCACGCCGCACAGCGCCCGCAGGTTCACGCTCAGCCCGATCGCCGCCAGCGCCAGCGTCAGCAGCACGCTCCCGACCGTGCCCAGCACCGCCTGCAGGGCGACCGGCTGGTCGAACGCCTCGAAGCGAAGCGTCGGCAGCAGGCCCGCGGTGTTCAGCGACGCGGCGATGAGAAAGCCCCAGATGAACCAGGGGACCAGCCGGTGGTAGCGGATCGTCGGCCCGTCGCCGTCGCCGCGCGCCGCGGCCGACCGCGCGTGCGCCAGCGCCAGCAGCAGCACCAGCGGCGCCAGCAGCGTGACGCGGCCGAGCTTGACCAGCGTCGCCCACTCGACGGCGGTGGTGCGATCGACGACGAAGGCGTCGGCCGCGGCGAGCACCTGCGGCACGGCGTGGATCGCCGCCCCGCACCAGATACCGAACTGCTCGGCGTCCATCGGCAGCGCCACCAGCCCCAGCGGCAGCGCGATCATCGCGACCATGCCGAACAGGTTGACCGTGCCCACGGCCAGGATCATGTCCTGCTCGTCGGCGTCGAGCAGCGGCGCCGCGGCGACGATCGCGCTGGAGCCGCAGATCCCCGTGCCCACGCCCAGCAGCGCCGCCGTCTTGTGCCCCAGCCCCAGCCAGCGCGCCACCAGGTACGCGCTGCCGTAGGCCACCGCGACCGCCGCGACCATCACCAGCAGCGCCCGCGGGCCCAGCCCGACCACCGCCGCCAGGTTCAACCCCGCGCCGATGCACACGATCGCGTAGGGGATCACGCCGTGCACGATCGCCTTGGCGCCCTGCAGGGCGCCGGCGGGCAGGGCGACGGTGTTGCGGATCGCCAGGCCGGCGACGATCGCCAGCAGGGCGGCGCTGATCGGTCGGCGGGCGTCGGTGCCGTCGGTGACCAGAAACGGGTAAACCGGCAGATAATGCAGGGCGTAGGCCAGGGCCGCGGCCAAGGCGGCGAGCAGGTAGCCCGTCCACGGCCGGGCGGGCGCCGGCGGCGCTTCGCTGACCGGCGGCTCGGCCAGGCCCTCCATCGAACCCAGCGACAGCACCGCCTCCGGGCTCAGCCGGACGATCCCGCCGTACCCCGCGCCCATGCCGTCCAGGTCGACTCCGGCCAGCGGCGATCCGTGCGTGGTCATAAGCGGGGCGTCCGTCAGCTCGGCGTCGCGGTTCAGATCCCGCCGCCGTGGGCGAACTCGAAGTTGATCGGCCGGTACACGCCCACCGGCTCACCGGTGATCGAGTACATCTCCATCTCCCGCAGGGGCGGCGAGTAGATGTGCAGCGTCGCCAGGTCGGTGCCCGGGGCCTCGAGGTTGGACACCTGGTGTGTGTCCTCGTCCTGGGAGGCGGTGACCTGGCCACGGCGCAGCTCGTGGGAGCTGATCGCCTTGATCTGTCCGCTGGGGGTGAAGGCGAAGACGGTCTCGGTCGCTACGCCGGTCATGATCTTGAGCCCGCAGGTCGAGCCGGCGTGATTGTGGATCGGGCTGCGCTGGCCGCTGCGCCAGCAGATCAGCAGCAGCTCGTACCACTTGCCCTCGCAGATCAGGTTCCGGCGGTAGCGGTGCTCGTCGAAGATCAGGTAGTCCGAAAGCTCGTCCAGCGTGACGGCGCATTGGGTGAGCAGCTCGTGGAGGCGGCCGACCGAGGCGCGGTGGTCGAGGGTGTCGAGGTAGTCGACCAGCGGGCCGAGTGACGTCGGCAGGTGCCGGGGCAGGGTTGGGGCTTCTTGGCGGATCATGGGTGAGTATAAGTCTAACTTAAGCCGACCGGTCGAGCAACGGCAAATTGGCGTCAAAATCGCGTCAAATGGCGTGGCCAAGCGGGGTGTCGCCGGCGTTGACGACGTGCCGGGATCGGCCCACCGGGGCCCGGCGACCGCCCGCATCCGCCGCCGGTTAGAATGCGAAGGGCTTTCTGACTGACCGACGCCAGGGATGGACCCTTTGGATTCATGAAGGAGATCGACCATGAACGGCGGAATGATGCAACGAGCGGTGGTGGTGCTTGGGCTGACGGCGCTGATGGGGCTTGGCGGGTGCGGCCGCGAGGAGAGCCCCGAGCCGGAGGGCTTGCCCGCCCAGCCCGAGCAGGGCCTGCACGAGTCGTCCTCGGACCTGATGGACGAGGGTCGCTCGGCGGTGAGCGACGCCTACGAGTCGGCCCAGGAGGGCGTGGAGCAGGCCTCCGACCAGGCGCGCCAGACGGCCGAGTCGGTCGCCGACACCGCGTCCGAGAAGTCCGAGCAAGCGATCGCCAAGGCACAGTCGCTGGCGTCCGACGCCCGGCAGTACATCACCGAGCAGCAGTGGGAGCTGGCCGACGAGGCGGTGTCGCAGCTCGAGCAGATGCAGGATTCGCTGCCGGCGTCGTGGCGGGATCAGATCCAGTCGCTGCGCGACACGGTCGAGGCGCAGAAGAAGGCGAGCGAGGCCGCGAAGGACGCGGGCGAATCGCTGCCGTCGGTCCCGGGGCTCAGCGACTGACGGATGCGCGGCGTGCGTGAAACCATTGGCGGATCGCGACGGGTTGATCAAACCGATGAAGTGAGGGCCTGCGCTTCCCGATAGGACCACAGGCGACCGAGGGTCGCCACGGGAGGCGGAGGTCATGACACGCAGCGCAGCGAATACGAGCGTCTCGGGCCCCCGCGCGGCCCGGGCCGAGCAGCTCCAGGCCGAGAAGACGCGTATCCTTTCCGACTTGCAGGCCTCGTGGTCGAGCCTGCGCCACTGGCACGAGCGATCGTACGAGCACACCGAGCAGGCCCGGCGCCAGGTCGAGCAGGGCCAGCGTGAGGTGCGCGCGGCGCGGGAGGAGCTGGAGGCCGAGCGGCGGTCGCTGGCCGAGGCGTGGCGGGAGCTGAAGTCGCGTCGCGAGGCGTTCGAGGCCGAGCGCGACGCGTTGCAGGAGCGGGTGAGCCGGGTGGCGGCGGAGCGTGAAGCGCTCGAGCACGAGCAGCGAGAGGTCGCGGCGTTGCGGGACAAGGTCCGAGCGTTGCGGGACGACCTGGACGCGGAGTGGACGAGCCTGGGGCGGGTGCGTGCGGCGCAGGAGGCGTTGGCCGCTGCGTTGGAGGCGGACCAGGCGCGTCTGGCCGAGCAGCAGAGGCGGCTGGTGGGCGGGGAGCGACTGAAGCTGGCCGGGGGACACGAGGACGGGACGATGCCGAAGGCCGCGTAAGCCTGTTCGCCGTGCGGAGACGGCGGGCGGGCCAGACTGGAAGGGAGAAACCGATGTCGTCAAGCGACGCGATCACGCTGCGGGTGCGCCACTGCGAACGGTTCGATGCCGAGTGGGCCTGCGCCCTGTTCCCGACGCCGGAGATCTACAAGCCGCGCTCGAAGGGCGGCGTGGGCGTGCTGACGGGCAACAGCGCCGCGCTGTACCGGCTGGTGCGGATGGACGACGACGGGCTGGACGAGCTGATCGATCGGTTCAACCGCTGGCTGGACGAGAAGCTGATCGAGAAGCAGTCGATGCCCCTGAACATGAGCTACCGCGACGCGCGTCGGTTGCTGGCCGGGCGTCGCAAGCTGCAGGTGTACGGTTACGTGTACCGGGAGGTGGACCGGTACGTGGGCGAGGCGGACGTGAACGCGTTGCTGGGCGCCGCGGCGTTGTGGGCGTACGCGCGGCTGCCGCGGGACGAGCAGCTCGCCCTGGCCGACGAGGCCGACGCCCGGTTCGAGCAGCAGCAGCGGATCGACGCCGAGGCCATCGTTGCGCTGCACAAGATCATGAACCCGCCGCGCGGGATCGGGCGCTGAGCCGGCGCGCCACGGCGAAGCGCGCCGGGTGAACCGCTCATCCCGCGACTCTGCCGACGCCGACGCCGCCGCGCGACCGGATTCCATTCCAAAACGTTCGCGGATGCGGTGACCCCGCGGCGGCATCACACTGGACGCTTCCGGGCGGGCCGGTATGTTCAGGCATCCCACGACCGGGCCGTGACACGCCCGCCGCGGGTGATCTGAGCGTGAATCATGCCGAGCCTCGACGAAATCCCTGCTTACCCCTGGACGCCGGAACAGGGCGACGGCACGTACCGCAACCCGATCATCTGCGCCGATTACTCCGACCCGGACGTGATCCGCGACGGCAACGACTACTGGCTGACGGCGTCCAGTTTCCACTGCACGCCGGGCCTTCCCATCCTGCACTCGTCGGACCTGGTCAACTGGCGGCTGGTCGGTCACGCGCTGAAGAACCTGCCGCACGAGCGGTACCGGCAGGTGCAGACAGGGCAGGGGGTCTGGGCGCCGGCGATCCGCAAACACGACGGGCGGTACTGGATCTTCAATCCGACGCCGGACGAGGGGATCTTCGTGCTCACCGCCGAGCACCCGGCCGGCGCGTGGAGCGAGCCCCATGCGCTGCTGGAAGGCAAGGGGTTGATCGATCCGTGCCCGCTGTGGGATGACGACGGGCAGGCGTACCTGGTCCACGCGTTCGCGGGCTCCCGCACCGGCGGGTACAAGAACCGCCTTCAGGTGCGCCCCATGAGCCCCGACGCCCGGCGCATCCTCGACGAAGGCAAGGTCGTCTTTCACGAGCCGCAAAAACACCCGACCCTCGAGGGCCCCAAGTTCCACAAGGACAACGGGTTTTACTACATCCTCGCGCCGGCGGGGGGCGTGACGAACGGGTGGCAGGTCGTGCTGCGATCGCGTTCGATCTACGGCCCGTACGAAGACCGGATCGTTCTGGCGCAGCGGGACACGCCGATCAACGGCCCGCACCAGGGCGCTCTGGTGGACACGCCGACGGGGCAGTGGTGGTTCGTGCACTTCCAGGACCTCGACCCGTACGGGCGGATCACGCACCTGCAGCCCGTGCGGTGGGAAGACGGCTGGCCGTTGATGGGCGTGGAGCAGGACGAGCAGGGCGTGGGCAAACCCGTTCTGCGTCACGCCAAGCCGGACGTTCCCGGCAAGCATCCGGTCACGATCCCGCAGACCAGCGACGACTTTCACGACGCGACGCTTCAGCCCCAGTGGCAATGGCACGCCAACCACCGCGACGACTGGCACTCGCTGACCGCGCGGCCGGGCGAGCTGCGCCTGTTCGCTCAGCCGACGTTCGAGGACCTGGGCCGACAGCCGAACCTGCTGCTGCAGAAGTTTCCCGCGTTCGTGTTCAACGTCGAGACGTCGCTGGAGTTGGGCGGCCAAGGCGCGGTGGAGGCGGGCCTGATCGTGGCGGGGCGGACGCACGCGGCGGTGGCGCTGCGGCGCGATGAGTCGGGCAAGTGCCGGCTGATGTGGGTGCTCGACAACAACGAAGCGGTGGCGCAGCAGTCGATCGAACGACCGTCGGCGCGGCTGCGGGTGGAAGTGGCGCCGGGGGCGCTTTGTCGCTTTTTCGCCGGGCCCAGGGAGGGGGCGTTGCATCCGGTCGGCCAGCCGTTCCAGGCGACCGAGGGGCACTGGATCGGCGCGAAGGTGGGCCTGTTCTGCCGCGGCGGTCGATCGGGCGCGTGGTGCGACGCCGACGCGTTCCGCTTCTGCGGATGACGGCATTGCCCCGTACGCATTTGAGCCAAAGAGAAAGCCGAACCCTGAGCGGCAGCGAAGGATCGGCCCTCAGACACCGGGCGGACACCAGACGCGTTCGGCCCTCACCCCAGCCCTCTCCCAGGGGCAGAGGGTGTAGAGCCGGAAACACTTCAACCATGAATAAGCCGAACCCTGAGCGGCAGCGAAGGATCGGATCCGGCCCTTCGCTCGGGCTCAGGGCTCGGCTTCGCGCGTCGTCACGTCGCTCAGGGCTCGGCTTCGCGGCGTCGTCGCGTCGCTCAGGGCTCGGCTTCGCGCGTCGTCACTCCGCGATCACGTAGCGATCGATCGTCTGCTCCACCCATCGCCGCGAGGCGTCGACGTCCGTCGGCCTCTCCGCCTCGGCCAACCGCTTCGCCCGCTCAAACATCCGCTTGTACAGCCGCTTGCCGTCGACCTCGCCACGCAGCGTGATTCGCGGGGTCTGGGCGAGCCGATCCAGCCACGCCGCCCGCACCCGCGACCAGAACGCCCCCGTCTTGCTCCAGTACGCACGCCCGGCGCTGAAGTCGTGGCCCTCGATCCGATCGTACTGGTTCAGGCCAACCTCGCGGCAGAGGATCGGCTCCTCGGCGATCGGCTCGCCCGATTCGTCGAGCACCAGCTTGTAGTTGTCCTGCTCGTGGTACCATCCGTCGGGGTAGATCGTGTGCCGGTTGACCGCCACGAGCACGTGGTAGTCGTCCCGCTTGGTGTACTCGCGCCGGGGCAGCGGCCGCCACGTCGGGTTCGATTGCCACGAGGAGAGGTTGCCCTCGTGCGTCCATCGGCCGACACCCGAGTAGCGCGGGCTGTCGTCCACCTGGTACACCGTCTGCGTCCACGTTCCGCTCACCTCGCCGGGCGAGCGCTTCCGCGTCGCCCACGTGCGGTGCCCGCGGTACTCGACCAACTCCGTGGCCTCGTACGCCCAGTCCTGACGCCAGTGCTTGACCACGCGCGGCTCGGCCGCCTCGCCGTCGTCCGCCTCCGCGTCCTCGTCGTTGAGCACCAGGATGTGCTGGAGCACGATCCGATCGCCCGTGTCCTCGACGACCTCGACGAACTCGGTCGCGTCCGCTTCATACGGCTTTTTCAGATCGTAACCCGTGCGCAGCGGCACGGTCTCCATGAACTGGAACCGCACGCGGTACTCGCCCGCCATCGCGAGGATCGCGTCGCGGTCGCGCTCGAACGCCGCGGCCCGGTCGTCTCCGCGCGGCTCCGCCACCGCCACGCCGGCGGTCAGGATCATCAGGGCCGTGACGGTCGAGCCGGTCAGAGTGCATCGTTTCATGGTGTTCTCCTTTGGGTTTCGGGGTGAATATCGAACGGCTTGAGCGAATGGAGCTGTTCAGGATGCTCCCGCCACCACCGGTCGATGGCGGCGCCGAGCAGCAGCAGCTCGCGCGGGGTCAGGTGGACGGTGGCCTTTCCGAGCCACAGGTGAAAGCTGTCGTGGCTCGGGCAGTGGATCAGCCGGACGTAGTCGCACTCGGGCGGATCGGGCGTGTTCTGGCACATGGTGTGGTTCCTCAAGACGTCGGGTCAGGCCGTGCGCTGCCGGGCGGCCTACGGGTCGCCGTCCCACAACCCGGGGCTGGTCTCGATCTCGTTCTCGCTTCGCGTGGCGGCGTGGCCGTCCATGAACCCGACGACGGCGCGGCCGGCCCACCGCAGGGCGACGTGTCCGAAAGCCGCCGGTTCGTCGCGGTCATACGCGCCCGTCGGCGGGCGGACCTGCTTGTATCCGTCGGGGTACTGTGGAAACAGCTTGCTGCGGCCCGAGGCGGCGACGAGCAGCCGGGCCGGCTGCCGCACCTCGACGACGCGCGTCAGCGGGTCCGGGCTGAGCACGGGGTGATACGGCGCGCCGAGCCTCTCGTTCAGGCCCAGCGACGGCACGAGGTTGGTCAGGTAGTTGTAGTAGGTCGGGTTGTCGGGGTCGTACTCGCTCAGGACGCCGGCCTGGTCGTTGACCAGCAGGGCGCCCTCGATGTTGTAGTCGAAGTAGGGCGCGAGCCGCCAGGAATAGCCGCTGTGCGAGCCGGCGTCGGTGTAGCCGGTCCTGGGGTCCCACAGCACGTCGCCGTAATTGTTGACGACCTTGTAGTCGGGCGTGTGCCGGGTGGTGGAGAAGATCCGACCGTCGTGATCGACGCTCCAGTTCTGGTGGGCGAGCAGGAGCATGTGGGCGGCGGACATCTCGCGTGTCTGGCGGGACAGATGACGCGCCCGGCCGAGCACGGGCAGCACGATGCCGATCAGCAGGGCGATGATCGAGACAGTGACCAGCAGCTCGATGAGGGTGAATGCCGCGGTTCGTGTCATCGCAAGCCTCCGCGGGTCATGCGGGTGGGGTCCGAGAGCGGCGGCGGAGCGCCGCCGGGCCCGGCCGGGCGGTGGCCACGGCCGAACCCGGTGGCGTCACGCGACGGTCACCGCCGCGAGGCGCCTCGTGACCGGCGGCGTGTGCCGGTGACCAGAGCCGCCAGCGTCAGCAGCGTGAGCGACGCGGGCTCGGGGACGGGCCCGGGCGCGGCGGCATCGATGACCGTGTCGGCATTGACGTAATCGAGCCGCACCGAAGCGAGGCTGGTGTGCTGAAGGCTGTCGAAGGTGATCTGGTAACTGTCGGCGGCGTCGAGCTGCCACTCGAGCCAGAGGAAGGTGGTATCGAACGGCGCGGCGCTCAGGCCGTGCTCGACCCGGGGCATGACCCCGCGATCGACGAGCTCGGTGGGTTCGAGGCCGTCGAGGGCGAAGTCGCTGAGCGGGCCGTTGCCGGGCAGGTAGGCCAGTTGCAGGACGACGGTGGTGTGGTCGGCGTCGTCGTCGAGGCCGGTCAGGTCCAGGGTGTAGGTGCCGGCGGTGCCGCCGGAGTAGAGGTTGCTGGTGGAGGTGACCAGGCCGAAGGGCGGGCCGTCCATGGGCTGGGGGACGAAGCCGTCGGCGCTGATCGAGGCGGAGCCTGTGCCGGTGGCGGTGACGTCGGGGGCGTGGGGGCCGGGGAAGGAGCCGGTAAAGGTGTCCCAGTGGAAGGTGCCGGCGGGGTCGGTGAGCGGGGCTTCGAAGAGCTGGGGGTTGGTGGTCACCTGGGCCGCGGCGGTCGAGGCGAGGGTGATCGCGAGAGCCGGAACGAGGTAGTTGCGAAGCATGAGTCGTCCTCCGAGCGCCCGAAGGCGGCGGTCGTGCCGCTGCGGGGTGTGTGAAGGGCCGGCGGTTGCCAGCGAGGCCCGGGCGCGGGAGACTCACGCAGGCGTCGGCCGCCAGCCGGCGTCAACCACGGGCGGCCGCGTGTCCTGCCAAGGTTTGCGCGGCCGCCCTTTTCCGTGTCGGATGCAGTTGAGAATGAATCTCAGCTACATCGGACGGCAGTTTACTCATGCCAATCGCCCTGTCAAGACGGTTTTGAGAATCGGTCGCAAAAAAATGGATCGCCCCGACGCCGAGGGACGGGCGCGAATCCGCGAGCGGCATTCCCGGGACCCCCAGATCCCCGGATCCCCTCGCCTCGGGACCCACACGCGCGCCCGGCCGCCCGTCGCCGCGGCCTAGCCCTGGAAACCGTAGTAGAAAAACCGCCCCAGCCCGATCGTGAAGATGAAGCAGCCGTACAGCGCGTGCTCGATCGACGCCGCCACCAGCGACTCGCTGCGCTGGTACGTCCGCATGAACATCCACCCGCCGACCGCCGTGAACAGCGGTGCGATCCAGTTCGGGAAGATCACGTGCGCCAGGCCGAACGCGATCGCTCCGAGCGCCGCGGTCGCCGCGGGCGAGCCCAGCAGCACGCCGTACCGCCGCACGAAGAACGCGCGGTACACCAGGTTCTGCGGGTACACCGACAGGACGGGGTAGAGCACCATCACCATCGCCCACACGCCCGGCCGCTGACGCACGAACTCGAACAGTCGCTCGGGCATCTCGACGCCCAGCACCGTTCGGCCCCGTACCGCCCACGCGAAGGCGGCGATCGCCCCGGCGAGCACGATGAACCGTCCCACGAGGCGGGGCAGCTCACGACGCAGCGAAGCCGTACGCCACAGCCGCGCCCGTTCGAAACCCGAGTCAAGCCACAGATAGATCAGCACCGCCACGGTCACCAGCCACAGCAGCGCAAACAGCGGCGGCCGGGCGCCCGAGACGGCCAGCGCGACCGGCCCGACGCCGAACAACGCGATCAACTCGAACCATCGCCGCGTCGATCGGTGACCCGCCTGCATCGGCCGCAGCGTAGCCGCCCCGCGCCGCCGCGGCTATCGGTACACCTGATCGTGCAGCGCCGCGACCGCCGCACGGATCAAAGCGTAGTCCACCGGCTCGCGCCAGCGCGGCGGGCGCGGGTTCGGCGTGGTCAGCACCGCCGCCACGATCTCGCCCGTCCTCGTGTCGATCGTCTTGAGCGACATCTGCGGCCACTTGCCGCCGGTGTAGCTGGCGAACACCAGCGCGTCGACGCCCAGCAGCTCGCGCACCTGCGCCCGGGTCTCGGCGTCGAGCCGGTCCGCGTCCTTGAGCAGATCCTGCTCGCCCAACGCCGACTCCAGGTCCCGACGCTCGACCATCGCCTGCGACGGGAACGCCTGCATGTACAGCGGGATCAGGAACTCCTCCTGCGTGCGCTGCAACCGACCGACGACCGCGACGCGGCGGTACTTGAGGTAGTCCGGCCGCGACACCGCGTGCTGGACCGCCGCGTGGCTGCGGCAGCCGACGACGGTCGGCGCCACGATCAGCACCGAAGCACCCAGAAGCATCCAGACCAGCGCACGACGCATCGCAGCCCCTTCATCGGCGGCGCAGCGACCGCGCCGCGTCAGGCGTTCATGATGGGTTTCATCGTGTCGAGGGCGGGTGTGGGGCCAAAAAACACTGTTCACGAGGTGTTCGAGCGGCGTTCACCCCGACGCGGGTTCGAGCGATCGCCGTTCGCGCGCTCCCGCCGGGCCGCCGTCAGTTGCCCGAGCCATCCGCGATGAGACGTCGGCCGCGTCCTGAGGGGCCGTCGCCTCCACGCGAAGCGGTTGCGGCCACGTCGCCGTGATCGCGTCCATGGCCGCGCCCGGCCGACGCGTCGCCGCCGTCCGTCGTCCCAGTACCGCCCGGTAGTGCGTGTGCAGCCGGCGCACGTGCGTGGTCACGTCGAAGTCGGCCGCCCGACGCCTGGCTCGCCGCGAGAACCGCGCCTGCAACGCCTTGTCCAGCAGCAGCCGGTGCAGCGCGAACGCCAGCGGCTCGAACTCGCCCGGCGGGACCAGCAGCCCGTGGACCTCATGCGTGATCGCCTCGGGCACGCCGCCCACGCGTGTGGCCACGATCGGCTTGCCCGCCGCCATCGCCTCCAGCAGCGAGAACGCCAACGCGTCCCGCAATGCCGGGAACACGAACACGTCGATCGCCGCCAGCACCTCCGGCACGTCCCGGCGGAAGCCGGCGAGCACCACCGCCTCTTTGAGGCCCAGTTGGTCCAGACGCGCCTCGAGCCGCGATCGCTCGACGCCCTCGCCCGCAATCAGCAGCCGCGCCTGCGGCAGCCGGTCCACCACGATCCGCATCGCGCGCAGCAGCGTGTCGTGCCCCTTGTCCGGCCCGAGCTGGCTGGTCACGCCGATCACCGGCGCGTCCTCGGGGATCCCGAACGCCCGGCGCAGCTCGCGCCGCGCCCCCACGTGCACGTCCGTGAACTCGCGCGCGACGATGCCCGAGTGCAGCACCCGCACGCGTCGGCGGCGGATGCCCAGGTGGTCGGTAGCGTATTCGTCCGCGGCGCGCGACACCGCCAGCGCCGAGTCGGTCAGCTCCGCCGTCAGCCGGTGCAGCACCCGCACGTGCCAGGCCATCCGCCCCATGTCCTGGACGTGGGCGATCACCGGCGTGCCCGTCAGCCGCCCGGCGAGCCGGCCCAGCAGGATGCTCTTGTTCCCGTACAGGTGCAGCAGGTCGATCCGCCGCGAGACGATCAGTCGGATCAGTGACAGCAGGGGACGCGGGCTCCACTTGCCGGCCGAGAGGAACACCGGGTCGAGGCCCACCTGCTTCAGCTCCTGCGCCGCCGGGTGCGGGTCGCGGAGGATGAACAGCGTCGGCTCGACCTCGTGGCGGTCCAGCCGCGGCAGCACCGTCTGGACGTACCGCGTCGCCCCGTGGATCACGCCCCGGGCGTACCCGAAGTGATCGGTGACGAACAGGACGCGGATCGGTCGTCGGGGTCGCAGGGTGTTCATCGGCCGCCCACACGGGGGAAAGGGTTCGGCTCCGCCGGTCGGAGCGCGGGTCTATTGTACCGGCGACGCGGTCCGATCAAAGCCCGAAACGAGACCGACTTTCGCGGCGATGGCGGCGATGGCCGGCGGTCGGGGCGGTGTGTGAAGGGCCGGTGCCGGCGTGGGCGGCCGGGCGGCGTGGGTTCGCCCGTCCGGCGCCGGGCCGATATTCTTCACCCGACGCCATGCCCTGGACGCTGTACCGCTACATCGCGTGGGAAGTGATCAAGCTGCTGGTGCTCTCGACGCTGGTGCTGATGACGGTGATCAGCTTCGCCGCGTCGATCAAGCCGCTCTCGGAGGGGCTGCTGGGCCCGGGCACGCTGCTGAAGTTCGTGGGGCTGTCGGCCCCGACGATGCTGGCTTTCGCCCTGCCCTTCGCCGGGGCGTTCGCCAGCACGATCGTCTTTCTGCGCATGGCGGCCGACAACGAGGTCGTCGCCTGCTCGGCCGGCGGGATCAGCTACCGCTCGATCCTCCTGCCGATCGTCCTGCTCGGGGCGCTGCTGACCAACACGATGGTGTACCTGTCGAACTTCGTGATGCCGTGGTTCTACCGTGAGGCGGCGCGGCTGGTCGAGCAGGACCTGCTCACGGCGTTGATCGGGCAGTTGAACCAGAACCGCCCGTACACGTGGGCCAACGACGACCGGGTGCTGTACGCGAACACGGCGGTGGAGGGCCCGGTGCCCGAGGCGATCCTCGAGCGGATCGACTCGCCGGTGCCGCCGTCGCAGCTCGTCGAGCTGACCGGCGTGGCGGTGGGGCAGTTGGACGATGCGGGGCGGATGCGCGGGGACGTGACGGCGCGGCTGGCCACGGCGCTGGTCTTCCGCGACGGCGCGCAGTCCTGGGCGAGCATCCTGCTCAAGGACGTGAGGCGGTGGGACCCGCTCTCGGGACAGTTCGCCGAAGCCAGCGTCTTCGAGCTGCCGCCGGTGCGCGTCCCCTCGCCGTTCGAAGAGGACGTCGAGTTTCTTTCGTTGCCGCAGCTTCGGGCGTTGGGCCGCGATCCCGATCGGCACGAGCGGGTGCGACAGCCGGCGCGGGAACTGGCGGAGCTGCTGGCGGCCGAGCGGTTGCGCCGGCTGATCGTCGCCGCCCTCGACCCGCGCCAGGGCCCCGGGTCGGTCACCCTCCGCGACGTCGGCGGCGACGAGCGCTACGTCCTCTCCGCCGCCAGGCTCGAACGCGACGAGGGCGCCATCCGCCTGCTCGCCACCGATGATCAGCCCGTCACGATCGAACGCATCGGCCGCGACGTCCGCCGACGCTTCGAGGCGCGCGCCGCCCTGCTCACCTTCGCCGCCGAGGACCTGGGCACCGATCCGACCGTCCTCATCGAGCTGACCGACGCCCGCGTCTCCGACCCCGGCTCGCCCGACCCGCCCGGCGAGCAGCGCGAGTACACCCTCCAACGCCTGACCTGGCCGCAAACCCTGATCGACGACGCCTCGCGACGCGTCGACTCGCTGGCGCTGCTCGATCGCCTCGAACGCGAGCCGACGCTCGCCCGCTCGCCAACGGTCAAACGCGCCGCTCAGAGCCTCTGGAACGAGATCACCCTGCTCAAGCAACGGATCAAGGCGCAGTTGCACAGCCGCGTCGCCGCCGCCGTCGCCTGCCTCCTGCTGCTGCTGCTCGGCGCCCTGATGAGCATGACCCTCGCCGGGCAGATGGCCCTGGCCGTCTACTTCTGGAGCTTCGTGCTCGCCGTGCTGACGCTGATCCTGATCTACACGGGCACGAACATGGCCGGCAGCTCCTCGTACCCGCTGGGGCTGAGCCTCGTGCTGCTCTGGAGCGGCAACGCGCTGCTGGCGATCGTGATCGGCGCGGTCTACTGCGCGCTGGCGCGCAACTGAAAATCGCGCGGGCCGCGGCGCGCGCCGCCCGCTCCGCCGGAACGAGCATGAAAACCCTGGACCGCTACATCATCCGCCAGTTCCTGATCAACTTCACGATCCTGCTGTTCGTCCTGATGTCGCTCTACGTGCTGGTGGACATGATCGTGGACCTGGACGAGTTCGTCGAGGCCGGGGTCATCCGCGCCCGGCAGATTGAGATCGAGCGCGAGGCCCAGCGGCGGGGCGTGTCGGCGTCGTCGCTGGAGCTGCTGTTCGAACGCGAGGCCGGCCTCCGCCGCGGCGCCCAGGAGCTGGGCCTGACCCTGCCCGAGGCCGACGCGCTGGCCGCGTCGCTCGAGCCCGGCCCCCTCGCCGTCGTCTGGGGCATGCTCGTGAAGATCGCCGGCTACTACGGCCCGATGATCCTGCTGCTGTACGCGTTCCTCTCGGGCCTGATCGTCGTCGCCGCCATGGGTTTTACCGTCAGTGCCATGCAGCGCACCCGCGAGCTGACCGCCGTCATGGCCAGCGGCGTGAGCATGTACCGCGTCGCCGCCCCCATCGTCGTCGTCGGCATCGCCCTCAACGCCCTGACCCTGCCCCTGCAGGAGTACCTCATCCCGCCCCTGGCGCCCAAGCTCGCCCGCAGCAAGTCCAAGATCAAGTACGAATCCATCGAGAGCTTCCCCGTCCTCTTCGCCGCCGACGAGCAGAACCACCTGCTCAGCGCCGCCGAGTTCGACGCCGCCCGACAACGCCTGCGCGACCTGACCATCCTCGAACGCGACGACCGCGGCCTGACCGTCCGACGCATCACCGCCAGCCAGGGCGTCTGGCTCGAAGACGCGGACCCCCCCGGCTGGCGCCTCATCCTCGGCACCGCCATCCGACCCGAGGCCGAGCTGCCCCCCGGCACGCCCGCCCAGCAGAGCCTCGACTTCTTCCCCACCGAGCTGTCGCCCACCGTCCTGCTCACCCGCCGCGCCGCCATCTACCAGCGACTTCTCTCGCTCCGCGAGCTGCAGCGCATGCAGGCCAACCCCGCCGTCGCACCCGCCGACCGCGCCTCGATCACCCAGATCATCTGGGGGCGCTTCAGCATGCTCGTGGTCAACGCCCTCGTGCTCGTGATGGGCCTGCCCTTCTTCCTCATCCGCGGGCCGGTCAACCTCTTCGTCCAGGCGATCAAGGCCGCCGCCGTCTGCCTGGGCGCCTGGGGCCTGGGCCTGACGCTGCTGCAGGTCGGCGGGGGGACGCTCAACCCCGTCCTCGCCGCCTGGCTGCCCGTGGTCCTCTACCTGCCCCTCTCCGCCGCCCTGCTGCAACTGATCAAGACCTGATGAACCCTCGGCCCCGAAAGCCCGACACGGCCCGACGCCCGGCGACGCCCGCCACGTTTAGCCGGCGGTCCGCCCACCGCTGCCCGACGCCCGGTGATGGCCGCCGCGTTTAGCCGGCGGGCCCGCCCGCCGCTGCCCGACGCCCGGTGATGGCCGCGAGTCTTCGAGCCGCCTTCGCCGGGATCCGCGCCCGCGACGCACCCCC
>CAYSIX010000034.1:0-23370 GCA_964431205.1 uncultured Phycisphaeraceae bacterium
GCTCGTTCTCCGCGGGCGCGGCGTCCGACTCGGGGTCGGCGTCGGCGTCGGGTGACTCGCCCAGCTTCGTCAGCTCCAGCTCGATCTCCTTGAGTCGCGTCTCGAGCAGGTCCCGCCGCGCCACGAGGTTGTCCCGCTTGCTGGCGCGCAGCAGGGCCTCGACGTTGGACTCGCCGACCTGAGGCCACTCGGCGGTGTCGAGGTAGCCGAGCATGGCGCGGTGCGCGGCGGCGAGCTGCGGGTCCTTCAGGTGCGTCTCGATCCAGTCGGGGGTGATCGGCTCGTCGCCGTCCCGGCCGTTGTCGCGGCGGATGACGTCGCCCTCGCGGCGGACCTCGATCATGTCGCGGACCTGTTGCGGCGTCATGCGGACGTAGGAACCCGCAGAGGGGTCGACGCCCCAGGTGCCGACCTCGTCCTCGTCCAGCTCCTCGGACGGCTTGCGGTGGATCAGCCGGCCCGAGGGCAGGTAGTAGTAGGCGTTGGTGATCTTGAGCGCGCCGAGGGGTTCGGCGGCGTCGCCGAGCATCTTGACCTGCTGGACGCTGCCCTTGCCGAAGGTGCGCGTGCCGACGAACAGGGCGCGGTCGTTGTCGGTCAGGGCGCCGGTGACGATCTCGGAGGCCGAGGCGCTGGCCTCGTTGGCCAGGACGACGACGGGCAGGTCGGGCACGAGCGTCTCGGCCGTGGCGCGATAGACCTTCTCGGGCACGGCGCGGCCCTTGACCGAGACGATGGTGTAGCCGTCGGCCAGGAACATGTCGCTGATCCTGACCGCGGCGTCGAGCAGCCCGCCGGGGTTGAAGCGGACGTCGAGGATCAGCCCGCGCAAGCCCTGCTCGAGCAGGGGGGTGAGCGCTTCGGCCAGCTCGTCGGGCGTCTGCTCGGTGAACTGGGTGAGGCGGACGTAGGCGATGGCGTTTTCATCGTCCATGATGAAGTCGTAGTGCTGGTCTTCGAGGCGGCGCAGGCCGCGGACGGTCTGGATCTTGATCACGTCGCGGGTGACGGTGATGGTCTGTTCCTCGCCGGTCTCGTGCCGGACGCGGAGGCGGACCTTCGTGCCGGCCTCGCCGGTGAGCCGATCGACGGCGGCGCGGAGCTTCTCGCCGTCGGACCGCTTGCCCTCGAAGATCTCCATGACCGGCGTGCCGTCGATCTCGATGACGATGTCGCCGGCGAGGACCCCGGCGTTCCAGGCCGGCGAGTCTTCCAGGGGCGTGGTGATCTTGAGCTGGCCGTCGTCGATGGTGACCTCGGCGCCGATGCCCGAGAACGAGCCGGTGGTGATCCGGTCGAACTGCTCGAGGTCCTGCGGCAGCAGAAACGAGGTGTAGGGGTCGTCGAGCGCGTCGATCATGCCGCGGACGGCGGCCTCGACCAGGTCGGTCTCGTCCGGCTCGGTGACGTAGCTGGACATCAGCTCGTGGCGGACGTCCACGAGCAGGTCGAGCGAGTCCCAGACGTTGAGGCTTCGGGCGTAGCTGGTGGTCAGCAGCAGCAGGGCGGTGGCAGAGGCGGCGACGAGGCTGATCTGCGCCAGGAAACGTCGAGGCATGGTGAAACTCCCTGAGGGCGGTGGGTGACGGCGACAGGGATTGTACGGCGGCACGCGGCGGGGGTTCAAAAGGCCTTGGGCAAGCGGGGGCCGGCGCGTGACGCGAGGGTGATGCGAGCGGGGCGGCAGCGCCACACGGTTCGTGACCGGGCGGCGGCGGTCGCGGTCGCGCATGGCGGCGGGTATCTTGCCCGCATGGCACGGACGGCCGTTCAGTTCGTCTGCCGCACCTGCGGGGCGGTGCACCCCAAGTGGATGGGCAAGTGTCCGGACTGCGGCGAGTGGGACGCGCTGGAGGAGTTGCGGGTCAGCGCGGCGGCGGCCGACCCGCACCGCGGCACGATCGACCCGATCGAGAACCCCCGGCCGGTGTCGCTCCGCGGCGTGGACGCGACGGCCGCGTCCGCCGGGGTGCGGCGCATCGCCACCGGCATCGGCGAGCTCGACCGCGTGCTGGGCGGGGCGCCCGGGTCGCTGACGGACAACGGTCCGGACGCACGCGGCGAGCGGTCGAACCGCGGCGCATCCTCGGGGTCGCCGGCCAACGGATCACGCCATACCCGCGGCGACGCCGCCCGCCCCGACGCCGGGTTCGTCCCCGGCAGCGCGGTGCTGATCGGCGGCGACCCCGGCATCGGCAAGTCGACGCTGCTGCTCCAGGCCGCCCACCGCCTGGCCGCGGCCGGCCGACGCGTGCTCTACGTCACCAGCGAGGAGTCGGTCGATCAACTGCGCCTGCGCTCGCGGCGCCTGACCGACGCCGAGGGCCGCGACGACGAGAAGCAGGACGCCGGCTCGTCCGACGCCGAGCCGTCCGACGACGATCTGCTGGTTCTGGCCGACACGAACCTGGCGCGCATCCTCGAGCAGGCGCGGCGGGTCGAACCGGCGGTGATGATCGTGGACTCGGTGCAGATGATCTACAAGGCGGACCTGCCGGCGGCGCCGGGGAGCGTCTCGCAGTTGCGGGCGTGCGCGCAGGAGCTGGTGTGGCTGGCCAAGGCGTGCGGGATGGCGGTGGTGCTGGTCGGTCACGTGACCAAGCAGGGCCAGCTCGCCGGGCCGCGGCTGCTCGAGCACATGGTCGACGCGGTGCTTTATTTCGAGGGCGACCGCTACCACCACCACCGGGTGATCCGCGCGATCAAGAACCGGTACGGCACGACGATGGAGGTGGGGCTGTTCGAGATGACCGACGCGGGTCTGCGTGAGGTGGCCGACGGGCGGGGGCTGGTGGCGGCCGAGCACGACCCGCGGCCCGGCAGCGTGATCTGCCCGGTGCTCCAGGGCACGCGGTGCCTGCTGGTGGAGGTGCAGGCGTTGACGAGCACGGGTTTTCTCGGGGCGGTGAAGCGGAAGGTCAGCGGGCTGGACGGCAACCGGCTGGCGCTGGTGATCGCGGTGCTGGAGAAGCGTGCGGGTCTGCGGCTGGCGGACCAGGACGTGTTCGCCAGCAGCGTGGGGGGCATGCGGATCGTGGAGCCGGCGGTGGACCTGGCGCTGGCGTTGGCGATCGCCGGGGCGCACCTGAACCGGAGCCTGCCCGAGCGGTGCTGCGTGGCGGGGGAGGTGGGCCTGGGCGGTGAGGTGCGGGCGGTGCAGCAGATCGAGCACCGCTGCCGCGAGGCGTCGCGGATGGGCTTTACGCGGATCGTCACGCCCGTGGGCGGCGGCGCGGCGGGGGCGAGCGGGGGCGCCGAGCGCATGGCCGTGCGTCACCTGGCCGACGCGATGGAGCTGCTGAGCTGACGGAAGAATCACATGCGAACGCGTAGCTTCGGGCTCAGCTTGTGCATGGCCGCGCGCGGCGTCGTGACCGCGGCGTCGGTCGCGCTGGCGTGTCCCGCCGCGGCGCAGGTGCTCAGCGCGCCGTGGAAGCAGCGGGCCGAGCGGCAGATCGAGACACACCGCAAGACGGACGTGCGGGTGATCGTGCAGGACGCGGCGGGCGAGCCCGTGCCGGACGCGCAGGTGCGGATCGAGCAGCGGCGGCACGATTTTGCGATCGGGTTCGGCGTGCCGCGGGCCGGCTGGCCGGACGTGCGCGGGGACGAGCCGGTCTGGCGTTGCTTCAACGCCGTGTCGCTGCACCACCTGACGCCGTGGTCGCGTCTGCAGCCGGACGGGCCGCGGCAGTGGAAGATCGAGCCGATCGAGGACGCGGTGCACCTGGCGCGGCTGCACGGCCTGACGGTGCGCTGGGGCTCGGTCATCTCAGCCGACACGGGGCGGAACCCGGGCTGGGTCGGGTTCCTCGAGGGCTCGAAGCTGCGCGCGGTGCTGGAGGACCACCTCGAGCACGTGCTTTTCGGGTTCGGCCAGCGGGTCGAGCAGTTCGACCTGTACGCGAACAGCCTCGACCACGACTTTGTCGAGCGGCGTCTGGGCGAGCCGATGGTGCGGCTGCTGTTCGAGCGCGCCAAGGCGATCGCGCCGCGGGCGACGATCTGCATCCAGTTCGAGGACAGCCTGACGGGCCCGCGGCTGGAGCAGATGGTTCAGCGCATCACGGACATGCGGCCGTTCATCCCGATCGACATGATCGCGATCGAGCAGCGGATCACGGGGCTGATGCTCGAGGCGCCGCTGTCGCGGGGGCTGAACCTGCTGGGGACGCTGGAGCAGGACGTGGTGATCTCGAGCCTGGAGGTGGGCGGGGGCAGCGAGAGCGGGGCGGCGGCGAACCTGGACACGATCATGCGTTCGCTGTTCGCCTCGCCGCAGATCAAGGGCGTCTGGTTCGCGGGGCTGATGCCGGCGGAGGTCGCCGATCCTTACGCCGCGCTGTTCGACGAGCGGGGCGAGCCGACCAAGGCGGGCCTGCGGCTGGACGAGCTGTTCCGCGGCACGTGGTGGACGGACCTGACCGAACCGACCGACGAGCTGGGCAACGTGTACGCGCGCGTCTTCGCCGGCACGCACGAGATCACCGCGACGCTGCCGGACGGCACCGTGCTGCACACGGTGGTGTACCTGGCGCACCGGCCGCCGCACGGCCGGCCGACGCACTACGTCCTGCTCGAGCCGTTGCGCCACGATCGGGAGGCGGTCTCGACCCCGCCGGGCGATGCGGGCGAGGTCGAGCCGACCGAGCCTGTCGAGCGTGAGCCTGGGTCAGCGGACCCGCGGCCGTCCGAGCCGCCCGACGAGGATCGCGGTGACGAGGACGAGGACGTCGTGGGGGAACCGGACGCGTGACGGATCGCTACGACGTGATCGTCGTCGGCGTGGGGGCGATGGGCTCGGCGACGTGCTACGAGCTGGCGCGTCGCGGCCGGCGCGTGCTCGGGCTCGAGCGCTTGAGCATCCCCAACGCGGCGGGGAGTCACCACGGCCAGTCGCGGGTGGTGCGCAAGGCCTACTTCGAGCACCCGGACTACGTGCCGCTGCTGCAGCGCGCGTACGAGAAGTGGGCCGAGATCGAGGCGGTCTCGGGCCGGCGCATCCTGCACCGCACGGGCGGGTTCTACATGGGCCCGCCGGCGGGCGAGCTGATCGCCGGGTCGCTGCTGTCGATGCGCAAGTACGGCCTGCCGCACGAGGAGCTGAGCCGGGACGAGGTCGCCGCGCGTCACCCGCAGTTCCGCGTGCCCGAGGGGTTTGTGGGCCTGAGCGACCCGGACCTGGCGTTCGCCGTGCCGGAGGCGGCGGTGGCGGCGTACGCCGACCGGGCGCTGCGCGACGGCGCGGAGCTGCACGGGCACGAGCCGGTGACCGCCTGGCGCGTGAGCGATCGCGGCGTGACCGTGACGACGCCGGCGGGGACGTACGAGGCCGATCGGCTGGTGCTGTGCGCCGGGGCGTGGAGCGACCGGCTGCTGCGCGGTGAAGGCGACGTATACGGGCTGCCCAGGTTTGAGCTGACGGTGACGCGTCAGGTGATGGCGTGGGTCTGGCCGGGCGATCCCGAGCCGTTCGCGTACGGGCGGCTGCCGGTGTGGGTGATCGACGCCGGCGGCGGGGGCGTGTACTACGGTTTTCCCATGATGCCGGACCGACCCGGCCTGAAGCTGGCGCTGCACCGGCCGGCCGACCCGACCGACCCGGACGCCGTCTCCCGCACGCCCACCGAACGAGACTTCGAGACGTTCCGCCCCTGCCTGGCCGCGTACCTGCCGCAGGCCGACGGCCCGCTGCTTTCGCTGGAGGTCTGCCTCTACACGAACAGCCCCGACGGCCACTTCGTCATCGACCGCCACCCCGACCCGGCCTGCCGTGATCGCGTGGTCATCGCCTGCGGGTTCTCCGGCCACGGGTTCAAGTTCGTCAGCGTCGTCGGTGAGGCCCTGGCCGACCTGGCCACCGTCGGCCGAACCGAACTGCCCATCGGCTTCCTCGGCGTCGATCGGTTCGCCACGCCCGACGCGTGACCGCGCGACGGCCTGCTTACGCCAGTTCGTGCCACCCGCCGGCTGGCCAGAGAGGCAGGTCCCGCTCACGCCGCGGCGTCGCGCGACGCTTGCCGTGCGATGAACGGCTGCGCACAGAGGTTGTCCGCGATGGCGGTTGCCGCCTCATCGGCCGATGCGGCAGAGGGTCGGATTCCCGTGGCGTGCAGCACGTGGTCGTACACGTCGGCGACGGCGGCCATCCGCCGGCTGAACGCGTAGTGTCGCTCCACGCGCCGCCGCGCGGCCGCGCCCAGTTCATCGCGGCGGGCGTCGTCGCTGAGCAGCGCGGTCAGCGGATCAACCCACGCGGTGACATCGCCCGGCTCGAGCAGGACGCCACACCGGCCGTGATCGAGCAGCTCGGGCAGCGCGCCGACGGCGGTGGCGGCGACCGGCACCCCCAGCGCCATCGCCTCCAGCGCCGCGTTGGGCAGGCCCTCGGTGTGGCTCGGGACCAGCAGGGCGTCCAGGGCCTCGACGATCGCCCGGGCGTCCTCACGCCAGCCCCAGAAGCGGGCCGCCCCGGCCACGCCGAGTTGTCCCGCGAGCCGCTCGAGCGCCTCGCGCTGCGGCCCGTCGCCGACCACGTGCAGCTCGAGCATCGACCGGCGCGGGCGCAGGGCGGCGAGGGTGCGGATCGCGCGGTCCACGCCTTTTTCCGTGCTCAGTCGGCCGACGACGCCGATCGCGATCGCGTCGGGGCGGATGCCCAGGGCGGCGCGTGCGTCGTCGCGATCGTGTTGGCGACGGCACTCGTCGAGGTCGATGGCGTTGGGGATCAGCGAGACGCGTCCGGGCGGCAGGCCGAGGTCGCGGCAGTGGCGGGCGATGGCGGGGCTGACGGCGATGGCGTGGTCGCAGCGTCGCAGGGCGGCGTCGCCGAGCCGGGTGTAAAGACGGGTGCGGGCGTCTTTGCGAATAAACCCGTGGGCGGTGGTGACGACGCGCATGGGGTGGAGCCGGCGCAGGGCGACGCCGAGCAGGTCGGACTTGTAGTCGTGGCCGTGCCAGACGGCGACGCCGAGGCGCCGGCAGAGACGCAGCAGCCGCCAGGGCGTTCGCGGGTCGGCCGGGCCACGCTCGGGCAGCTCGATCAGCGGGCAGTCGAGCGCGGCGGCGCGACGGCGGATCGTGTCGAAGCCCGGATCACCCGCCGGGTACACGCAGGCGACGGCCATGCGGTAGCGATGCGGGTCGATCGCGCGGGGCGAGCGGAGGATGGTCTTGTCCGGCCCGCCGCCGGCGCCGCTGACGGTGCGCACGTGCAGGACCAACGGCGCGCCGTTGCGCGTGGCCGTCCGTTGATCGAATCCGTGCGAGGATGTTGTCGGCGGATTCATACCATGAAACCCGGGCACGTGGCGCAGCCGTTACCCTCGGACTGCTCGGGCGTCAGCGGCCTCTTGAAGCTGCGTCGGGCCAGGCGGTACTTGCGGCTGTTCCAGATCGCGCCGAAGCCGCGCTCGAACACGTCGCCCATGTCCTCGCCGGGGTTGAACGACCCGCAGCAGGTCGAGACCTGCCCGTCCCAGTTGATCACGGCCTGCCGCCAGAGCCAGTCGCAGAAGTGGACCTTGCGGCCGTTGTACTGCTCCCCACGGTAGTCACCGTTGATCATCTGATCGTACGAGGAGAGGCGGTACTCGGGGTTCTTCGGCAGCCAGCGCTCCAGCAGCTCGCGCTTGCGCTGCTCGGGCGACTGCTTGGCGCGGACGTCCTCGGCCAGGCCGAGCGAGACGTAGTGCGGCGCGTGGTTCGCGTCGGGCCCGTCCTCGTCGATGAAGCGGGCGTTCATCGAGGGCATGGAGAAGACCGGCTTGCAGCCCAGGTCCTCGGCGAGGCGGCGGAACGCGTCCACCTCGTGCTCGTTCTGCCGCATGACCACGAAGTTGAGCTGGATCTGCGGCGTGCGGCTGCCGAGGCGCTGCCGCGTCGCGACGATCTCGCGGATCTTCTCGATCGCGTCGTGGAACGACTTGCCCGGCTGGTAGATCTCGTAGGTCTCCTGCGACGCGCCGTGGAGCGAGCAGGTCATCAGGTCGAGCCCCGATTCGACCAGCCGCTCGGCCTGGGTGGGCCGGCCGGGCTTGGCGCGCCGGCGCTGGTGCGGCAGCCTGTAGGCGTGCAGGTTGGAGCTGATGTAGGTCCAGATGCGGCGGTCGTGGGCGTAGCGGATCATCTCGTAGATGTCCGGGACGATCAGCGGGTCGCCCCACATCGACAGGTCGAGCGCGACGAGGTGCCAGCGGAACCGGTCGATCAGGGCCTTGTAGCGGTCGAGGGTCATCGCGCCCTTGGCGCGCCCGGGCCGACCGATCCCCGTCGGGCAGAGCTGGCAGTGGGTGTTGCAGATGTTGGTGGACTCGATCTTCATCTTGTACGGCCGGCCGAGGACCCGCTCGGTCTTGAGGGCGAACTGGGCGTTGACCAGGGCGATGTTGGCCAGCTTGAGCGGGGTGAGGTAGCGGCGGTTGCGCCAGACGTGGAACAGGGCGCGGCTGAACCAGTCGATGCCCCGGGCGGCGGGCGCGACGGCGGGCTCCTGCGCGCAGCGTTGGCGCAGCGCGCCGGTGGTATGGACGAGCTGGGCGAGGCGGCGGTCAAGCTGGGTGCTCAGGACGGTCATGCGGCGCCTCCGACGATTCCGGTTGAGGTGGCGGGGCGGCCCGGACGGGGCCAGGGCAGCGGTGAACGCGGCGCGGGGTCTGATGGCGGGGCGGGTGAGGGGGCGGACGCCGGCGTCGGCGCCGGTGTCGGCACCGGTTCATCGTCCGTCGCCTCGCTGGCGCCGAGGGAGGCGATCAGCCGCCGCGTCGCGCCGGGCATCACCGCCGCCATCACGATCAGCAGCCACGCCAGCTCGAACGTCTCGAGCGACAGGAACATCCCGTCGAACGCGAAGATGATCAGGCTCGCCTGAGACGCGAGGCAGAGTTTTTCGGCCTCGCTGAGGGTGCGCTTCGTCTCGGGGTCGGCGTCGGGGCCGAGCCCGTGCCACGCGCGCAGGCAGCGCTTGCGCGACGCCCCGAGCACGAGCACCGCCGTGGCCAGCATGGCGATGTACACGGCGGCGGTGGGGATGCCCGAGTCGGCGGCGATCTGCAGGTACTGGTTGTGGATCGTGCGATTCTGACGGTCCATGCCGTAGTTGAGGCTGTACTGGTGGCTGTTGCGCAGGCCCGTGCCGAACAGCGGGTGCTCCCAGGCGATCTCCCACGCCCCGGCCCACGAGTCCAGCCGCGACAGGGCCGAGGGGTCGTCGCGGTAGTGCCGGGTGGACATGAACTCCTCGCGGATCTCGGCGCCGGCCAGGGCGAGGACGCCGACGAACACCAGCGGCCCGCCGGCCAACGACTGCCACCGCGGCCGGTGCCGCCACAGCAGCCACAGCATCCCGATCGCCAGCGAGAGCATCGCCCCGCGCGAGTAGGTCATCATCACCGCGTGCGTGATCAGCCCGCCGCCCACGATCGCCGCCGCCCGCCGCCACGCCGACCAGCTCGACCAGCGCGTCGCCGCGAACGCGTACGCGAACGGCAGGCCCATCGCCATCAGCAGCCCCGCCCCGTTGTTGTCCAGGCCCCCGTACCCGTAGTGGAACACGTCCAGCCGATGCCCGTGCACCACGTAGTTGTAGTTCACCTCGTACGCGATGTACCCCACCGCCATCAGGATCATCACGCCCAGCACCCGCACGTGCCAGTACTCGTGGATCACCACCAGCGCGATCACCACCATCAGCAGGACCTTGCCCAGGTCCTGCGCCCACGCCTGCGCCCACCTCGGGTCGAACGCCGTGACCACGCTCACCCCCACCAGCGTGCCGTACACCAGCACGAGCACGAAGATCGGCGTGGGCTCGAACCGCCTCAGCAGCCGCGGCAGGTGCAGCGCCACCGAGATCATCACGATGCACGCCGCCGCCAGCGACCACCGCACGCTCCCCGGCAGCGCCCAGTCCCAAAGGTGCTGCGGCTGCAGCACCGCCCACGTGTAATACAGCAGCACGCCCCAGAACGGCTCGAACAGGCTCGCCAGCCCGCCCGCCACCGTCAGCACCGCCAGCAACGCGAACTGCTTCATGACCGTGTCCCGTCGGCCGGCCCCGCCACGCCCCGCCGCCCACACGCGACGGGCGCGGCACAACCGCCACAGGACCTACAGTCGGCACGTTCGCACCCCCGCTTAACCGGCTGGAATCGAAGGCGCGGCGACCCGCACCGACCGTCGGTGCGGCGCCCCCGGTCCGGATAAGTGCGACTCACCGCCTTCTCCCTCGCGATCGCGCGAGGAAAAAGCCACGCCGCGGGGGCGTGGCTCGTGGTGTCGTGTTCGATCCGGCGCCGACCGCCACCGCCGGCCGCGCGTCGGGGAGCGGCCAGGTGCCACGGGCGCTTGCGCCGGGCGAAGGGCCAAAGCGGCACGCCTGCAGGCGGGTGTGCCACCCGCGTGCACGCCGAGGGATGACGCGACGGCGTCTTGCCCGGCTCACCGCACGTCCGGGTCGCCCAGGCCGTTCCAGTAGCCGTTGTCTGCCACGCCGTCCTCGTTCATGTCGTCGATCACCTGGCGTTTCATGCCGGCGCCGTGGCCGTCGGCGAAGACGAGGTTGGCCGAGCCGTTGTTTCGTTCGGCGGGGAAGGATCGGACGCGGTAGTCGTAATCGGGGTCGTAGGGGTCGACGTTCTCGTCGGAGCCGCCCTCGTAGTAGGCGCCCTTGGCGCTGCCGCGCGCCGAGCCGATGGGCGGGTCGAGGGCGTAGACGGCGGCGCCGCCGTCGCCGGGCTCGCCCTTGACCGCGGAGCCGGCCGTGTCGCCGATGACCACGGTGCTGGACGGGTCGCGGACGTCGCCGTCGATCCGTGCGTGGAAGGTGGGGGTGAAGCGCGCGTTGCCGAGGTACTGGAAGTTGTAGCCGTAGCCGCCGTGGACCGCGGGGTTGTCGGGGATGTTGTCACGCGGGGTGCCGAAGCCCTGAGCAGCGGCCTTCTCCGGATCGGTGGTGCTGACCTCGTGCCAGAAGACCTTGGTGAACTGCTCGATCTCGCGGCCGTCGAGGTTGGGGCTGAGGTAGATCTCGGTGGTCTGGAGGTACTCGAACAGGTAATCGGCCCATCGGGGCTTGGTGCCGGCGATCTTGGTGATGGCCGACGAGTGCATGGGGAAGTAGCCATCCCGCTCGGTGAGGTAGGCGTTCATGGCGATGCCGATCTGGCGGAGGTTGCTCAGGCTCTGGATGGATTTGGCCGTGGAACGCGCAGCGCCCAGGGCGGGCAGGAGCATGCCGATCAGCAGGGCGATGATGCTGATGACGACCAGCAGCTCGATGAGAGTGAACGCGTCGCGGCGGGGCGGCCGTGAGGCAAAACGTCGGATCGGGTGGGCGGTGGCGGCGAAGGCGGAAGGCATGGCGCGCTCCTTAGTTGCGAGTGAGTCTCATGTTTGACAACGACCGACATGGTATTGAAACCGAGTCTCATGTCAAACGCCGACGCCGATGGTGTCTGAAATGTTGCAAGTATTGATCGGGTATCCGTTTACGGAATCTGACCCGAAGCGTTACGTCTCCGGCCCGCCCGTCAGCTCCGCCGCCCGATCGATCAACGGACGCAGCGGACCCTGCGACCACAGCCGCAGCGGGTTCATCGTCAGCGTCCCCACCGCGAAACGGTCCGCCCCCGCCTGCGCGTACGCTTCCAGGTCCGCCGGCTCGCGGATGCCCCCGCCACCGATCAGCAGCAGGCCCGCGCCCGCGTAACGCGCCCGCATCGCCGACACGCACGCCAGCGACAGCGGCTTCAGCGGCGCCCCGCTCATCCCCCCGCCCGGCACCGGCAGCGTGTTGCAGCAGTGAAACGCCCGCACCCCCGCCGACACCGCACCCTCGGCCAGCGCCTCGTAACGCACCGGCGGCAGCTTCGCGATCACCGCCACCCCCGTCCCCAGCGCACGGTCGAACACGTCGTCGTCGTGCACACGCTCGCCCACGTTCGGGCAGCTCAGGTTCAGCTCCACCGCCAGCGGCCGCAACCGCTCGACCCGCTCCAGCAGCGCCGCCCATTCCTCCCGGTCAAACCCGTGGACGCTCACCACCTTGTCGCGCACGTCGATCCGCCCGGCCTCGACGCGACGCACCAGCCAGTCGATCCCGGGGTTGCGCAGCCCGATCCGGTTCACCCACGCGTCCAGCCGGCGGTAGTACCGCACCGTGCGCAGCACCCGCCAGACGCGCCCCGGCCGGCGGTGCAGGGTGAACGTGCCCAGTGTCGCGGTCGCGCCCGACGGCTGAACGTAGTTGCCGAACGGCGCCGAGATGATCAGCGGTTTCAGCGGCGGCGGAGATGCGGCGGGGTTGGCCTCGGGCACGCCAGAGAGTATAGAACCGGGCCGGGAGCCCGCCATGCCCACCGCGGCCCGATCCATCGCGCTGGTCCGAGTCATCGCCCGGCCCGTCCGGCTCGCCTGGCGGGAGCTGCGCACCACCGCGTGCGGCGTCGCCGACGAGCTGTTTCCGGACGCGCTGGACGCGGCGAGGCGGGCCGGCGAGTTCGAGGGATGGGCGGTGGACGGGCCGGAGGCGTACTGCCCGCGATGCGGGGCGTCGGCCGGGCCGGGCGCGTTCGCCCTGGGGCGGTGCCCGCACTGTCGGCACGAGCCGATCCCGTGGCTGCGGCTGACGCGGCTGGGGGCGTATCAGGACCCGTTGGACGAATGGGTCCGTCGGATGAAGTTTCAGGGCCAGTGGCGGTGGGCGCACTGGTTCGGTCGGAGGCTGGCGGAGGCGGTGGGCGAGCCGGTCGCGGGCGGCCCGCCGGTGGTGTGCCCGGTGCCGATGAACCGGTGGCGACGGTGGCACCGCGGGTACGACCAGGCGGTGATGATGGCCGAGGCGTTGGCGGCGGCGCGGGGCTGGCCGTGCCGGGCGCTGCTGAGGCGCACGCGGTACACCGAGCCGCAGATCGACGTGCCGCCTTCGGCGCGCGAGAAGAACGCGAGCGTCTCGCTGGCGTTGCGTGTGCGTCGGCCGAACGCCGAGCAGGTGCTGCTGGTGGACGACATCAAGACGACGGGCGCGACGCTGAAGGTGTGCACGCGGCTGCTGAAGCGTGCGGGGGTCAGGCGCGTGTACGTCGCCGTCGCGGCGGTGGCGGACCCGAAGCACCGCGACTTCAAGGCGGTGTGAACCGGCGGGGGTGTGTTACCACGCCACCTCGACGCGCTGGCGCTTTCGAGCGCTGTCGACCGCGGCGTGCACCATCGCGAGGCTGCGGATGTTGTCGTCGCACGGGCACATCGGCGGCCGACCGTGGCGCAGCGAATCGATGAAGTCGTGAATGATCCCCGCGTGGCCGGTGTGCTCGAGCGAGACGTCGGGGATCGGCAGGTCGACGAGATCACGCATGAACCTTTGCTCGCCGTCGGGCTTGACGGCCTGGGCGCGGACGTTCTCGGCCCCGTCCCACGTGGCGCTGCCTTGCTCGCCGATCACACGCCAGGCCGCGTTCCAGTCGGTGTTCAGCCCCTCGGCGCACCACGAGCCGCGGTAGGTGAACACGATCTCGCGGCCGTCGGCGTTGCGCATCTCGAAGATCGCCTCGGCCGAGGCGTTGCCGCGGTACCACGACCGAGGCGGGTTGAACGCGTGGCAGTAGACGGCCACGGGGTTGGCGGCGGTGATCTGGCGGGCCTGGTCGAAGGTGTGGATCGCCATGTCCAGCAGCAGCACGTCGTCCATCTGGTCGCGGAACCCGCCGAAGTGCGGGCCGAGGAAGAAGTCGGCGTGGACCTCCTCGACGGGACCTATGGCGCCGCGACGCAGCAGCTCGATCAGGCGGTACGCGTGCGGGTTCGGCCGGCGTGTCTGGGCGACGGCGTACACGCGATCGGCCCGACGTGCGGCCTTGACCATCCGCCGCGCCTGCTCGATCGTCTCGGCCATCGGCTTCTCGCCCAGCACGTGGCAGCCGGCCTCGAGCGCGGCGATCGTCACCTCGGCGTGGGCCGCGGGGACCGTCACGTCGAAGACCACGTCCGGCCGCGCGCGTTCGAGCGCCTCGCCGAGCGAGTCGTGGACCAGCGCGCTCGGCAGGTCGAACCGCTGCGCCATCGCCTCGGCCGCCTCACGCCGCACGTCCACCAGCGCGACCGGCTCGATCCAAGGGTGCTCGCACGCCAGGCGCACCCACGTCCGCCCCATCCCCCCGCAGCCGACCACGGCCACACGGAACCTCGCGGCATCGGTCATGCGTCTGTTCCTTGCCTTCGCCGCCCGTGATCGTGTCCTAGGCGCGCAGCTCCGCGTTCAACTGTTTCTGCAACGACTCGACCACCGCCCGCACCTGCGGGTCCACCTGCTCGTGCCGCAGCGTGCCGTGCGGGTCGCGGAAGTGCATGCGCAGGCTCACGCTCTTGCGACCCTTCGGGATCGGCTTGCCTCGGTACACGTCGAGAAAGCTCAGCCGTTCGAGCATCGCCGGCTCCGTGCCGCGCACGAGCCGTTCGACCTCGGCCCAGCGCACCGACTCGTCGACGAGGATCGACAGGTCGCGCTCGATCGCCGGGAACCGCGGCAGCTCGCTGACCTGCCGCCGCGGCGGGTAGAGCGACAGCAGCGGCGGCAGGTCCACCTCCAGCGCGGCGGTGGCGACCTTCAGGTCGAACAGGTCCCGCGTCGCGGCGTCGAGCACGCCGATCACGCCGAGCGCCTCGTCGCCGAGTTTCACCGTGCCGGCGGTGGCCAGCGTGGGCGCGTCGGCCGGCTCGACGGTCAGCCGCGCCAACGCCCCGTCCCCGCCCAGGTGTTGAACCAGCTCCGCGAGCGTGCCGCGCAGCGCCCGCACGGCCGCGCCGCCGTCGCCGCTCGCGTCGGTCAGCAGCGTCAGCCGCTGCCGCTCCATGACCCGCCCGTCACGGAACGACCACGTCGACGCCGTCTCGAACAGCCGCACGTCCGCGTTGCCCGCGTCCTGGTTCGACTTGCGGCAAAGCAGCAGGCTCGGCAGCAGCGAGGGACGCAGCATCGGCTCGGCCTTGCGCCGCTCGTCGGCCAGCAGCACCGCCTCGTCGCCGTTGGCCAGGAACGGTCGGCCGTGACGCTCGGCCAGGAAGCTCGGCGTCATCGCCTCGTGAAACCCGTGCGCCACCAGCACCCGCGCGACGAGCTGCCTCGCCGTCAGCTCCGGCTGCTTCGGCCGCACGTCCAGCTCGATCCGCGGCCGCACCGGCACGTTCTCCAGCCCGTGCAGCCGCGCCACCTCCTCGATCAGGTCCACCTCTCGCTTGAGGTCCCGCCGGTGCGTCGGTACCCGGCAGGCGATCCGCCCGTCTCGCTGCCGCGGCGAAAGCCCCAGCCGCTCCAGCAGCTCCGCCTGACGCGCATCCTCCAGCGGCTCGCCCAGCAGCGACCGGCAGCGATCGCACCGCATCGTCACCTCGGTCGGCTCCGGCTCCGCCTCGCCCACGCGGATCACCCCCTCGGCCAGCTCGCCCCCCGCGACCTCCACGATCAACGCCGCCGCACGCCGGCTCGCCCGCTCCACCCCACGCGGGTCCACCCCTCGCTCGAACCGGTAGCTCGAATCCGACATCAGCTTCAGCAGCCGGCTCGTCCGCCGCACCGACACCGGGTCGAACGCCGCCGACTCCAGCAGCACGTCCGCCGTCGCGTCCGAGACCTCCGTCTCCAGCCCGCCCATCACCCCCGCGACGGCGGTGACGCGGTCGGCGTCGGCGATCACCAGCATCTGATCGTCCAGCTCGTGCTTCGAGCCGTCGATGGCGACGAACGGCTCGCGCGTCCGCGCACGCCGCACGACGATCCGTCGCTCGTGCAGCGCGGCCAGGTCGAACGCGTGCAACGGCTGGCCCAGCTCGTGCAGGACGAAGTTGGTCACGTCCACGACGTTGTTGACCGGTCGCAGGCCGACGCGTTCGAGCCGCTGGGCGAGCCACGCGGGGCTGGGCCCGATGCGCACGCCGCGGATCACGCGGGCGGTGTAGACGGGGCAGAGGGTCGGCTCGTGGTTGTCCACGCGGGTCAGCGAGGCGACGCGGTCGGCGGCGGGGGGCAGCTCCGCGGTCGGCTCGCGCAGGGCGCGGCCGGTGGCGGCGGCCAGCTCCCGCGCCACGCCGACGTGGCTGAGGCAGTCGCTGCGGTTGGAGGTGACCTCGACGTCGAAGACCACGTCTGGGCGGCCGTCGGCGCCGGCGGTATGCTCACGGGATTCGACCGGGAAGCCGACGGCGGTGAGCGCGGGCTCGACCTCGTGCTCGGCCGCGGGCCGGTCCAGGTATTGGTTGAGCCAGTCGAGGCTGATCTTCATGGGCGCGGATGTTAGCAGTTGGGCAGGGGGGGCGCGGCGGCGTGGCGCAGGGCGAGCGGCGAGAGCGCTGACGATCGCCTTGGCGTGCGTGCTCGCGGGTTGCCAGGACCCGCTGAGCGGCGGGGCGGGGCTGGACGCCGTGCCCGAGGACTTTGCGCTTGTCTTTGCGATCGAGCCGGCCGAGAACGCGGGGCTCGTGGAACCGGCCGAGCCGACGGCCCCGCTGCTTCGCCGCCGCGCGGTGATCATCCTGGAGGCGGACCGGACGCTGCGCGCCGCCGTGGGCGAGGCGGCTCGCCCGCGGCTTTATCCCGATACGACGGCGATCCTCAGCCCGGCCCGACGCGATGCGCTGTACCGCTACATCGCCGACGCCGGTCTGCTCACGCCCGGCCAGCGCGCCGACGAGCGGCCGAGCGACGCGACCGGCCCGCGCTACCGCGTGGCGATCACCGCACACGGCCGAACGGTCCGGCACCACACCCCGGCCGACCGCGACGATGCGCTGACCGGCCTGCTCCACCGACTGGCGGACCTCTCCGGCTTGCGCAGCGACCGCCGCCCCAGCTCCGGCGAACCGGACGACCGTCCGAACGATGCGCCGCCCTGACCGGGGGCGTCGGAACGCCACCACCCGTGTCGTGAGTTGGCTGAAAGCGGCCGCGCTGTGTCGTCAAAAGGCGGTTAAGCGGTTGCATGGGGTATCGGTGGAGTCGTGGGATTGAGATTTGGCGTATCGGGACGATGCCACGGGTTGGGCGGCTTTGTCGATGCCACGGCTTGGCTTGAAGCCAAGCCGTGCGGGGGCGGGGTCGGTCGAGCTTGTTCACGTCGATCGGCGGTCGGGGACGGGACGCGTGTGGGCACGGCTTGACCTCGCGGTCAAGCCGTGGCATCGGGCGTGGTGGGGTCAAGAATTCGCGTCTCGGGAGATGCCACGGCTTGGCTTGAAGCCAAGCCGTGCGGGGGCGGGGACGGTCGAGCGTGTTCACGTCGATCGGCGGTCGGGGACGGGACGCGTGTGGGCACGGCTTGACCTCGCGGTCAAGCCGTGGCATCGGGTCTCGGTCAAGCCGTGGCGGCGCCTGTGGTTCAGATCGTGCTCTCGGTGACGCGGAGGATCTCTTCGACGGTGGTTTCGCCGCGGGCGACCTTGCGGAAGCCGTCCTCGCGGAGGGTGACCATGCCGCGTTCGACGCAGAGGCGGCGGAACTCGGTGACGTTGGGGTTGCCGGCGATGCGGTCGCGGTGGGTGTCGTCGAGCACGAGCAGCTCGTAGAGGCCGAGCCGGCCGGCGTACCCGGTGTTGCGGCAGCGGTCGCAGCCCTGGCCGACCCAGACCTGGTCGAGCGCGATGCCGTGCATGGACAGGTGCTCGGCGATGTGCTCGTCGGGGGT
The DNA here is from genome assembly GCA_964431205.1 of uncultured Phycisphaeraceae bacterium. Classification (GTDB taxonomy): domain Bacteria; phylum Planctomycetota; class Phycisphaerae; order Phycisphaerales; family Phycisphaeraceae; genus CAYSIX01. The sequence continues at coordinate 17,670 of CAYSIX010000034.1, forward strand.
GACCTGCTGCTTGCAGTGCTGGCAGATCTTGCGGACCAGGCGCTGGGCGAGGCAGGCGTTGACGGCGGCGCCGATGAGGTAGGGCTCGACGCCGATGTTGATCAGGCGGGTGATGGAGCTGGGCGCGTCGTTGGTGTGGAGGGTCGAGAGGACGAGGTGGCCGGTGAGCGAGGCCTGGATGGCGATGCGGGCGGTCTCGCCGTCGCGGACCTCGCCGACCATGATCACGTCGGGGTCCTGGCGCAGCAGGGCGCGGAGGGCGGCGGAGAAGCTCATGCCGATGGACTCGAGCGTCTGGCACTGGTTGATGCCGTTGAGGTGGTACTCGACGGGGTCCTCGACGGTGGAGATGTTCAGCCGTTGGCGGTCCATCTGGCCGAGCGAGGCGTAGAGGGTGGTGGTTTTGCCGGAACCGGTCGGCCCGGTGACGAGGATGATGCCGTGCGGCTGGTTGATCTGATGCTTCCACATCAGCAGGGTGTCCTCGTCCATGCCCAGCTCGCCGAGCTTCACCTGGATCGAGCGGGTGTCGAGGATGCGCAGCACGGCCTTCTCGCCCTGGGCGGTGGGCAGCGTCGAGAGGCGCAGGTCGAGCTTGCGGCCGTGCACCATGGCCCGGATGCGCCCGTCCTGAGGCAGGCGGCGCTCGGAGATGTCCAGGTTGGCCATGATCTTGAGGCGGGAGATGATCGCCGCGTGCATGTGCGCCGGCGGGCTCATCGAGTCGAACAGCACGCCGTCGATCCGGTAACGGACGTGCAGCTTCTTCTCCTGCGGCTCGATGTGGATGTCCGAGGCGCCCTCCTTGACGGCGTTGAAGATCAGGTAGTTGACGAACTTGATGACCGGGGACTCACCGGCCATCTTCTCGAGGTCGAGGTCTTCCTCCTTGGCCTCGACGACCTCGACGTCGTCCTCGTCGATGTCGCCGATGATCTCTTCCATCCGGACTTCTTCGCCGGTGTCCTCCTCCTTGCGGGCCTCGACGATGGCGGCGATGTCACGCCGACAGACGACGACGGCCTTGATCGGCACGGAGAGCTTGTGGCGCACCTCGTCGATGATCAGCAGGTTGTCCGGGTGAGTCACGCCCAGGACCAGCCGGGGCCCGGCCATGCGGATCGGCAGCACGCCGTTGTTCTGGCAGAAGTCCATGCCCAGGCGGTTCAGGTGCTTGATCGCCTCGACCTGCCCCGGCTCGACGCGCTCGAAGCCCATGTCCGCCAGCCGCGCCACCGCCGCCTGCAGCGCCGGCTCGTCGATGCCCATCTCATAGAACACCTCGGCCAGCGACTTGCCCGGCGTCTTGCTCGCCACGTTCCTGGCCGTGTTGAGCTGCGCCGGCGTGATCGCGCCCGCGTCCAGCAGCAGCCCGCCCAGGTCGCTGGCGTCGCCGCCCCGCGCCGGCTCGTCCTCCGGCGTCCACAGGTCGCTGAGCGACTCGCCCCGCGTCGGCGGCGCCGCGCCGTCGGCCCCGGGAGGCCCGGAAAATACCGGATCAAACTCGCTGCCACTCATGCGCCCGTTCACCTCGTTCGTCGGCCCATCCCCGCCCGCACGCCGCACCACGGCCCGCACGCCCAGACGCTTCGCCGGCCACCGGCACCCGCGCCTAACGCGAGTCCTTCAGGCTCAGCTCGAAACGATCCTCGCCGTGTCGCAGGTGGATCGTGAACGCGTCCATCGACTCGATCACGAAGCTGCCCAGCTTGTCACCGGGCTTGTAGAACTCGCCGTTGATCACCGCGATCGGCCGCGGCCGCAGGTTGATCCCCGTGATCTCGAACTTCTTCAGCTCCGCCTGCATCGCCATCATCCGCTTCATCCGCGCCTCTTCCTCGGCGCGGCGGCGGGCCTCGGGGTCGTCGGACACCGTCGGCTTGCGCGCGGTGAGCTTGAACGGGTTCTTCTGCACGAACTCGACCGGGACCTGGTGGTCCGTGAAGTCGACCGAGAAGATCTCGACGATCTGCTCGGTGTCGTTGAGGATCTCGTCGATGTTGCCGACCCGGGTCGCCTTGGCGTCGGCGCCCTTCAGCCGCGCCAGCAGCTTCTCGATCTTGGCGTCCACCTCGCGCGACGCGGCGCTGTTGGCCATGTCGCCCTGGGTCAGCCGCATGGCGTAGAGCGTCCCGCCGGCGATGATCGTCACCAGCAGCAGCAGCAGCAGGTTCTGCCCCATCGTCGGCCGGCCGGTCCGACCGGTGGCGATCTCCAACTGCTCGGCCTCGGACAGGTCGTCGGTCCGCGCGATCCCGCCCAGCAGCGACATCGACTGCGGCTCGTCCTGGCCTTGCGCCGTCGTCGGCTCTTCAAACTCGTCTCGGCCGGGCATCATGTTCATCGCCGTCGCTCCAGCACGCCGGCGCTGCGCCGGGACCCCGACGCGTCGCCCTCGAAAAAGATGCTCAGCACCACGTTCGCCTGCATCGTCCCGTCGTTCTCCTTCGGGCTCCGCTTCATCTGCAGCACCGGCATCCGCGTGATCCGCGGCAACTGCTCCAGCTTCAGCAGAAAGCTGTAGAACCCGTCGAAGTTCCCGACGATCTCCATCTTGATCGGCAGCTCCGCGTAGTGCGCTGTCTCCATCACCTTGTCCGTCCGCACGCTGCGAAGCTGCAGCTTGTTCCGCGTCGCCAGCTCCGACACCTCACGCAGGACCCCCTCCACCTCCTGCTGCGCCGGCAGCTTCTTCTCGAACACGCTGATCGCCTCGTACAGCTTGTCGATCTCCGTGCCCAGGTCCCGCATGTCCTTCGTCTCCGCCTCCAGCCGGTCCAGCTTCGCCTGCTTCTGCGCGATCTCCGCGCGCGCCTCGGCGATCTGCTGGTTCCGCGGCTGGAACACGAAGAAGTACGCCGCCACCGGCATCGCCAGCAGCAGCAGCACGAACAACGCTTCTCGAAGACCGAATCGCATCCGCCTTCACCTTTCTCTCAGCGCGTCGGCACGTCCGCACGCGGCGAGCCCTCCGGCCGGGGACCCACCAGGTTCCCCTCCGCGTCGATCTCGATCGTCTCGCCCATCGGGTTCTGCTTCAGCCCCCGACGCACCAGCGTCCGGTCCAGCTCGTGGATCGGCACGTCCTGACGCACCTGCATGTGGATCTTGAACCGACGCATCTTCGCGTCCTCGATCGTCACCTGCTCGCTGAACTCGATGAACACGTTCGTGAACAGGTCGTGACGGTTCAGCGCGCTCATGAAGTCCGAGACCTCCGACTGCGACGGCGCCAGGCCCACCAGCGTCAGGTGCATCTCGGTCTCGGGCACGTCCACGTCGGGAAGCTCCGGCTCGTCGTCCTTGTTGTTTCTCTTCTCGGCCCGCTGGCGGGCGCGGTCCATCGACGTCCGAGGCGGCGCCGCCCGCTTGAGCACCTTCGTCTCCAGGGCCAGGTCCTCGAAGCTCAGCGTCGTGGGCATGTTGTTGATCAGCTCGGCGAGCATCAGGCTCCGCGGCACGCGCTCGACCAGCACCGCCGTGATCTCCGCCTTGCGCAGCATCTGCTGCTTGCGCGCCCGCAGCTCGTCGAGCTGCTCGAGCCGACGCGCCGCCTCCTCGAACCGCGCGTTGACCTCGTTCTGCTGCGCGCGGATCTCGCTGCGCTGCCGGTCGGTCACGAAGAACGCCGCCACCACCGCGCACATCACCACGGCGAACAGCGTCAGGCAGATCGCGTTGGTGCGGCGCGCGATCCGCTTCTCCAGGTAGTCGTCGGGCAGGAAGCTGCGGTTCTCCGACATATCACGCTCCAGAGGCGTTCGGCCGCGGGCGCCGCGCGCCGCTCACAGGTTCGCCTCGCTCAGGCACAGGCCCATGGGCACGGCCCAGCCGGGCTGCGGCTGGTTCAGGTCCACGCTGCCGGGCTTGGCGCGCCGGGTCAGCCGCGTCAGCCTCGCGAACGGGTCGCCGAGCTGCGCCGCGACGCGCACCGCCCGGGCGATCTGCTGGCACTTGGGCACGTCCCGCGATTCGCCGCCGAGAAACACCAGCTTCTCGACCTGCTTGTCCGGGAACAGTCGTTGGTAGTAGCGCATGCAGAACTGCAGCTCCTCGATGAGGCACTCGATCGTGTCGGTGCCGTCGGCGTCGTCGTCGGCCGAGCGGGTCGGCGACTGGAGCGACGTCGGCGGCTGCAGGGGTCGCGGCTCGTCCGGCTCGTCGTCGGGGCGCTGCAGCGGTCGCCCGGGCGGGGTCAGGCCCATCTGGGCGTCGAGCGAGGGGATGCCCGTCCCGCCGGGGACGGCGTCGGCATCCTGGGGCCCGCAGCCCGTGCCGGCGGTGGCGCCGACAGGCTGAGCCCTCGAGGGCGCGGCGGCGAGGGCCGGCGTCATGGCCGGCTCCGGGGCGGCCGTGGCGGGCTCGGCGGGCGTCGCCGGGCCCGCGCCGGCCATCCGCGCCTGCCGCGCCTCGCTGAAGCTGAGCTTGTGTCGCTGGGCGTACTGGCGGGTCATGTGGTCGCCGGCGGCCTGGATCGTCTTGGCGAAGACCATCTGGCTGCCGTGGGCGATCACGACCTTCGTCACCGCCGCGCCGATGTCCAGGAAGCAGGTGACCCGCTGGGCGTCTTCGGGTCGGGTGTACAGGTGCCCGAACGCGCGGAGGATGCACTGCGGCTCGCTGTGCATGCCCACCACGTCGAGCCGGCACCGCCGCGCCACGTCGATGTACCCCATCACGACCTCGCGGCTGGCGGCCTGGCAGATCACCTCGTGCAGCGACTGGCCGTTGCGAACGAACTGACCGACCGAGACGTTGCGCACGACCATCCGGCTGGGCTCGACGTGCAGCCGCTGGCGCAGCTCGGTGTCCACCAGCTCGTCGACCTCTTCGCTGTCCTGGCGGGGCACGGCCAGGTGCTGGATCAGCGTCTGGAACGCGGGGATGACCATCTGCACGCGGCGGCCCTTGAAGCGGTGCTGCTTGAGCAGGCTGCGGACGGCCTCGGCGGCGAAGTCGAGCCTCGCCGCGGCGTTGAACCGCGCGTGCTCGGGCATCGGCATCGCCGCGGCGTCGACGAGCTGCGGCCGCGCGTCCGGCACGACCTGCAGCAGCTTCAGGCTGTCGGCGCCGAAGTCGATGGCGATCGGAGACGGCTTCGGCTTGGAAAAAGAGAATCCCATGGGGTCGGTCCGCCTCCGCGTCGAGGGGCGCCGGGCGGTTCGCGGTTCGTTGGATCGCGCGGTCTGGCCGCGCGGCGCGACCGACGCGCCGTCGTCCCTCTGACCTCAAGCATCGACTAGCTCACCGGACGGGTTTAGCGGCCTGCCCCCGGTTATCCGGCCGTGCTCGGCGGCACGACCGCCCCGGCCGCGCCGATCGCTCGGACCGCCGCGACCCGCACGCCCGCCCGCTTGACCCCGTCGCCCGCCGCGCCCACGATACCCCGCGATGCAGAACCTGACCCCGAAGCAGACGGTCGAGGCCCTGGACCGCTACATCATCGGCCAGGCCGACGCCAAACGCGCCGTCGCCGTGGCCATCCGCAACCGCTGGCGGCGGCAGCGGCTCGAGCCCGAGATGGCCCGCGAGGTGTACCCCAAGAATATCATCATGATCGGCCCCACGGGCGTCGGGAAGACCGAGATCGCCCGCCGCCTGGCCGACCTCACCGGCGCCCCGTTCATCAAGGTCGAGGCCAGCAAGTTCACCGAGGTGGGCTACCACGGCCGGGACGTGGAGTCGATGATCCGCGACCTGC
>CAYSIX010000035.1:0-23322 GCA_964431205.1 uncultured Phycisphaeraceae bacterium
GCGAATCTGTCCACCGAGACCGGCCATCAGGACACCCTCGTTCTGACGCGGCCGACGCCACGGATCACCGCCGCCCCATCCTCATAGGCCCACGTCTCGCCGGCGGTGTTGTGGCGGATGCGGAAGCTCAGCGCGTTGGCGCGCACGCGCTTGCGCATCGGCACGTTACGGCCGGCAACCAGCGAGCGACTGAACACACTGGTCGAGCTGTTGGCCGCTTCCTCGGGCGTGTTGCCGCGGAAGATGTCGAAAGTCACGCCGGCGCCGTTGGGATCGAGATTGAGCTGGATGTCGTTGACCTGGAACTGGCCCATGACCAGCCGTGGGTGGATCAGCGGGAACCGGGCGAAGCTCTCGATGGTGCTCCCGTCGTCGTCCTCCGTGTCCTCATCGAAGGTGCGGATGTAACCGTCGTATCCACCGAGAAGCACGCCCCGGTCGGCCTCCTGGTCGCCGTCGAACAGGTGGACCGCCGTCGGCCCGTGGCCCGTCGGGTACTGGTCGCGCCAGAACGTGTCCGTCCGCTCGTCGTACCAGTATTGATCCACCTTCGCCGACGGCTCGTTCTCGGGGGCGATGAAGACCTGCACGCCCTGCCACTCGCGGTCGTAGAGCAGGTACACGCGCTGAACGCCGTAGTTGACCTCGGCGAAGATCCGGTCCATCTTGCCGCGGCTGACCAGCTCGGGCGAGGCGCTGTTCGGAGCCAGGCGGTACAGGCCGTTAGTGCCGACGAAGTAAAGGTTGTTCCGGGCGTCCCACGTCCAAGCCGTCTGCTGAACGATACCGATCTGCCGACTCACGTTGTCGATCTGGCCGCCGGCCGCAGGGTCTCCCCGCATCACCCACAGCGATCCGCCGCCGGCCATGAACAGCAGGTCGTCCTGGAAGGGCACGAGCGCCGTCAACACGTCGCCCAGCTCGCCGGCGTCGGAGTTGTTGCCGGCGACCGCCTGGATCGCGCTGGTGGTGCTGGGCGAGTAGTCCCAGTCGAACGGGTCGCCGGCCTTGGACATGAACCAGTTTTGCGGTTCTTCCTCGAGGCCGCTCATCACGATCCGGCCGCGGTAGAGCACGATGATCCGGCAGCCCAGCGTCGTGTCGGAGGTGCCCGCCGGCAGGCTGCCGGCGGTGAGGTCGGTGGCCCAATCCTTCACCTGATTGGTTGCGGCGTCGTAGTAGTTGTAGTTCGCCGACAACCCGTCCACCATGAAAACATCCTGGAAGGCCGCCTGCATGTCCACCGCGCCCGCGGACTTGGTGGCCCCCGATCCGCCCGTCGGCGTCGTCAACCCGTCGGCGCGGGTGCCGACGGCGAAGTCGCCGCCCGAGACGGCCACGATCTTCGAGGTCCGCAGTGTTGCCGGCGACGACGCGCGGGCGATGACGTAGCTGCGGGCGTGCAGGTCGTTGGGGATCGAGCTCCCGCGCTCGGATATGAAGCCAACGCGGCTGTTTGACGCGAAGAAGCTCATGGTCTGCTCGGTGCCGATCTGGGCCGAGTCGAGGAAGAACCGCACCTTGTCACCGTTGACTCGGACCTCGAGGGTGTGTTCGGCCGACGTGGTGATCGGGGTGCCGAGGCTGATCGTGTCGAGGGTGGTTGCGGAGCCGGAGCTGTACCTCAGATACCGGATGATCGAATCAGTATCGACCCGCAGCAGGTAGAAGTTTCGGTCTGTCGGATCGGCGGAAACACGCCACACGATGCCCAGCGAACCGAAGCTGGAGTTCGTTTGAAGCCGCATCGTAAGGATGTACGCGCTCCCGAGCGTGGTCGGCGTGTAAGCGGCACCGCAGCGCCCTGCCGTCCCGTTGTCCTCGGCCGCGGCCCCGTGCGCCGCGAACACCGCCATGCCGTTGTCGTCGTCCGCGGCCGCGTCGAAATAGGCGCCGCCCTCGAAGTTCGACCAGTTCGAGTTGTGTTGGCTGATCGAGACCTGGTCGGCTCGGCCGGTGAAGGTGTCGGTGTTCCCGTTGGCGTCCTCGTCGATAATCGTGTCCACCACGATGTCGTCGGCGTCGAACGCCTGCACAAAGCTGTTGATCGCCTGGATGGGATTGGTGCCGTTGACCTGATCGGCAAAGTATTTCTTGATCCCCGTGCGCTTGCCGCCGCGCCGGCGCCGCTGCAAGCCGTCGTAGGGCCGCACGTTCAAAAGGTGGTCGGCGCGGACCGCAATGGGCCCCGGCTCGACGGCATAGGGCACGTTCTCGACGATGCCGCCGAGCGGGAACGCGATCGGGATGGGGTTGGCTGACATTGCTTCGTCGCTTGCCGCAAGCCCGCCCCCGGCCGGTGGTCCGAGGGCGGGCACGGAAAGGAGGAGAAAAGTCGCTGCCGGGGCTCAGGCCGCGGTCAGAACACGGCTCACGCGGATCGAGCGGACCTTGATCGTCTTGGCAGAGCCGGTCAGGGCCTGGAGCCCCACGAAGGGGATCAGGTTCACGCCGCTGGTCAGCGCCGAGCCCGTGTGGACCTTGATCCCGTTGATGTAGAACCGTGGCACGCGGCTGCTGCTGACCCACACGCCCAGGCGGATCGTCTTGCTCGCCTCGGCCGCCGTGCCGGTGTCGGTTTCGGCGTCGGTCCCGGCGATCGAGGTCGCGACGGTCCAGTTGCTGGTCGAGGTCGAGCCGCTGGTGTCGAACACGAGCTTGGCCTGGTCGTCGTCGGTGGTCAGGTCGAGCGCGGCGGTCAGGCCCAGGCCGGCGTGGACGCGGATCGCCGCGATCGAGGGCAGCTCGACCTGGCACTCGAACCGCGGGCTGTGCTCGGGCTCGAACTCGACCTTGCGGAACACCGACTGATCGACGCTGTTGATCGCCGTCGCCGGGATCAGGATGATCTGGTCGTTGTTGGCCCCGGCGGTCGCGAGGCTGACGCCGCCGTCCGCATCGAGCGCCGAGCCGGCGTTGGCCGCGTTCGTGCCGCTGATGATCCACTGCTTGTTCGCACCGGTCAGCAGCCGCACGGCCGCCTGGTTGATCGTGGACGGGTCGAGGTCGGCCGCCAGGATCGGCCGGCCGCTCTGAAAGTTGTCGAAGTATTCCACTCGGTCCTGGTAGCTGCCCAGCGGCGCTTCGACGAGCAGCTCGCGTCGGATCAGCTCGCGTACAGGGTTCGGTGCAGGCATGGGGGTTTCCTTTCAGTCTGGCCCCCGAAACACCTTGGAGGCTCGGGGTTAGGCCCTATCAAGCCGGCGACCATCGCCGGCACCTGTTCGGTCATGAGCCGGCCTGGGCCGGGTCGGGGATGCCGCGGTCGGGGTAACCGAACGGCGTCAGCCGGCGCAGCCGATGCACCGCACCGTGCGGGATGCCGAACGACGGGGTGCTCATCCCGTCCTTGTACTTGGTGTCCTCGAGCAGCCGGTAGAAGCTGACGCTGTACGCCGACTCGGGGTCGTCGTCGTAGTCCACGGCCGCAAAGTCGCGGGCCAGCAGCGTCAGCAGTCGGTCCATGTACGCGGGCCACTGCGGTCGGTCGTCGTCGTTGACCAGCCGGCGCAGGAACCGGCGGTACACGAGCTTGATCGCGTCGGCCTGATCCTCGGAAGGCGTGGGGTAGAGGTTCAGCGTCGGCAGGCTCAGGCCGGCGTCTTCCTCGCCCGTCTCCACGTTGCCCGTGTTCACCGTGTAGAAGAAACCCGTGGTCCAGCTCGTGATCGGGTGCTGTCGGAACCACAACAGCGTCTGCCAGGTCACGGGAATCATCTGGTTGGTCCACGACTCATCGTGCTGGAGGGCGACGACGGCACCGAAGTCGGCCGGGAGTTCGACGTAGTCCTGCCCGCCGGTGATGTCGAGGGCCGTCTCGCCGGTCGAGAGCCAGTTCCACTCATGGATCGCGGCGATGTGCTCAAGCGCATCGTTGACGATGTCGCCGGGCGTCACGTCCAGGTCGGCCTCGGCCGGGTTGCCCAGCGCGTGCAGGACGATCGACCGGTAATCGCTGAATGTTCGGCGGTCGCCTTCGGCCATAAGCCGGCGGCGGGCCGTTGGGCCCGCCGTCGGGGATCTTCATTGCCGGCCGCTACGCGCCGACCGTGCCGACCGAGCTGCCCCAGCCGAACAGCAGCACTTCGGTCTCCTGCTTGTTGCTCGCGCTGAGGTCCTGGTCGATGGCCTCGGCGATGAACCCGACCTTGCCGCGGTTGGCCGCGTCGGTCGCGGCGACCAGCCGGCGGTTCGCGCCGGTCGTGTCGGCCATGAGCGCCACGCCGCACGAGCTGCGGGTCGCGGACCAGTCGGTGCCGCCGACCTTGGCCTTGACGCGGCCGCTGATCTGAATCTCAACCTCGGTGTCGTCGGCGCCGCCGCCCGAGAGCAGGTTGGTCACGACACCGATCAGCGCGTTGAGCGGCGCGGCGCCGACCTGCACGATGTTGTGGAACATCGCCTCGGTCAGCGAGTCGAGCGTCTCGCCGCCCACACCCGACAGCGCCTGCGTGGCCGCGTCGGAGGCGTCCACGTCGAGCGCCACCACGTCGCCGACCTGCAGGGCCGTCGAGCCGCAGCGGTTGACGACGCGCATCTTCTTGTTTACCCAGGGGATTTGCCCGGGCCGATTGTTGGTGATGAACATGGAAGTCTCCTTTCGTCTTGGGCCCCTGGGAAGCCCGAAGCCGCAGCGTCGGGGCGTCCGCGCGGGACCGTGAAGAAGGCCCGCCCGGCTCACGCGGCGCGTGAGCCGGGCGGGCACGGCTCAGGTTTAGTTCGGAGTGATCAGCCCCTGTCGCTTGCGGCTGTTCATGAACAGGTTGTAGTACGTCCGCTTCCACACGACGTAGCTGAACGGCTGACGCGGGTGCTGCATCGGTTCCTTCTCGAGCATGTACATCTCCGTGTGGAAGATCGGGTAGAGGTACATGAGGTTGATGTAGAAGAACCAGGGCTTGCCCGACTCGATCACCGCGCCGTTGTTGATGAGGGCTTCGTCGAGCTCGCTGATGTACTCGATGGGGAGCCCGGCGTAGGCGACGTTGCCGGCGACCCAGCCGAGGTTGTTCGCCGGCACGAGCCGGTCGTTGGCGTCGCGGGTCAGCGTCTGGATCGTGGTGATGCCGTCCAGGTTCGTGGCGATCACCATCTTCTGGAGGCGGTCGTTCTCGAAGTACTCCTGCGCACCGCCTCGCGGAGCGATGAACCGGACCTTGTGCCACATCCGGTCCATGGCGCGGACCAGCCCGTCGTTGGCGTCGGTGAGGTTGCTCGGGTCGTAGTTCTCGGTCTGGTTCTGCCAGCCGCTGTTCGTCGAGGGGTTCAGCGTCATGACGGTCGTGAACCCGCTCGGGGCCAGGCCGTCGGACGTGATGAGCGAGGGGATGCTGTACGGGATCTTCCCGCTGGACGCCTCCATGTCGCTGTTCGAGGGCTGGCGCCAGAGCGTCGCCTCCATCTTGTTGTAGAGGGAGGTCTCGCACGTCTGACGCTTGCTCTTGAGCAGGTTCTTGTAGTAGGTCTGCGGATCGCCGCTGTTCAGCGTGACCTCTTCCTCGGTGTACGAGTAGTGGTCGGCGATGAACCGCCAGTCGATCTCGATGGACACCAGCGTGTCCACGTTCTGGATGTCCAGGTCCTCGTTCGGGTGGTAGAAGTCGGCGGTACCCGAATCGGTGAGCTGGACCCGATCGACTATCTTCTGCCCCGACTGCACGCTCTGGGCGGCGTCACGCCCCTTGAGCATGCGCGAGAGCATGTAGGTGTTCTTGACCGCGTCGTTGACGATGCGGTCGGGGCTGGTAGCGACCTTGACGCCGGTGGCCTTGACGAAATCGTTGAAGGCAGCGAGGGAGGGCATGGGCGGCTCCTGCGAAAGGCCGCCCATGTCGCGTCCCGTTTCCGGGGGCTCAGGTCATCGTCGCAGCTCCGGTGCCAGGTGCGTCTCGAAGGCCTCCTCGTAGAGGTCGTCGTCGGTCTTGGGCCGCGGCCGGCCCTTGCCGGCGCCGGACTCGGGCTGGCCCTTGAGACGTTCCTTGGTCTTGTTGACGAGCGCGACTTGGGCGGCGGACTCGGTGGTGGTCCCGAACTCCGCCTTGGCCGCGTCCCGCAGAGCCGCGCGTACGCGGGTGAGCAGGTCCCCCTCGCCGGCGCGGTGGGGGTTGTCCTCGCGTGACCAGTCGCTCTTGAAGCGGTCGATCACGCGCTGACGGGCCTCGGCAGAGCTCAGGCTGGGAAAGTCGCTCTCGAGACCGCGTATGCCCGAATCGAGCGTCAGGTCGGCGATGAGCCGGTTGCGCAGCTCCAGCTCCCCCTGGGTCTGCTCGAATCGCTGCTGGAGCGTGTCGAGCGTCTCGCCCAGGCTCACGGTGAGCTCGGTAAACGGCTTGATCTCATCGCCGAAGGTGTCGAGCACCTGTTCGACCGCCTGTTTCGCCCGCTCGCCGAAGCGTTGGGGCGCTTGGCCCGGCTGCTCGCCGGCCGCGTTGGAGGCTGACGCCTCCCCGGCCTCGGAATCCTGGGAGTGCTCCGAGGTCTGGGATTGCCCGGGGGCGCTGCGGGATTCGAGCTCCCGCACGCGCTGCTGCAGTTCCTTGAAGGCGCGGGTCTGGTCGGACTCGCGCTTCGCAGCGTTCGCGAAGAACGCATCGCGTTGCTCGGGCGTCCACGTCGCCGCCATCTCGGGCGTGATGTGGTTCCGGCTCAGGAGCTGCTGCTGCTGGTCGGTGAACTTGGGCTCGGGCGGCGGGGTTTCCGTCGCGGCCGGCTCCGACTCACCTTCCGAAGGCGTCGGCTCGCTGGTCGCGACCGTCCCCTTGCGGGCGTCGTCGGCCAGGAACCGCTGAAAGGCGTCCTCGTAGGCCCGCTCGTCGTCGGCCGGCGTCGCCGGGGCTTCCGGCTGGTCGCCGCCTGGGGCCTGTTCCCCGCCGTTGCCGGGCATTGCCGGCGTGGCGGCTTCGCCCGATGGGGGCGCTGCTGGCGGGGCCGCGGTGGTCGAATCCGTTGCTGTCGATTCTTCCGGCATCGTCGGTCTCGGCCAGCCTCGGGGTCGCGCTCGCCCCGACACGCGGGGTTGCCGCGGCTGGGGGGCGTTCCTCGGTTGACTCCATGATGATGGGCAACAGTGTCAGAGAAGTCAAGATTGGCAAGATGGGCGACCGGCTGCCTGCTGGATCAGCGGATGAAAGTGGACCGTAATCGGCCCGCCGCGATGCGGACGGCGGCCGCGGCGCCGACGTAGCAGCCGGCGAGCCCGCCGAGAAACGCCCAGGCGGCGTGCTCATCGGGCAAAAGCCAGGCAGGGATGCTGCCGGTCAGGAACATGCCCACGAAGCCCCCGGCGATCGCGGCCACAACGCCACGCGGGCCGTGCCGCTGTTTGACCAGGATCAAGGCGACGACGATGCCGCCGGCGAGGGCGCCCAGAACGCCCTGCATGATGGGGTTGTGGTCGGGATTCACCTTCTGGCGATCGGTCCGGCGAGCGTGCCCCTTGACGCAAAACCCCGCCGCCCCGACCGGCTCGGAGGGGGGGGCCGGCCGGCCGGGTACGGCTGGGGCTCGCGTGACGCATCAACCGTCGGCGGACTCCGGCCTTGGCGGCGGGGTCGGGTCCGGGATCGGCCGGGGCATGAGGCCCTCGGAGCTCGGCCGCTCTGCCGCCGTCGGAGCTGGCACGCCTTGGGGCTCCGGTCGTGCGCGGTCCCGAAGGGCCGCCAGGGCTTGGGGCGGCGTCATGTTCCACAGCAAGAAGCGCTGGCCGCGCAGGCGGTCGGACTCGCCCGAGCGGTCCATTGGCGGCCTCGCCGGCACGGGCCCGAGCCAGGCTTCGAGGACCTCACCGACCGTCCGGCCGTCGAGGCACTTGCTCACGCGCGCCTCGCGGTGCAGGTGCTTGCCGTCGTACATCGAGACGGTGACGATGAGCAGGGCCGGGTCATACGCGGCGACGGCGGCCGTGGCCTTGCGCACGTCCGGCCGCAGGTTCATGGCTTTGGCCAGAACCGACGCGAGCTGGTCGGGTGTGATGTTCATGGCGTCCCTTCGGAAACCTGCGCTCCGGTCTGGGCTGAGCCGGGAGGGTCGCCCTCCGGGTCGGCTCCGAGCGGTATCGGCCGGCCGTGGCGTTCACCCGTGAGCTGATCCGCGTGTCGCGTCACCTCGACCGCGAACGCCTGAACCGCCACGTCGGCGCCCTGGGTGACGTGGTGCAGCACGACCTTCGGAATCGGGATTGCCCGGCTGCGACCGTCGTGCAGCACCCAATCCTCGACCCGCTTCGGCGAACGGTAGATCGTCGCGTGGTGCCATCCCGGCAGGCCCCGGACGAACCGCAGCATCCGGTGCGCCGCCGGCGTGTCAGCCTGTTCAACCTTGCTCATCGCGCCCATCGTCAGTCTCCCGCTCCCGCCACACCAACCTCTCATGCAGAACCTTCCGGGCTCCGGGGGTGCGGCTGATCGTGGCCCGGTGCAGGATCTCCTGCATGATTCCCAGTCTGCCCGTCCGTTGCTCAAGGTCCCTCACGTTGGCCTCGAAAGTCACAAGAACCGATGCCATTGCGCTGATCCAGTCGTCCAGGTCCACGCCACCTTCGGCCTGAGAGTTCACCTGCCAGCCGCTGTCACGCTTGCGTGCCTCGAAGCGAACGACGGGGCCGTTCTGGTCGTTTTTCGGGTCCCGCGTGCTCATGTTCCCCCACCCTTCCTCGACGGTCAGACCGGGCAGACGATCGACTGAATCGCCGTCATGGCCGCCTCACGGACCTTGCGGATGGCGGCGCTCTGATCCGCCCCGTTGCGGGTCTCGTTCTTGATGACCTGCGCGCACGCCCCGCACGCCGCCCGTATGCGCTGGATTCGCTCCAGCGCCTCATCGTCCGGCTTCTGGTAGCTGAACCAGATCGCGAGCTGGCGGTCGGTCACGCGGATCGTGTCCAGCACCGCCGTCCTGATCTGCTCGTCTGTTTCCGGTTCGGTCTTACTCGTCGTCGGCTTGGTCGGCTTGGTCATGCAATCCTCCGAAGGTGGCGAAAGCCCGCCCGACGGGCGGCCTCCTTGATCCGGTCGATCGCCGCGCCGGCGTCCCGGATCGCGTCCATCACGTCCGCTGCGCTCTCGTGGATCGTGGTTTCGATCGTGGACCAGCGATACCGGCACACGCGACACTGCCGGCGTCGGCGCACGCCGCCGGGCGCCGCGCGGCTGTCCAGGACCCGAACCCGATCGCTCTGACACTCAGGGCAGCGCATGGCGGGATCATGGCGAATACTGACAACCTTGTCAACATTGCACGCCCCGCCGCTCACCTCTGGATCGCGTAGGGGTCGATCTTGGCCGGCTTGGGCCGCAGGGTTTCTTCCAGGCCCATCACGTCGCCGAACGTGCCGGGCCGGTAGGCCCGCTTCGGCCGCACGAACCGCACGGCCTCGCGGGCCCCGTGAAGCATGTAGGCGGCGGCCATGACCAGGTCGTCGTGCTCGCCGGCCGGCGCCCCGGTGATCAGGTCGCTCGAACGCTCCACGTCGTCCATCAGGTCGGTCTGACGCCGCGGCTTGAACTGGTAGCGCTTGTGCTCGCCGATGGCGTCGCGACTGACAAGCCGCACGTCTTGCCTTTGGATCGCCAGGCGGTGGTTCGGGATGATCGTGTCGCCGGCGGCGCGGTGGTGCCCGAGCAGGTCGCTCATGCGCCGAGCCCGGGACCCTTCGGCGTGCTGGTGGTACAGATACGTGTAGCCCATCTCGTCGTAGAGCCGGCGCAGACACGGCAGCCCGAACTGCCGCTCGCCGACGATGAACGCCTCGAAGTACCAGACGCCCAGGCAGAACAGCACCTCGGCGAAGAAGATGTCGCCCCAGTGCCCCCGCGCCTCGGCGACCTGCCGCACCTGGCCGTCCGCTGTCTTGAGCCCGACCATCGCCGTGTCGTAGTCCTTGCCCACCAGGCCCGCCGCGAAGTCGGCGCCGATGACGTAGTTGCCGGCTTCGTCCGGGTCCGGCTGGTCCCAGATGGTGATCCGACCGCCCTCGACCGGCAGGCCCGAGCGCCACTCGAAGAACTGGCGGTCCGTCACCCGCCAAAACCGGTGCGCATGCGAATCGGGGTCGCCCGGCGGGCGGATCTTCTGCCACAACTCGGGCCGCTCGTCGGGCAGGAACACGAACGCGCCGGACTCACCGTCGCTCGCCGCGGCTTCCATCGCCTGCAGCGGTTCGATCGCGAACACCGCCTCGCCCACAAAGTCGGCGTAGCCGCCGTGGCGCCGGACCATCCGCTCCTTCTCCGACGCCACCGTGATCGAGTCGTAGTGCGCGGCGTCGGCCTCGGTCATCGACGGGTTGTCGTGAATACCGCCAACGTTCCAGATAAACGTGGTCGGGTGCGGCTGCCGGCGGATCGCCTCATCGTTGGTCAGCCCCAGCGAGCGGCAGTGTTCTTCCCACGGTTGAATGACGCTGGTCACGAACCACGTGATGCCCTGGGTCATCGTCGCGGCGACCATGTAGCGGGTTTTCTTCTTGCCGCGGCGGCGGTAGAGCATTTCCGTCCAGAACTTGCGGTCGGGATGCTCATCGAAGTACACCGCGTCGAGCTCGATGCCCTGGATCGCCGCCCAGTCCGAGTCGCTGGAAAGGATGAACAGCCGCGAGCCGTTCGGCCACTCGTAGTAGTGCTGGTTCGATCGCCACTTGTACGGCCGGCTCAGCAGCGCCTCCACGTCCGGCTGCATGATCTCCCACTGCTGATACTTCTGGCAGAACCAGACGGCCGTGGTGGGCCGGTCCTCGCCATCGGCGTCGGGCATGACCTGGGGCTTGAACGGGTCGTCCCGCTGCATGAGCAGGTCCACGTCCAGCGCCATGCACGTCGTCTTGCCCCAGCCGTTGCCTGGGATCAGGATGCGGTAGGTGTGCGGGCTGCACAGGGCCTGCACCTGTCCGCGGTCGTGCGGATCGACGAACCAGCCCGGCCGCAGGCGGCGCAGCTCCCCGACCTGCCGCTCGACGGAAAACAGGCGGGCCAGCTCGGCCCGCTCGGCGGCGTTCAGGGTCGTGGCCATGGCCCGATCAGCTCTTGGCAATCGTCTTGCGCAGCAGCGCGTTGACCTCGAAGTCGGCCACGCCGGCGGGGGCGACGCCATAGAGCGTGTGGCCGTCCTCCAGCTCGACCGGCTCGGTGAACACCGGGGCGTTGCCGCCGTTGGTGCCGTAGGTGCCGCGGATCAGCCGCTTGCCCGCGAAAGCCGTCGGCTGCGGGATGATAAACCCGTCGTCCGTGCCGTCGGCCACGCTCGAGACGCTGATCGTCGTCTGATCGGCCGAGGCGTCGTAGTTCGTGGCGGTCACCGTGTAGTTGTTGCCGCTGTTGTCGTTGCCCGTCGAGCCATCCACCTTGAACAGCCGGCCCACAGGGAACACCGACCGCACATCCCCGGCGATGGTGAACGTGTTGCCCGAAGCGTCGGCGGCGGCGACGGGGTAGTAGGTGGTGGCCAGGTTGCCGTCGGCGGTGCCGTTGGCGACAGACGCCACGCCGATCGTGGTGCGGTTGTTCGTCGAGTCGTAGGCCAGGCTCGTGATGGTGTACTCGCCGTCGTTGCCGGTGGAGCCATGGACGTAGAACTTGTCTCCGACCTCCAGGACGGCCGTCCAGTCGCCCGCGATCGCGAGGGTGTCGTCGGCCGTGCTGGCGGCCAGGATCGCCTCAGAGAGGCCGTCCAGGTCGCTGAACAGGTAGCTGTCGCCGCCGGCGGCCGTCACCAGGTTCAGGTGCAGTATGGCCAGTCGTTCGTCGGAGCCGACGGGCCGGCCGTTGCCGTCGCGGGTGTAGAGCGGGACCTCGAGCCCGCCGCTGGCGTCGGTGCCCTCGTGCAGGTCCCCGTGGACCGGCAGGCCGATGTTGATGAGCTGCTCCATCTTGGCACTCCTTGCAAGATTGCTCAGGTTGTGATGTCGGACGCATTGAAGATATCGGCCAACTCCTGATTGGTCAGGGCCGCGGACCAGAACCCCATGAGCTGGACGCGACCGTCTGCGGCCTCGGTGATCTCGTTCCGGTTGCCCATCGTCACCCGTCCGTTGCTCTGGCTGTTGCCGGCCACGGCCGATGAAGTCAGGGTAAGAACCGGGCCCTCATTGATCCGGGCGTCGAGGACGTTGCCCGCGCGGCGGATGTAAAACATGTTCCAGTCGTCGCGGACCATCCCGCTGGCGTTGGCGAAGTAATCCGTACCGCCCATACGCACGAAAATCTGGGCTTCGTCATTGGCCATGCCGGCCCCGTCCCAGCGAGCCATCGTGAGGTTGGTCCCGGTCGTAGCACTGGGAGACCGGTAGTCGAAGAACCACTTGATCGAGGGCACCTGCACCGAGGGGCGCGCGAAGAAGGCGATCGTCCAGTTGCCCGAGAAGAAGTTGCCCCAGTAGGCCTGGTCGGAGGCGTGCCGGATCGCGTCGTTGTCCGCGTGGTCGAACCGGATCGCGGTGAGCTCGGAGCCGGGCACGCCGGCGAGGCCATAGACCGGCGAGCCGTTGACCGTCTCAAGCTCTGGGGCCGCTCCCGAGAGGTCCTGGACAGCCCCTGAACTTTCGCCACCGCCGTACAGCGCGAGCAGCGAGGCGGATTGCGTGGCCAGCATGACGGATTCGACCGTTCCGCCGCTGTCGGCTCCCCCCAGGAGACGGCTGCCGATGATGCGTGTCAGCACGCCAGGGCTCCGCGGCGGGCGAGCCGCCGCGACCGCGGCGGCTTGGCCGCCGCTGGCAGACTACACAAGGTTGGCATGTCTGGCGAACCCTACGAGGTAGATAGTCTTTCATCTTCATCTTCTCCGCAGAGCGTCCGCCGCCGTGTGGACAACCTGTCACCATCGCCCGTAGCGCATTGCCAACATTGACTATATTTTTTGTTCTTACAACATTGGTACTGTTGATAATCTGGCGTTTGTTGGCGCTTTCTGTCGGTGCCGACGGGGCCCGGGCCGGCTCGCCGTTGGGGTTGGCGTCGGCCTGTCGCCAGGCCGGCGGGTTATCGACACGAACCGTCAGGAACCGACAGGTTATCCACGCCGCTCGGGCGGGGTGTGGAAAGATCGACGGGCCGCCGCAGGACCTCGGCCAAGGCACGTTCCAGGTGGCACACGGGGTCGTCTGGCGGTTGGTAGTCGGATGCGAGCCGTCCCAACAGCGTCGCGGGGTCGCACGGGATGGCGTCGGGTTCTTCGCTGAGCCTGGCGTGGGCGGCGAGAATCGCCCGAGCGGCCCGGCGGCGGTCGCGGACGCCGAGCATCAGCCTGGCGGCCTCGCCCGCGTCACGGGCGGTAAAGGCCGGCTCGCCGCGGTGGCGGCGCATCCGCAGCGTGCCCCCCGAGGGCGCTGGCTCGGCCAGGTGGGTCACCACGAGCCGCTTCGGTTCGCGGCGGACGGCCCCCGCGGCTTCGGCGGCCGTGAGCATCGCCACGAAGTCGTCCGCCGGCACGTCGAGGCGCTTGGCCCACCGCTTGGGGTCGGTTGCTCGGGTGTGGCCCGGCGGCCTGCCGGTCTCGCGCACGTGTTCGACCAGGCCGACCCAGGCCCAGCGCTGGGCCGGTGTCAGCTCGCGCAGCCAACGGTGGCGGTCAAGCGTCGTCACGACTCGCCTCAAAGAGCGGTGCGGGTTGCCCGTCGAAACGGCGATGTGTCCCCGGCCGCAGCGCCCCGGCGATCCGGCGCTCGGCCATCGCGGCGTAGCCCGGATTCAGCTCGATACCGATCGAATCCCGACCAAGCTGCTCAGCGACCAGCAACGTGGTGCCGCTGCCGGCGAAGGGGTCGAGCACCGTGCAGGGGCGGGGCTCACCGGCTGCACAGGCGCACGACGCCGCCCAGCCCGTCGTGCGCGGGCCGACGTAGTTGCGATAAAAGCCCCCGCCCTTGAAGTCGTTTGATTCGTCTCGCTGGCCGAGAACAAGGTCGTCGCGGTGATCGTGCCATGATCCGCGCGCGGCGCCCCGCTCGACGATGCGCACCCACGGCGCACCACACGCCGGGCAGCAGCCTCGCTCGGACGTGCCCGCCTTGATGCACCGCTCAGGCAGGGCTCGCGGAAAGGTCGCGAAGTGAGAGTCGGGGAGCGGCTCGCTGGGGATCGTCCAGGCCGAGCGTGCGTTGCGCCGGCTGACTAACCCGGCGGTGGCGGCGCTGAAATCCGCGTTCTGCTTGACGCCGCTGCCGGGCGCTTGCTCCAGCGCTTTGGGATTCAGCCCATCGCCGCGGGAATGAGCGTTGCCCGTCACTGGCTCGCGGATCGCCTCAGCGTCGTAAAAGTAGCGTGGCCTCTTGGTCAGCAGAAAGATGTACTCATGCGCCTTCGTGCATCGGTCCCGGACGCTTTCGGGCATCGGGTTCGGTTTATGCCACACAATATCCTGTCGCAAATACCAGCCGGCGGCTTGGAGTGCGAAGGCGATGCGCCACGGCGGGCCCACCAGGTCTTTGGGTTTCAGCCCGGCGGGCGTCGTCGGCCGCGCGAGGCCGATCGCGCCGCGGTTGCGGATGTTCGGTGAGGTCACGTCGTAGGCCGGTCGGTTGCCGGAGGCGTAGGCGTCGCCCAAGTTCACCCAGCAGGTGCCGTCATCGCGCAGCACGCAGCGGACGGCCTCGAACACGGCCACCATCCGATCCAGGTGGCCCTCGATTGTGGGCTCAAGCCCGATCTGGCCTTCAACACCGTAGTCCCGCAGGCCCCAGTACGGCGGACTGGTCACGACGCAATGCACCGAGCCGTCGACAAGGTCGCCGAGTCGGTCAAGCACGTCGCCGACAAGAACGCGGTGGCTCATTCAAGGGACCTTGTCCAACTCAAGCGGGGTCATCCCATTGCCCAAGCGGTCAGGGGGTGGTCTTTGCGGTCGATCACCGTCACCGGCCAGCCCGTTATTCGGGCCAGTTGATCCATCAGCGGGTCGTAGATCACGGGGACCGTCAGGTGGGGGTGTTCGCGCATCGCGTACCACAGCCTCGCGTTGTTCGGGTTGTCGGGGTCCGCCTTCTTGACAAAGGCGCCGGTGGCATGACCCTCGACCGCCCGCGCGGCGGCCCGCTCGTAAAACGTGTGACTGGCCACGATCAGTCCCAGGTGTGCCGGGCCGTACTTGCCCAGCATCTGCTCGACCAACGTCTCGTCGTTGGGCGTGCGATGCTTCCAGTGCTGCGGCCAGTCGAATGAGTCCTCGATTGCCCGCTTCGCGACGGCCTCGGCCATGTCGGCCGCCACCGCCGCCAGGTCGCTCAGCGCGAGCTGCTCGATCTGCTCGAGCTGCTCGACCTCGCCGGGTGTGGAATAGCAATCAAACGCCTTGGTGAGATGATGCGCCACGCCGACCACGTCTCGAGACTCGTCGGTCACGTACACCAGCACGCCGGCCTCGGCCCGCCAGCCGCGTGCCTTGGCCAAACGCTCCAGCGCCGCCACCCAAACACAGACCCGTTCGACGACATCACGCTCCATCCGCCACCTCCGTTACCTGCTGCGGCAGCTCGGTCGGCGGAACGTGCTTGGCCACCAGGATCAGCCGGTCATCGCTGATGCCGGCTTTCTTGGCCCGGTGGATCATGGCCTGCCAGCCGTGCAGGACGGCGTTGCTCGCCAGGTTACGGGCCGCCGCCCACTGCGTGCCGCTGAGCTCGCTGCCGATCGGCCCGAGCATGGACGGCTCAATCTGGTCCATGACGGCGATCAGCCGCTTCTCGTCGTAACGCCCCTTTGGGACGTTGCGGATCAAGGCAAAAGCCGCCGCCTGAATCGTCAGCTCGTAGCCAGGTCCCAGGCCGCCCATCTCGATCGTGTTCACGATGTCGCCGCGCTCGAAGGCGTCGGCGGCATCCCAGGCAGTCTCATGCACCACGGTTTTTCTCCTTAGCCGTTCGCGGTCCTCGATCAGCATCACCACGACAAAGTCGTCGCAGTCCGCTGCGTTGGCGTAGTTGGCGTGTCCCCGCGGGCATCTCCCGAAGTAAACCGTGAAGAAGCGCCGCACCGCCGGCCCGGAGGCGATCGAGAAAGCCCGCAGCTCGGCGACGCTGGCAGGCTCCCTCACCTCCGGCCCGGGCGAAACCATGACCGGCGGCTCGGCGTCCCTGCAAGGCCGGCAATGGAAGTTCACCCGCGGAGGCGGCGCGTCACGCGGCTGGATGCGCCCACAAAAGTGCCATCGGTCGGCGCGGGCCTTGCGGAGTTCGGCCGGCGCGTTCGCGATCATCAGCATGTCGGGCCTGCCGATCATCCTTCTCCCCACGCATCGCTTTCACGGACCTTTGCCACCACGGCCGTGTACGGTTCGACCACGACGACCTCGCTGCCGCTGCGCAGGTGGATGCGGGTCGCGTATCGGTGCGCGCCGTTGTCAATCCTGACCACGATCTGCTCCACCGCTTCGATGTCGCCGGCACTGACCGCGACCTTCATCCCGCCCGACTCATGCAACGTCAGCTCGATCACTTGACCCGCCGCCCCTCGATGGTGATGAGCGTCGCCAGGTCGTCGGCCGGCACGCCCCACTTGCCGTCGTTCTTCCGCTGATGCACCGTCAACGTCAGGCTGCCGGCGTCGTCGGGGATGACACCCAGCCCGCCTTGGCGACCGACGCCGCGGTCACGCCGGCCACCGGCCTTTTTCTGAGCCCG
Source organism: uncultured Phycisphaeraceae bacterium (assembly GCA_964431205.1). Taxonomy (GTDB): domain Bacteria; phylum Planctomycetota; class Phycisphaerae; order Phycisphaerales; family Phycisphaeraceae; genus CAYSIX01. The sequence goes on from CAYSIX010000035.1 coordinate 16,607, forward strand.
AAGCGCGTCCACCAGCGGCTTCACCGAGCCGTACAGGTTGTCGATGTCCATCGCCCTCTGGCGCTTGCCCCACAGTCGCGTGATGGTCAGGCTGACCGGCCCCTCAAACCTCGGGATGCCGCCGGTCGCCAGGGCGTAGACCGTGACCAGGTGCAGCGCCTTGGCCTTGTGCTTGCGGACCTTGGACCAGTGCGCCATCGCCACGTCGTTGAGCGTGGGCGGGAAGTAGTCGGGGATCACCAGACGCCACACGTCCGGGCCCTCGCACGCCGCGGCCTTAGTTGAGCGTTGGGTCATGGGATGGGACTTCCGGGTCCTGGCCGCCCAGCGACTCCACAGGCACCACGGGGAACCCGTGAAACTGCTTCATCACCTTCGGGTCGCCGGCCAGTTGATCCAGACGCTGGCGTTCCAGCATCGCGGCAAGGCACGCGACCTGGAGTTGCAGGCACGCGATCTGCCGATCCCGGTTCTCAAGGGCCAGCATCGCCGCGTTGAAGTGGTGGCGGTTCACGAACAGCGGCCGGGGCCGGCGCAGCACCTGCCAGCACCACCGCACCGACGCCAGGATCAGGTTCAGCGGCACCACCGCCACGACCAGCTCGTTGCGGGTCGGGTCGGTCCAGCAGTAGCCCAGGAACCGGCCGCGGCGGACATGGTTCTCAACCCTCTGGATCGGCAGCAGGCGTCGCCAACGCATAAGCCAATCCTACCAAGTTTGTCAATGTTGCGCGGGGCGGTCCGTTCCCGTGCCGTTGCGTTTCTCGGCCGCGTCGCGCAGGCGGGCAACCTCGGCGGTGAGGACCTTGAGCTGCGTGCTGATCCCTGAGAGTTGCCGGCTCGTCAGCCGCTCCAGCTCGCGCAGGCGATCCTCGTGGTCCTCGAGCATCCGGTCTGTCGGGCTTGAGGCGAACGACCAGACCGCGATCGCGCCGACAATGACGGCGACCACGGCGCTGATCCAGGCTGGGGCGTTAGGGTGGTCCTTCACACGTTACTCCCGTTCGTAGCCGAACTTGGCCATGATGTTCCGTTCCTGGGCCCGGCTGGTGATGATCGGCTTGCCCTCGGCGGTGCAGGGCACGCCCTTGAGGTGCCTGGGCAGGCGGTTGCTGATGTAGGGCTTCCAGGGGTCCCCGGCGACCGCGGCGGGCCGACTCAGAACCCTAGTGACCCTCCGGCCATCCGGCAGCGTGACCCGCGCGCCGATGTCCGGCGCCTCGGTTGCCGGCATTTCGTGCTCCACCAGCTCACCGTCGTCGGTGATGAACTCGTACCGCATCTACCGCCTCCCTCCCGGCCGGGCCGGCTGGGGGCCACGGACGTTGCCGGCCCGTGTGGTGGGGTTGGTGGGCACGCCGCCCGGCGCGGCGGGGCCTTCGGCGTTCGCCCCGTTGCCGCCCGGCGTCGGCATCGCGCCGGTCAGATTCGGCAGCAGACTTCGGCGTGCCCAGCCGGCGTTCGGTGGTGTGCCCTGCTGGGGCACCTGGCGGCCACCGATGACCTGGCTGACCGGGAACATCGGCGGCTGGCCGAACGCGCCGAACAGCTCGGGGATGATCCATTCCTCGGCCTTGTCGCCCAGCTCGTAGCCGTCTGCCAGGTCGCGCAGGACGGTCATCCACCGCACCCAAGGCATCGAGGGGGCCATCTGCGCGATCGTGATGAACAGGTCGTAGAAGGTCAGCAGGTTCTGGCGGGCCTCGGCTTCGCTCTGCAGCGTGTTGACCCGCACCTTGAGCTGCATGTCATCCCACGTCGCCAGGCCGTCCTGGGGGCTTGGGCCCCCGAAGAACAGCCCCTCGAGCAGCTCGCCCGAGTAGGGGTCGCGGCGGTTGACCGGGATCACGATGCCCTCGGTGTGCCACAAGTACCACCCGACGGCGCGGAACACGTGCTCGGTGCATCGCAGGGCCCGACGCTTGATGTAGCCGATGCGATTGTTCAGCGCGTCGGAAGCGATCTGCGCTTCGGTCGCCGTGTCCGCCTCGCCGACCGAACCCTGCACCGTCGCGGTCATGCCGCTGATCCGGTCGAGCCGGTTGCGGATGTACTCGGTGAACGTGTACTGCTGGTCGGTCGCCCCGTCGAGCTCGACCTGCACGTAGTTGCCGGTGATCCCCTTGACCGGAATGATCTCGCCGTCCTCGGCGTTGGCCAGCTTCTGACCCAGGTCGGGGTTGTTGGCCTCGACCAGCCCGAGCCGCTTGCGCCGGGCCGCCGCGCGGCCCATCGCCTGGGCGTGGACGTTCAGGTCCCGGTTCTGGTCCTGGACCGCGATCAGGGTCGTCAGCGGCCACGCCTGGCCGGGGATCGGGAAGGCGTCGTAGAGGACGTAGGGGCCCGTCCGGGGCCCGTAGAACTCACGCTCGGGGTACAGCTCGGCGTTGCGGTCGCCGTCCACCAAGACCCGAAGCGTGTTCCGCTCCCGCAGCCAGACGTTGTAGCACTTGACCCGTTGGCGGCCGAGCTGGCTGCCCGAGCGCTTCTTCCACGCCGCCCGAACCCGTTCGCCGCCGGCCGTGGCCTCGCTTTCCTCGCGGTCGTCCCCGGCGATCAGGCGGGCCACCACGTCCTGGTCGGCGTCGGGGTCGGCCCGCAGCTCGTCGAGGTCCTTCCAGTACCAGTGCCCGCGGAACTGCGCCGTCGCAGCGTCGTCGGCCAGCGCGTCGAGGAAAAACCGGTGGACCGGGATGCGCTTGATCGCCGGCGTCACCACGCCGCGGCTGAAGCGCGTGTCCTCATCGAGGTAGACCATCGCCACGCCACGGATCACGAGGTACTCGAAGTGGACCGGCTCGATCAGCTCGGCGAAGCCCACGTCCTCCGACCAGGCGTTGCTGCCGTCCTCGATCGCCTGACCCACGGCACGGTGGCCGATCACTCGGGCCGGGCGGATCGAGACCTCGGGGTTGCCCCGCCCGAGCTGGGGCAGAACGTTGGAGACGAAGGCGAAGTTGAAGTTTTCCGGCTCGGGCTCCGAAGCGTTCATGTCCTGGCGATACCAGCGGCCCGTCAGGCGCCGCATGATGTCGGCGGCGACGGCGACGTGCTCTTCGGTTTCGTGGATCGCGGCCTCGACTTCGAGCCAGAGGTCTTCAGTGGTTGGATTGAAAGCCATCGCGTTACTCCCGTAGGATGCACACGCGATCGCTTCCGCTTTCACCCCGCACGGCTGACACCCGCCGCGGGGTTTTTTCGTGCTCACACGGGCTGTTCAGGCCGCTCGGGCCGCGTAGATGAGTCGGCCGGGAGGTCCGGCGGCGGGATCGGGCGGCCGAGCCTGGCCAGGGCGTCCCTGACCGCCTGATCGACCTGGTCGTCGGTCAGCTTCGCCTCGGCGAGGATCTGCTGCTTCTGGTCCTCGGTCAGCCGCCCCTCCTGCTGGGCGAGCTGGAGCTGGGTAATGGCGAAGTCGAGGATCGCCCGGCCCGTTCCGATCAGAGCGAGAATCGTGGCTGCGTTCACTGGTCATCTCCTGTTGTTGCTCGATCACCTTGTCCAAAACCGCCGCGACGATGCGGAGGTATCCGTCGAACTTCGGGCCCCCTTCGGGCAGGTACGCCTTGGCTTCGTCGATCGCCACGCGGGCCGCCTGCAACAGGTAGCCAACCTGAATCACCTGCTCGTCGCTGAGCTGGTGACGGTTGGCCAAAAACACCCGGTTGGCGCTGTTCAGCGCGGCCCGCTGCTCATACCAGCGTGCTTCGGGCGTCGCGGCGCAGCCCCCGCCGCCGGCCACCACCACGGCCAGCAGGAGGCCGGCGGTGAGCGTGAGGGGCTTGATCGGTCCGCTCTTGGCGCCCTGGTGGCCTCGCGTCCATTGCTCGTGCAACAGCTTCGCCTCCTGCATCCGCTCGCTGGTCTGGACGATCTGTCGGTCCACGTCGGCCTCGGCGCGGATGTAGCCGGCGGCCGTCAGGGCCATCAGCAGCAGCGCGGCGGCGTTGGTCACGGCCGCCTCGATCGCGGTGGCGTGCTCGGGAAAAAACAGCACGAGCAGGCCGGTCACCTGACCGACGACGGCCAGCCAGAACTTGCGGCTCTTGAACTTGTCGAGCATGGTCATTTCCTTTCTGCCTGTTGCCGGCGGGCGCGGTGCGCTTCGCGGGCGGTTTCGATGATGCGGTCGTAGAGCTCGGACACGCGGCGATCCAGCTCGTCGGCGTCGTACTCCCGGCGGTGGCGGTAGACCTCGCGCAGCTCGGACCACAAACCGCGCATGCGGCCGTGGGCGTCGGCGTAGAGGCCGTACAAGGCCAGCTCCGCCTCGTGGGTCCGCTCGTAGCGTTCTCGCCGCTCCCGGTCCCCCTCCCGGCTGACCAGCCCTCGGCGGACGCGGCTCAGGTGCTCGTAGGTGTCGTAGAACCGGGTCAGCGCTTCGTGGCCGCTGCGTGTGTGGCCGGCGATAAACCGGCGGACGATCAGCCAGTCGTCGAACTCGATCGGTTCGCCCTGCTTCGCCTCGGGGTCCACCAGCCGGATCACCGGGTCGATGCCCACCTGCACAGCGTCACGGGCCAGGCCGCCAAACAGGTTGTTGATGAGGTAGTCGATCTTGGCCGGCGGGTAGTCGGTCCACTTGCCGATCACACGCGCGAGCTCGCTGGATCGGGTCGCGCCCTGCTCGCCATAGGGCAGGTCCTTGTCCGCCTCGCTGACGATCTCGCGGTCAAAGAAGAAGCTGTAACCCTGATCGCCCGCGTTGACCTCGAAGATGGGCTGGATGCCGGCGATGTTGAACGTCGGGCGCAGCTCGTCGAACACGTTGCGCCAGATGTCCCGGAAAGCGCCCGGGTCGCCCCGCTCGCCCGTGGTTGGGTCGATGCCGAAGAAGCGGGCGAAGGTCCGCTCGGTGAAGATGGAGAAGATGCCCAGGCCGTAGGGTTTCTTGATCTTGAGGTACGTCGGCCGGCCCCGCAGGTCGAACCCCGTGGGGAAGTACCAGTGCCGGTCGCGGGCCCCGAGCGGCTTGGCCCAGTAGTCCTCATTGTTGATGTTCAGCAGGAGCTGGATCAGCGACGGCGCGATGAGGAACGTGAAGATCCGCCCCATCGCCTTGAGCGGGTTGGCCTTGATGAACCTGGCGAGCTTGTCCGCGCCCTGCATGGCGGCGTTGGTGAAGATGACGATCTCGTTGACCTGCTTGGTCCACGTGCCGCCCCGCTGGAAGTCGATCGTCACGTCGGCCGCCGCCTGGCCGGCCTTGGCGATCGCTTCGGCCTCGGAGGCCCCGCCGCGCTTGGCCTGCTCGTACACGACGGCGAACTCGCCGAGCCGGTTGGCCACCTCCAGGGCCCCGTTGAAGCGCCGCAGCACGCCGAGCCGGGCTAGGTCGCGGGCGACCGTCTTGGCGTCGTCGCCCTTGACCAGACCGAGCGCTTGCGGCCGTCCGAACATCTCGCCCAGGTCGAGCTTCTGCGTCCGGGGGTTGTAATACTCGCCGAAGATGCCCGCCATGTCCGCGCCGCTGGCCAGGAACAGGTCCGCGTACCGCCCGCCCAGGAACGCCTCGCGCATGGCGGTCAGCCGCAGCCGAGTCTGCTCGGGCAGCTTGGCCAGGTCGCTCTGCGTCATCGTCAGGGCCTGGGTCAGGTCGGCCATGAAGTTGGGCACGCCGAAGCTCGGATTCAGCGCGGTCGCCCCGGCCCGCAGCACGCGGCCGGGGATCGCCAGCACTTTCATGAACAGGCCCGCGGTGTACGGGTTGTGCAGGCCATCGAGCAGCTCGAACATCCGGCGGTCCTTGACCTCATACCACACCGGCCGGCCGCGCCGCAGCACCGTCACTTCACGGTTGTTCTTGTCCACGCGGTTGCCCGGGCGCCAGAACGTCGCGCCCTGGATCGACTGGACGGCCTCGAGGAACGCGGCCAGCCTGTCCTCGGGCAGGTCTTGCAGGTAAGGCGGCAAGATCCAAGCGCCCGTCTGGCGGTCCTGGACGATGCCGAGTTGCTTTCGCAGCTCGTTGCCGAGCTCCTCGGCCTTCGCCTGAAAGCCCTGCCAGGGCCGCTCGCGCCGGTCGAACCACCGGCCCGCCCCCGGCACCTCGCGACCCGTGACGCTTAGGATCAGGTTGGCCACGCGGTTGAGCTGCGCGTTGGTCACGATCCCCTGCATCGAGGCGACGAAGGATTCGAGCGGCGGATAAAGCGGCTCGCCCAGACCCGCGCGGAAACGGCGGATGCCGCTGCCGCGACCGGTGAAGCCGGCGCGGCCCGGACCGTAACGCTTGCGCAGCGCGTCGTCCTGATACTTGTGCCGGAAGGTGATGTACTCGAGGTTCCGGTCGATAATCAGGTCGGCCGTCTCGGAGGACACCAGGCCGTGGGCCACGGCGTAGTCGCGGATCAGCCAGTTGTTGAACTCCCGGAAGCGGGCGGCCACCGTGGACGGGTCCTCATCCCGCTGCATGATGGGCTCGCCATCCTCATCGGTGCCGACCTGTCGCTCGGGCCCGCGCTCGTGAAAGTAGTCGCCGAACTCGGGATGCAACGCCTCGAGCCGGCGGATGTGGTCGCGGAGCTTGGCGCTGCTCAACGACTCCGGCAGGCGGTAGTCCGGCTCGAAGACGCTGAAGCCCTGGGATCGCTTCTCGAGGATGCGGCGATAGACCATGTACTTCTGCCACTGACGCAGGTTGTGGCGGACCGGCCGCAGGATTTCCACCAGGCCCGGCCCGGTCGGTGCCCGGGTCGGGTCGCGGGGGTCGAACG
>CAYSIX010000036.1:0-4940 GCA_964431205.1 uncultured Phycisphaeraceae bacterium
CGAGGTCGAAGGCGTCGACGTCGCCGTCGCCGTCGGCGTCGCCGGGGACGGGCGGGACCTCGGTGGCCAGCAGCAGGGCGCCGGGGCCGTAGATGAGCTGGTGGGTGCCGTCGAACGCGCCCGGGGCGGTGGGGTCGGCGAGGGGCGCGCCGCGGAACATGACGGTGTCGAAGATGCCGCTGACGTCGTTGTAGGTCGCGAGGGTGTAGGCGCCGTTGAGCGTGTCGCCGGTGAGGAAGGAGATGTCGAGGACGTCGGTGTCGCTGACCAGGTCGAGCAGGCCGGTGATGTCGAGCCGGTCGCTGTTGCCGGCGTCGTCGAGCTCGGCGGCGTAGGTGTTGTCGGTTCCGCCGAAGACGAGGTCGCCGGTGATGGCGGTGGTGCCGAGCGAGGAGCCGGGGGCGAGGGTGGCGGCGTTGCCGACGAACGCGAGGTCGTGGTACGAGCCGTTCCCGGCGAGGGTGACGTTGTCGATGACCTCGGCGTTGCCGACGCTGCCGTGGTGGATGACGGTGCGTCCGACGCTGGGATGGCTGTTGAAGACGGAGAGGACGCCGGGATCGGTCAGGTCGGCGGAAGGGGCGAGTTCGATGAGTCCGCGGTCGAAGGGTTGGCCGAAGCGGACGGCGGCGAGGCCCTGACCGAGGTCGCCGTTGCCGCTGCCGTCGCGGGTGAACGTGCCGGCGACGAGCAGGTGATCGTCGGCGTCACGAGCGCCGAGGTCCACCTGCACGTCGTTGGCGCCGTCGATGACCAGCTCGACGTCGCCGCTCATGGTCGAGGCGCCGTCGGCCTGGACGGCGGGGAGGAACCCGCCGGGGCTGGGGTGGATGCGCAGGGGGTTGGCCAGCGTGTTGTTCTGAAGCGTCAGGTCGGCGCCGGCGGTCAGCTCGACCATGCCGGTGCCGAGGCCGGCGTCGGGCCCGAGCAGCTCGACGGCGACGCCGCTGACGTACGTCGGGCCCGTGCGGTTCTGGGCGCTGTTGGTCAGCAGCCGGCCGCGCGTGCCGGCGACGGTGACGGCGGTGGGCGTGCCGTTCAGGTCCTGGATGTCGACGTTGTCGAGGATCAGCCGATCGTTCTGAGCGGGGATGAGGATGACCAGCTCGTTGGCCTCGTGGCTGGAGGAGGTGCCGATACCGCTGGCCGTGACCGAGACGAGGGGGAACACGGTGGCGTTGCTGACGTTGGCGTTGAAGTCGATGGACATGATCGACGAGGTGGTCAGCGCGGCGCCGCCGAGATCGAACTCCGCCTGGCCGAACAGCACGGCGAAGACCGACAGCGGCTCGACGGCGGCCTTGAGGCCGGAGATCATGACCGCGTCGTCGACGGTGGCGGTGTTGAGGTCGGTCGTGTAGTTGGTGAACGCCTCGACGCGCCCGTTGATCGCGTTGAAACGGGCGTGGGCGAACGAGCCGGTGGTCCCGGTGATCTGATCCCGGGAATAGGCGTAGGGGATGAGGCCGGTGGTGGGATGCGCGCCCGAGGCGCCGTTGAACTGGTAGTCGAGGTTGGCGGGGTCGTCGATCTCGAAGGCGGCGGTCCCGCCGACGCGTCGATCGAGAATACCGTCGAAGTCGAGGATGGAGGTGGAGCCTGGGGCCATGAAGCCCTGCTGGAACCGGGTGTGCCCGACGGTGATGTCCACGCCCCGGGGCACTAGGGTCGAGCCGGGGGCGAACTTGCCGATGCGGCCGCCCCAGGACTTGATGTCGCTGGCCAGGTTGGGCAGGGGGTTGGCGGCGCCCTCGAAGCTGAGCTCGGAGTTCCAGATGTTGATCTTCGTGGCTTTGAGGTCGGCCATGGGCCCGAGGAAGACGCCGCCGTGGTTGGCGTGCACGTCGGTGAGGTTGGCGGTGTTGTCGAGGAAGACGGTGGTCTCGTCGATGGTGAAGTTTCCGGCGGAGTTGACGGGCCCGAGGAACCCGACGCCGCCAGACGGTGGGAAGCCGTCGCGTTCGCGGTCGCCTCGGAAGTAGATGGTGTGGCCGTTGGTGGCGAACGCGGCGTGGAAGTCGAGGCTGCTGAAACCGAATCCGCCGGCCGAGCCGATGCGGATTTGGGTATCGCCGTCGGCGGCGACGTCCTGGTCGAAGCGGACGACGCTGTCGATGACGCGCAGGGCGGACCGGCGGCTCATGGAGCTGACCGTGCCGGGCAGGTGGTGGGCCTTGCCGCCGGAGCTCAGGTGACGGATCACGGCGTCCCGGTATCGAAGCCGTGCGACGATGTCGCCGAGCGAGCCGTCCTGGTTGATGTCCACGGCCATGCCGAAGGCGCCCAGGCTCTCGAACTTGCCGATGTGCATGGCGTCGTTCGCCACGCCGTCGGACCAGTTGTCGAGGTCCTCGTAGGTGAGCCCGTCGCCGAGGCCGGTCCAGGCGGACTTGACCTTGTCGCCCGCGGCGACGGGGGTGGCGAGGGGCAGGCAGAGCGCGACCGCGATCGACAACGTCAGGTGTGGTCGAGACATGGGTCCATCTCCCGAGTTGGACGGCCGCGGGGGGCCGCCGGGACAGGGCCGTCGGGCCGGACGAACCCGGCCGATATCGAGGCTATTTGCAAAGGTAGGGTGATTTCGTATTGCGTCAATTGGCCAAAAGTCCTATTCTGAATGCTGCACGTCGCGATTGGGGGCGTCCGGGCGAACCGCGGGGAAGGGTCATGTGGACCGACGCGGACATCGAGGCGATCGGCCGGTTTCTGGAACAGGTCTACGCGTGTCGGCGGATCGAGCGGTTCGCGCCGACCGTGATCACGGAGCTGCCGCGGCTCGTGGGCGCGTTGCAGACGACCTGGAACGACATCTCACCGTCGATCGGGCGCGTGCGTGTGATGGCCAACCCGATCGAGGCCGACCACGAGGCCAGGCAGGAGGCGCTGAGCCGGCACGTGCACGAGCATCCGCTGATGCGGCACTACGCGCAGACGGGCGACGTCAGCGCGGTGAAGCTGTCGGATTTTCTCAGCGAGGCGGCGTTTCACCGCACCGCGTTGTACGAGGAGCTGTACCGGCCGCTTCGGTACGAGGACCACTTCGCGATGCACCTGGTCCCGCCGGGGCCGCGCGACTGGGCGGTCGTCGTGGCGCGCGATCGGCGGACGTTCACCGAGCGGGACCGTCAACTGCTGAACCTGTTGCGCCCGCACATCGCGAGGGCGTACCGCCACGCGCGGGCGTACGACCGGCTGACGCGGCGTCTGGCGGCGCGGGTGGCGACGCGGCCGCAGACCTGCCGGCTGCTGGTGACGCGCGGCGGACGCGTCGTGTCGCTGCCGCGTCGGGCGCAGCGGTGGCTGGCCGAGTTCGCCGACGGGCCGGCGCGATCGCCGACGGGCCTGCCCGAGCCGTTCGCCTCCTGGTTCGCCCGGGCGATGACAACGCCGCCCGGCGCGGCGGCGCTGCGTGTGCGGCGGCGCCGCGGCGAGCTGGTCGCGCACCACGCCGGCCCGAGCGGGCCCGATGCCTCGACGGTGGCGGTGCTGCTGGAGCGTCGCCCGGCCGCCGCGCCGGCGCTGACCGACGCCGGCCTGTCACGTCGCGAGCTGGACGTGCTGCGCCTGGTCGAACGCGGGCTGACGAACCTGGAAATCGCCGCGGCGCTGGGCATCAGCGAGAGCACGGTCAAGCGGCACCTGGAGCACGTGTTCGAGAAACTGGGCGTGCACACGCGCACCGCGGCGGTGGCGCGGCTGCGGGGGGAGGGGCCGTGAGGGCGGCGTCGGGCCGGGGCCGTGGGCGGGGGTGGCCGGTCAGCCCTCCTCGGCCTCGGCGATCTTGCGCTCGGGCGCGGAAATATCCTGGTAGTACCGCAGATCGTTCTCGGGGTCGTCGGCGGGGAAGGGCACGCCGCCGCCGCGACCGCCGGGGTTCAGGCTCGCCTCGAGCATCGTCTTGTCCGTGAGTCGGCGCGTGATCACGTGCCCGTCCACGAACCCGTGCACGTTGCTGTCGCTGTGCCAGGCGGCGGGCAGGTCGCTCCAGAGGTCGGTGCCGCCGGCGGCGGTCACGAAGAACGCGCCGAGCTTGTCGCCGCGGCGGTCGGCGTCGTCGATGAACGCGAACGTGCTCGAGGGCACCTTCAGCGCCGCGGCGTTGTAGATCGGCACCTTGGTCGGGTCGGTGGCGCTGAAGAACTCCCGCCCGCCCAGGAAGTCGTTGATCGAATAGCTGCGCAGATAGTTCCGAGCGATGCCCCGGCCGCCGAACCCGCTCGACGTGTGCTCCGGCTCAGACGGACACTTGTGCACGTCGATGCTCCGGGTGTAGTCGAACAGCTCGCCGGCCTCGATCAGCTCGCGTCGCTGCTCCTCGTCGGAGTTGAGCACCGCCTCGCCGACCCACGCCGCCCCAGTCACCTTGATCGGGTTCCGGGTTCGTGCGTTGCGATCGGGCACGGGGTTGATGAAGTCGTCGCCGGCGTCGGTCAGGTACGTCGCCCACGCGATCGTGAGCTGGCGGAGGTTGGACTGACACTTCATGGTCTGCGCCGTGTCGCGCGCCTTGCCTAGCGCCGGAAGCAGGATGCCGATCAGCAGCGCGATGATCGAGATCACGACCAGCAGCTCGATGAGTGTGAACGCGCGCGGCGTGGCAGCGCCACGGCCGGCCCGCGTCGGTCGCTTCAAAACCCGGTTCACTGGGTGCACGTCGAGTCCTCCGGAGTGCGGGATGACCTCCCGTCCGGCTCGCCGGGGCTGGCGCAAGCCCCCCGAGTCTCAGCACCCGGCCGGACGGACTGCCCGATCAATATCCCCTAGTGTATCAGGGATGTTCCTAGGTGTCACCCCCGCCCAGGATCGCACGCAGCGATCCGCCGCGGACGGAAACGGCTGGGCGGGCCCCCGAGTCGCCCGCCGTCCGCTCCGCCGACCCCTGCCTCCCCAATGTGAGAACCTCGGGCCGCGACGTGAACTTTCCGGGTGGGCGTGCGTCA
>CAYSIX010000036.1:4950-23284 GCA_964431205.1 uncultured Phycisphaeraceae bacterium
TGCGTCAGAGATGTCGGACCTGGACGTGCCCATGCCCGTCGGAGCGTGCCGACGCGAGGCGCGTTCGCCGGCCGCGACTCAGGAGACGCCACGATGCCCATGCAACAACATTCACCAGCCGTCTGGTCCGTCGCCGTGTTGGCCGCGCTCGCCGTGGGCCCCGTCCGTGCACACGACCGGGTGAACACAGACGCCGGCGACGCGCACCACGCCGTCATTGACTCGGCCAACCGCTTCGGCCTGGAGCTGTACCGCCTGCTCGCCGAGCAGCGTGAAGACAATCTGTTCCTCTCGCCCTACAGCGTCTACACCGCCCTGGCCATGACGCTCGAGGGCGCCCGCGGCGAGACGGCCGAGCAGATGCGGACCGTCCTGCACGCGCCCGCGCCGGCCGGACCCGGACCCGAAGGCGAGGGGTCCGTCAACCCCGACCTGCACGCGGCGCTCGGCGCTCTGCAGGCGCGCTTCAACGCCGACGATCGGCCGTACGAGCTGCACGTGGCCAACGCCCTGTGGGGCGAGCAGACCATGCCGTTCCGCGACGCGTTCACCCGGACGCTGGATCAACACTACGGCGCGGGGCTGTTCCCCGTGGACTTTGTGAACCACCCCGAACCAAGCCGCCTGCGCATCAACGAGTGGGTCGAGCGGCAGACCAACGGCCGGATCGAGGACCTGCTGCCGCAGGACGTGATCGACGAGCTCACCCGGCTGGTGCTGACCAACGCGATCTACTTCAAGGCGGCGTGGGCCGATCCGTTTCGTGAAAGCTGGACGAAGCTTCGACCGTTCCAACTCGGTGACGGGACGAGCGTGGAGGTGCCGACGATGCGTCATGGCGAGGTGCGCGTTCGTCTGCACCGCGGCGAGACGTGGACCGCGGTCGAGGTTCCGTATGAGCAGAATGAGCTGGCGATGCTGATCCTCATGCCGAAGCGGGCGAACGGCCTGGCGAAACTTGTGGGAACTCTGGACGCCGACCGCCTGGCGCAGATCGTCGGTGAGCTGAAGCCGGGGTTCGCGGAGCTGGAGATGCCGCGGTTCAAGGTGGAATCGTCGTTCGGCCTCAAGGAGGTGCTGAAGAGGCTGGGCATGGAGCGGCCGTTCGAGCACGATCGGGCGGACTTCAGCGGGATCAGCGAGTCCACCGAGCCGCTTTACATCAGCCATGTGATGCACAAGGCGTTCGTGGACGTGAACGAGGAAGGGACCGAAGCGGCGGCGGCGACGGGCGTGGTGATCAGCACGACGGCGCTGCGTCAGACCACGCCGGTCAGGATCGATCGGCCGTTCCTCTTCCTGATCCGCGACACGCGGACGGGCACGGTGGTGTTTCTCGGTCAGCTCACCGATCCACGGTAAAAGCCCACGGATTGCAAACCGCGGTTCTGATCCGCGATCCGTGGGGCTTGATCTTTAGTTCGTGCGGCGGCGCAGCATCAACGCTGCGACGATGCCGAACACGCCGATCGACGCCGGCTCGGGGATCGTCCTGCTCAACGTCTGGAAGCGGTCGAGCGTGGTCGGGTCGAGCAAGGTTGACTCGTAAGCGTCCAGCGTGTGCAGCCGGTCGCCGAGCAGCCACCAGTCGTCGAGCGTGACGCGCCCGTCGGCGGTGAAGTCGCCCGCGGGGCTGAACGCCGTGTCTTCGCTCAATACCAGCTCGACCATCGCGTCCAGGTCATCGGGCTTGAACAGACCGTCGAACGTTACGTCCCCGAGCCCGGCGCCGAGTTCCGTCTCGGTGAACAGGCCGGCGAATCGCTGGACGTTGACGTTGCCGGTGACCTCGAACGCGACGACGGTCGCGACGTGGTTGCCGTGCGTGAGGTTGAAGATGGGCCGGCGCCACAGGTCGCGGTCAATCCGGATCGTCTCGTTGCCCGAACCGAGCATGGCGAGCACGTCCTCGTCGCTCATTGCCGCGGGCAGGTCGATGAACACGTGCACGTTGTCGGCGGTGCGATCGACCGATCGCACGACCAGGTCGCGGTGCCGGGGCAGGTCGGGTTGCAGCGGTTCGAACGAGGCGAGCTCGGACTGCGGCGGCAGGCGATCGACGTACACGGTCTGGCGGAAGCTGCTGAACAGGGACGGCTCACCGGCGTCGCGGCGGCGAAAGGCGCGGGCCTCGATGAAGTGGTAGCCCTCGGCCAAAGCGGTCGCGTCGATGTCCTGCACGTAGAGCCCGTGGCCGTCGGGCTGCGTGATGCCGGGTTGCCGCGTGGTCTCGAACGCCTCGAAGCCGTACACGACCGAACCCGGCGTGACGTGATCGACCGCGCCGTTGCCGTTGACGTCCAGGCCGTCGTCGAACCTGAGCAGGGCGTTGTCGCCGTCGGCGTCGCGATCACGCGTGCCGTCGGGCAGGATGAACGCGGCGGTTTCGAGGCGGACCTGGAACGCGTCGTCGGTGACGACGTGGACGTCGTGTATGCGCGTGGTAATGGCGTCGCTCGGGTCGGACGCGGGTTTGTCGCTCCGGCCCTCGAGCGTGGTGGCGACGTTGGAGATCGAGAGCGTGCCGCGCGGCGTCGCCGGGCCGTAGATCACGTAGCCGCTGCCATGCTCGACGCCGCCGGCGCCGGGCGCGCGGTTACGGGGCACGCGCAGGTTCACGGTGCCGTCCGAGCGGACCCGCAGCATCCCGGGCAGGTCGTCGAAGGGGTCGATCGTCGGGTCGACGGCGTGGCCGGTCAGCTCGATCAGCGGCGTGCCGGGCGCGAAGGCGGTCTGCACGGTGCGGGCGTCGAAGCCGGCGTCGAGGCGGTTGGAGAGGGCGACGATGGCGGCGTTCTCACGCTCGAAGATCAGCAGCTCCTTCTCGTCGGCGGCGGGCGTCCGGTCGATGTAGTTGCCCCGGCCGTGGGACTGGCGAACACGCACGAGCGTGGTGATCGTCTCGCCGCTCGGCCCGCCGAGGGCGTCGTCGCGGCCGGGCTTGGGGAAGTCGCGGTCGCCGAACTGCCGGCCGTTCATGTACACGATGGCCGGGCCGGGCCGCATGAGCACGTACGCCTGGGCGACGTCGTCCAGGTGCGGGCCGAAGTCGTCGTGGCTGGAGACGAAGGCGACGCCCTGGCTGCCGTCGTTGGCCAGGCCGTCGTCGTGGACGGCGAAGCTGGCGTTCTTGACGTTTCGCCAGTCGTTGGCCAGGCCGTTGGCGGTCAGGTTGTCGCGCATGGCGAAAAAAAGGGGGAAGTCGAGCGCGTCACGGTTGCCCCCGACGGTGTTCGCGTCGGCGATGTCCTTGCGGACGTACTGCTGGATGAGGCCCATGTCGCCGTCGAGGACCTCGGAGAAGCTGAAGACGTCCCGTCGCGAGCCGTCCAGGTGCGGCCGCTGGCTGGCACGGAACACGGCGCGGTCGAGAAAGTCGAGCACCCACGGGTGGACGTGCCGGGCCGCGTCGATGCGGAACCCGTCCACGCCGACCTCCTGGACCATCCACCGGGCGTGGCGCATCAGCAGGCCCGTGGCGTTCTCGGGCACGGGGTCGCCGGCGAGGGGCTCGGTGGTGTTGAAGTCGTGGAGCGTGACGGTTTCGCCCAGACGCGGGTCGTGGACGGTGACGCCGCCGAGGTCGCGGTCGGGGTAAAACCGCGTGTTGGTGTGGTCGGGGCGGTTGTAAATCGTGCCGGCGGGGATGTTGCGCGGGTCGTCGGGATCGACGGGGTGGCGGATGAAGGCATGGTTGGTGCGGTGGTCGATGTCGATCAGGCCGGAGATTCGGCCTTCGATCCGGCCGGAGGCGAATCGGCCGTGGAAGTCGCCGTCGGTGTTGGGGATGCCGGCCGGGTCGGGGTCGCCGTCGGGGTCCTGGAGGACGAAGCCGGGGTAGCCGCCGGCGTTGACGAAGCCGGGCGTGCTGGCATCGCGAAAGCCGTTGTGGTTGATGACCAGGTCGGTATGGACGTCGAGCCCGGCGCGGTGGGCGGTGTGGACGAGCTGCTTGAGGCCGGTCTCGGTGCCGTAGAGCGTGGGTCGGCCCGGTTCGCCGAGGTCGAAACGGTCGAACACGTCGTAGCCGGCGGACTGATCGCCGCTGTCGGCGCGGCCGGGCGGGGGCAGCCACATCGCGCCGTAGCCGGCGTGGAAGACGTCGGGCATGCGCTGCTCGATCGTCTGCCAGCCTGTCTCGAAGAGCTGGAGGATCGGCGGGGGCGAGGCGTCCTGGGCGCCGGCCGGCGGGCAGATCGCGAGGGCCGCGAGAACGAGGATCGCGTGGGCCAGGCTGGTGCGGACCTTCATCGGCACGGGTGTCGGGCCTCTGTCAGGCTTGTCTGAATGACCGGGAGTCGGGTGGCGTACGATTGGGATGTACCGTAGATCAAGGCGCGAAAAAGCGGGGCGTGACGCGGCTGATCAGGGCCGGTGTCACGCCCCGCCTGGTGCGCGAGGTCCGAGCCGATCAGGCGCGTCGCCGGCGGGCGACGAGCAGTCCGCCGAGGCTCAGCAGGCCGAGGGTGGCCGGCTCGGGGACGATGAAGAACTGATCGCCGGGGAACTGGTTGAAGTCGATGCCG
Source organism: uncultured Phycisphaeraceae bacterium (assembly GCA_964431205.1). GTDB lineage: Bacteria > Planctomycetota > Phycisphaerae > Phycisphaerales > Phycisphaeraceae > CAYSIX01. The sequence goes on from CAYSIX010000036.1 coordinate 9,477, forward strand.
GAGGCGTTGCCGGTGAACCCGCCGCCGCCGTCACCGCCGAGGTTGCCGGTGCCCGCGGGCAGGCCGCCGAGCGACTGGTTCGACAGGAAGTTGTGGTCGCCGTTGTTGACGAAGGCGCTGACCTTGATCGGCCCGGTGGGATCGCCCAGGTCGGACAGGGCGATGGCCAGCTCGAGGCCGGTGGTGACGGCCAGCGCGGCGGCCTGGTCGGCCGCGTCCGTGCCGCCCATGATGCCGGCGTCGTTGCTGTTGTCGTAGGCGACGGAGATCGGCGTCGCGTTGGTGCCGGTGCCGGTCATGGCCGAGCCTTCCTGCGCGTCACCGAAGAGGCTCTGATACGAGCTGAAGTTGGAATCGGAGCCGAGCTCGGCGAAATCGAGGTCGAACTTGTTGGTGTCGGCGAATCCGCGGCGGGCGATGAGCTGATAGTCGGGGGCGAAGCCGGAGTCGAAGGTCAGGCCGGCGAGGTTGCCGGTGTTGTCGTTGCCGGGCATGCCCGAGAGGGTGTTCTCGCCGCCGGACACCGAGTCGATGAAGATCTCGAGCTTGTTGAAGTTGCCCTCGATGTTGCCGGTCAGGGCCAGGTAAAGGAACCCGCCGTCGATGATGCCGTAGGCGGCGTTGAGCTCGGAGAGGTTGTCGCCGAACTGGGTCTGGACGGTCTGGACGGCGAGGGCGTCGCCGTAGGGGTCGCCGGCGATCGAGCCGTCGATGGTGGGCTGGGCGGACGCCGCCGAGCCGAGGCCGAGCGTCGCGGCGCCGGCCATTGCGAAAAACAGTCGATACTTGGTCATCTCATCCTCCTTTGAACTGTGAAACACGATGAAGGGGTGCCTTCTCCGAATCGGTCCCGCGGCGGTGTGTGTCCGCGGTCGGGATCGCGTGCGGCGACGGGCCGCACGGTTAGGGTCGTCGTTCGTAGCGATAGGGCGATATCTGAATGTCCTCCCAGGCCGGCTCGTCGGCGCTGCTGCCGTGGCCGTCGACGAAGGCCAGGTTCACGGCCCCGCGGTGACGGTCGACGGGTATTTTACCCTTCAGCCAAACCGCTTCCCAGCTGTCGAGCAGGGAGCCGCGGCCGTCGCCCATGCCGTTGGTGGTGTAGTAGGTGACGTCGAAGCGGTCGATGGGGTTGGCCCCGGGCCCGCGGGACTCGTCGAGGGTCTCGCCGCGGGTGCCGCAATCGCCGTAGAACAGCGTCTCGGCGGGGCGCTGGACCTGGTCGAGCTCGGCGTTCATGGCCGGGCCGTTGGCGGGGGCGAGCGGCTGGGACTTGTCGAACCGCGTGGCCCCGTCAATGACCAGGCATGCGATGTCGGCGTTGGTGCCGTAGCTGATGCGCTGGTAGGGCTTGGTCGCGACGTTGACGTTGTTCCAGATCTCGTAGCCGGGGTTCGCCCGCTCCATGGACGGATCGGTGGGGCAGACGAAGACGTCCGACTGATCCTCGGGGGCTTCGGAGAAGTCCTGGACGCGGGAGCCGCCCATGTAGGGCAGCAGGGCGCTGGCCCAGTCCTGGAGCTTGCCGCGGTCCTGCCCGCCGACGCGGTAGGCGAACAGAGCGCTGTTGGCCGACTGGCGGGCCCAGTCGGTGTCGCTGACCGGCTGGACGATCTGGTCGCGTTCGCTGGCGAAGGTGACGGCTCCGGTGGCGAGCTGGCGGACGTTGGACAGGCACTGGACGGATCGGGCGGCATCGCGGGCGGCGCCCAGTGCCGGCAGGAGGATCCCGATGAGCAGGGCGATGATCGAGATCACGACCAGCAGCTCGATGAGGGTGAAGGCGAGTGCCTGTTGAACCGGTTTAATTCTCTGCACGTCACACCTCTTGTCGCCGCTCACCGTGATAGACCCATAGCCCGCGGAGTCGAGCCGGGATCAGAGTCTGTCCCGACAACCTGGAACGGCCCGGAATAGACGAGTGGACGTGGCCGTCCCGTTCCCGTGAAACATTCTAAATATAGCTCCGACTGCATGAGTGTCAACCCTTAATGACGCGATAAAGCCATTCAGATCAGCGTCGGCGGGGCTTTGGACGTCGCGCGGCCGGGTGAACGCCCCGGCGCCCCGGCGGGATGGCGGCGAACCGCCGGCGAATTCGATTGACCCTGTTCAACATCATGTTAAACTGATTTAGCATCGTCCCCGGCTCTGAGGCGCCCCGCATGAGTCCATCCGCTCGAGACACGACGGCCGAGGCCCGATCGATCACGCGGCCAGCCGACCACGCACGACCCGCCCAGGCCAAGGCGGGTAAGCGTGTGTCCATGCGCCAGGTCGCCGATCTGGCCAACGTCTCGGTCGCCACCGTCTCGATGGTCCTCAACGAGAACCCGCGGATCAGCAAGGCCACCCACGTCCGCGTCCGACGGGTCATGGAAAAGCTCGGGTACCGGCCCAACCGCCTCGCCCAGAGCCTCTCGAGCCCCTACACCCGCGTCCTGGCCGTCCTGCTGCCCCCGCTTCGCCACGCCTTCTCCGATCCCTACTTCGGCGAGCTGCTCAGCGGCATCTGCGACCGCGCCGACCGCCTGGGCCACAAGGTCATGCTCGAGGCCGCCAAGCCCGACTTCATCCGCCAGAAGCAGCACCTCGAGCTGTTCGAGCGTCGCTACGTCGACGGCATGCTCTGCCTGGGATTCAACGACCGGCATCACTTCCTTGAGGACTTTGAGGGCCGCTCGTTCCCAATGATGTCGGTCAACAACCGCTACGCCGACCTGGACGTGGACTACGTGCAGTGCGACTACCGCGGCGGGGCCGAGCAGGTGATGAACTGCCTGCTGCAGCTCGGTCACCGGCGGATCGGGCTGATCCACGGGGCGCCCGAGGCGCAGACGACGCGGGACGTGCTCGACGTGTTCTTCGAGCGGATGCGACAGGCGGGGGAGGAGGCGGACGAGGGCTGGACGGCCGACGGTCGGTTCACGGAGGCGGGGGGAGCGGCGGCGGCCCAGACGCTGCTGGACCGTCACGGGGAGCTGACGGCGATCTTCGCGGCCAACGACAAGATGGCGCTGGGGGCGATGCACTACCTGCGTCACCGGGGGCTGGAGGTGCCGCGGGACGTGTCGCTGGTGGGCTTCGACGACATCCAGCAGATGGCGTACGTGAGCCCGAGCCTGACGACGGTGCACCTGCCGTTGTACGAGGTGGGGGCGCGGGCGTGCGAGCGGCTGGTCGAGCGGGTGCGCGGCCGAGCCGACGCGGTGACCGAGACGCTGCCGACGCACCTGGTGCTGCGGGATTCAACGGCGATCGCGCCGGATCGGCGCTGACGCGGGAGGCATGATGCGCAACGGATGGATCGGGCTGGCGGCGCTGGGGGCGCTGGTGGTGACGGCGTCGTGCGCGGTCGGGGCGCAGCGAGTGGCCGAGGGCCGAACCGCGGCGGACTTTCACGCCGAGTCGGTGCTGATCGTGCACTACCACCGGCCGGACGGGGATTACCGTGGCTGGAACCTGTGGGCCTGGGTAGCGGGGCAGGAGGGCCGATCGTACCGATTCGCGAACGAGGACGGGTTCGGCCGTTACGCGGTGGTGCCGTTTCAGCAGGCGGCCGAGCGTTTCGGGTTCCTTGTGCGCAAGGGCGAGTGGGAGGCCAAGGACGTGGACCGCGACCGGTTCGCCGAGCCGAACGCCGACGGCATCGCCGAGGTGTGGGTGGTCAGCGGCGACGAGACGGTGTACACGGACCCGGAAGCGATCGACATGACGCCGCGGGTGTCGGCGGCGTTTCTGGACGGGCCGAGCGAGCTGACCGTGGCGTTGACGCGGGGCGTGTCGGTCAGCGCGCTGGATCCGCGACGGATGACGCTGCGCGTCGGTGACGGCGGCGATGGTGACGACGACCGCCACGGTGTCCGTGAGATCGGCGTGCGGCGGATCGTCGCGGCGGAGACCGAGACGGGCTACGCCGACCTGATCGCGCTGACCCTTGAGCGAGCCGTCCCGCTCGAGGCGTTGGACGAATCGATGACGCTGGAGCTGCCCGGGTTCTCCCCCGCGACGGTGTATGCCCGCGACGTGCTCGAGACGCCGCAGCTTCACGCGACCGACGCCGAGCTGGGTTATCGCTACGAGCTGGAGCAGACGACGTTTCGTGCCTGGTCGCCCGTCGCCGCCGAGGCCGAGCTGCTGCTGTACGACACCGCGGCGGGCGCGACGCCGCGGCGGACCGTCCCGATGCGACGCGGCGAGCGCGGCGTCTGGCACGCCACCGTCGCCGGCGACCTGCACGGAACCTATTACGCCTACCGTTTCACGTCCTACGGCGAGCGGCGCACCGTGCCCGACATCTACGCCTACGCCGCCTCGGCCGACAGCTCACGCGGCCTCGTGCTCGACCTCGACCGCACCGACCCGCCCGGCTGGGACGCCCACGCCCCGCCCACGCTCGACCGGCCCACCGACGAGGTCATCTACGAGATCCACGTCCGCGACTTCACCGTCGCCGACCCGACCTGCCCGCCCGCGTGGCGCGGCAAGTATCTGGGCCTGACGCACACGAACGCCGGCACCGCCCAGACGCCCGGCACCGCGCTGTCCCACCTGCGCGACCTCGGCGTCACCGCCGCCCACCTCATGCCCATCCACGACTTCACCGCCTCGCTCGACGAGTACAACTGGGGCTACTGGACCGCCCTGTTCAACGTGCCTGAGGCGCAGTACAGCACCAGCCCGCACGACCCCGCGCAGACGATCCGCGAGCTGAAGCGCGCGATCCTCGCGCTGCACGAGGCCGACATCCGCGTGATCCTCGACGTCGTGTACAACCACACCTCCAGCTCCTTCGAGCACTCGCCGTTCGATCAGACCGTCCCGTGGTACTACTTCCGAACGAGCCCGGACGGGCGGCTGCTCAATGAGTCCGGCACGGGCAACGCCATCGCCGACGAGCGGGCGATGGTCCGCGACTACATCGTCGACTCGCTGCGGTACTGGGTCACCGAATACCGGGTGGACGGGTTCCGTTTCGATCTGCTGGGTATGCACGAGCCGGAGACGGTCGCGGCGATCGAGCGCGAGCTGCTGGCGATCCGCCCGGACCTGACGCTCTACGGCGAGCCGTGGACCGGCGGCGGGCCGATCCGCTTCGGCAAGGGCGCGCAGCGCGGCTCGCGATTCGCCGTGTTCAACGACCACCTGCGCGACGCCCTGCGCGGCGACCTGGACGGCACCGCCCGGGGCTTCATCAGCGGGGCCGCCCGCGGCGAAGCCCGCGCTGACGCCGTACGCCGCGGCGTCGTCGGCGCCATCGCCTTCAACGAGCACATCCACGACTTCGCCCACGAGCCGATCGAGACCGTCAACTACGTCTCGGCCCACGACAACCTCACGCTCTGGGACAAGCTCGCCAGGACCCTGCCCGACGCGACCGATGCCGAGAAACGCGCAATGCAGAAGCTCGCGCTCGGCGTGGTGCTGACCTCGCAGGGCATCGCGTTCCTGCACGGCGGCAGTGACTTCTGCCGGACCAAGCACGGCCATCACAACTCCTACAACGCCGGCGACGCCATCAACGCCTTCGACTGGCAGCGCAAGCACGAATACCGTGAGGTGCACGAGTACGTGCGCGGGCTGATCGCGCTGCGGCGGGCCCATCCGGCGTTCCGCATGACCGATGCCGCCGAGGTGCGCGCCAATCTTCGGTTCCTCGAGGCGTCGCCGCTGATCGCGTACACGCTCGACGGCGCGGCCGTCGGCGACCCGTGGGCGAAGATCCTGGTCGCGTACAACGGCGACGGGGCGGCGCACGAGCTGACACTGCCGGGCGGCGAGTGGACGGTGGCGGTCGATCACGAGCGCGCGGGCGTCGAGCCGATCGGCCGGGCGCGCGACCGCGTCACGCTGCCGCCGCACTCGATGATCGTGTTGCACCGTTGAGCGGGCCGACTCGCTCCGCGGGTGTGTTTGATGAACCATGAACGGGATACGCACGATGTCAAGAGCCGGAGCATCGCCTGAACAATCGACTGCTCCTGTGCGACGGTCCCTCGCGGCCGTGCATGGGCAGGGGGGCGTCGAGCGCGTGGTGGGCGCCGATGGCGTTCGGCCCTTACCCCGGCCCTCTCCCGGGGGGAGAGGAGGAAGGGCACGCGCTCTTTGTCTCCTGCTTGTGTGGCTGGTCGCGTGTCACGCGCCGGCACGCGCGGCCGATTATCACCTGCTGCACGATGCCGCGCCAATGCCGAGCCCGGCGACGCGGATGATCGAGGCCGACCATGACGGCCGCGTGACCTACCGCCACGTGCTGAGCGACCTGAGCGGTCTGACCGTGGCGCGGGTGGTGCCGGCGTCGAAGCCGGATCGCGTGCTGGCGTCTGGGGTGATCGAGCCGCGCTTCGGCGCCGCCGCGCTCGCGTACGATCCCGCGACGCGGCAGTTGCGCGAGCTCGAGGGGACCTGGCACCTGTTCACGTTCGAGCCGCCGCCGAGTGAATCCGTGGGCAGTGTTCACGTCGCCGGCGATTTCAACGGCTGGGCGACCGACGCCACGCCGATGCACGATCGCGGCGACGGCGTGTACCGCGCCATGATCCGTCTCAAGGAAGGGGTGTATCAGTACAAGTTCGTGCTCAACGGCGAGCGGTGGGTCAACGACCCGGCGAGCGACGCGGACTACGAGGAGCCGGACGGCCACGGCGGGGTGAACTCGGCCGTGCTGATCGGGCCCGACCCGCGTCGGCTGCCCCCGCCGCCGCCCGAGGCGATCGAGCCCCGGGCCGTGCTGCACGATCCGGACAATCCCGTCGATCGCAGCATCGCGTCGGGCAGCCTCGTGCGGCTGAGCCTGCGCGTGCTCGCCGGCGACGCCGACCACGCCGCCGTCCACTTCCGCTGCGCCGGTGAACAGTGGCGGCGCGAGCCGCTGTGGTTCGCCGGCACGCACCGCGGGCTCGATCGCTTCGGCCGGATCGTCACCTGCGACAACGGCCGGCTCGTGTACTTCTTCGAGCTGCGTGACGGCTCGTTCACGCGTTATGAGGCCGGCGGACGGCTGCACGAGACGCTCGACGCCGCCCGCGCCGCCGCCTACGCCAGCTCGCTCACCCCGCCGTTCGACACCCCCGAGTGGGCCCGCCACGCCGTCTGGTACCACGTCTTCCCCGAGCGGTTCCGCAACGGCGAGCCGGCGAACGACCCGCCCGGCTCGCTGCCCTGGACCGCCGACTGGTGGGACGCGCTGCCCGGCGAGGTCGCCGAGCCCGGCAACTTCCACCGCGGCGCCGGCAACGTCTGGCGGCGGCGCTTCGGCGGCGACCTCCAGGGCGTCATGCAACAGCTTCCGTACCTGCGCCGCCTCGGCGTCAACGCCCTCTACTTCAACCCCGTCTTCGAGGCCGAGAGCCTGCACAAGTACGACGCGACCGACCACCGGCACATCGACGACAACTTCGGGATCGTCGAACAAGCCCATGGCACAAACAATGAAGAAGCCCACGGATCAGAATCCGTCGGCTTCAACGGTGAAACCGACGACCCCGAGACGTGGCGATGGACCCCGTCCGACGAGCTGTTCCTCCAGTTCATCGCCGAGGCCCACCGCCAGGGCTTCCGCGTGATCCTCGACGGCGTGTTCAACCACGTCGGCCGCGAGCACTTCGCGTTTCAGGACGTGCTCCGCCACGGCCGCGAATCGCGCTACGCCGACTGGTTCCAGATCACCGACTGGGGCGACGGCGGCGAGCCGGGTGCGCCCGGCGGGATCCAGTGGAACGCCTGGGACGGGCCCAACGGCCACCTGCCCGAGTTCAGGCAGGATCCCGAGCTCGGCCTCGCGCCCGGGCCGCGCGAGCACGTCTTCGCCGTGACCCGTCGCTGGCTGGCGCCCGACGGCGACCCCTCCCGCGGCATCGACGGCTGGCGGCTCGACGTCGCCGGTGAGGTCCCCCACGTCTTCTGGCGCGACTGGCGCAAGCTCGTCAAGTCCATCAAGCCCGACGCCTACATCTGCGGCGAGATCTGGGGCTGGGCCCAGCCGTGGCTCGGCGGCGACCAGTTCGACGCCGTCATGAACTACCCCTTCGCCATGGCCGTCATCGACTTCTTCGCCGACCGGCACGACGCCATCAGCCCCACCGCCTTCGCCGGCCGGCTCCACGAGATCGTCCACGCCTACCCGCTCTCGGTCGCCCTCGTGCAGCAGAACCTGATCGACAGCCACGACACCGACCGCCTCGCCTCCATGTTCGTCAACGCCGATCGACCCTACGATCGCGGCAACCGCCTCCAGGACGGCGCCGATGACTACATCATCGACAAGCCCACCACCGAGCACTGGCGGCGCATCCGCCAGGCGCTGGTCTGCCAGATGACCTTCCTCGGCGCGCCGATGATCTACTACGGCTCCGAGGCCGGCATGTGGGGCCCCGACGACCCGTCCAACCGCATGCCCATGGTCTGGCCCGACCTGATGCCGTATGACGACCCGGACGTTGCGTTTCGCGAACCGCTGTTCGAGTGGTACCAGCGGCTGATCGCGATGCGGCATCGGCTCGAGCCGCTGCGCCTCGGGTTCGTCCGCACGATCATCGCCGACGACGATCGCGAGTTGTTCGGCTACGCCCGGGACTACGAGGGCGGGCACGTGTACGTCGTGTTCAACCGCAGCGAGCAGACCCGCCGCGTCGAGATCCCACTCGCCGACGCCGACCACGGCGCCCTCCTGATCGACTGGCTCGACCCCGATCAAACGCGCGTGGTCGTGGACCCGGACGCGGCGCCGGACGCCCGGCCTCGCATCGAGCCGATCGGCATACCCGACCCGCCCACCGCCCCGCGCGAGACGATCACGATCGAGCTCGGCCCGCGCGAATCGGCCGTGCTGTCGCGCGTGCGGTAAGGCTGGCCGTGCGTTCGTCGTTCTGAGCCCAAGCCGCACGCTGAGCGGCAGCGAAGCGTCGGATCCGGCCCTTGGCTACCGCTCAGGGCTCGGCTTGGAACGGGCGTGTCGCGACGCGGCGGTTATCGCCCGGCTTTGCGCAGATGCCGGTTGAACCAGTCGATGCTGCGGTCGCGGACGATGCCTTTGAAGTCCATCCAGATGCTGAAGTGGCCGGCGCCGGCGACCAGCAGCAGCTCGTCGTTGTCGTCGCTGTTGGCGTGGATGCGACGGGCGTGGTCGGCCGGGACGATGAAGTCGGACTCGCCGTGGACGACCAGCACCGGCGCCGTGACGCGGGCGATGGCGGTCTCGGGGCTGGCGTCGTCGGGGTTGTAGCCGGCGCGTTGGCCGGCCTCGGTGATCGCCTGCTGGTACTCGCGGTCGGAGATGAGCCAGCCGAAGACGGGCCGGAAGATGCGGGTGTAGCGGGGGGCGACGTCGCGCATGTTGGCGAAGGGAGCGACGGCGACGACGGCGTCGACGCGGGGATCGATGGCGGCGAACTGGATGGCGGTGGCGGCGCCGTAGGACATGCCGTAGACGCCGAGGCGTCCGGCGAGCAGGCCGCGGCGGTCCAGCTCATCGACGAGCTGGGCCAGGTCGTGCTTCTCGACGACGCCGAAGGTCACGAAGTCGCCGGTGGATCGGCCGTGGCCGCGCAGGTCCGGCAGGACGGCGCTGTAGCCGGCGTCGGCGAACTCGAGGCCGTTGTCGCGCATCCACCACCAGTGGTCGTGGAAGCCGTGCAGGACGAGGATCGTGCCCTTGGGCGGGTCGCGTGGCGGGTCGAAGACCCAGACGGACAGCGAGGCGTCGGGCGGGCCGACGTCGACGCGGAAGTGCTCGGCGGCGCCGAGCGAGCGGACCCTGCGTTCGCTGGGGTCGCCGAGGCGTTCGACGGTTTTGCCCCTGTTCTGAGACCGGGCGATCATGCCGGGCAGCATGGTGGCGCAGCCGGCGTGAACCGAGGCGAGCGCGAGCAGCAGGGCGAGCGACCGCGCGTCGCGGACGGTGGTCAGCGGGTGACGTGCTCGGCGATGAGAGCGTAGCATGGCTCGACCCTGCGTTTCGGCTACGCGTGGCGGGCGGTACGCTCTGAGCATGTTACGCCGAATCAAAGCGGCGGTGCGAAGACGTCGGCTGCGTCGCGACGGGTTGGCGGCGACGCTGGACCTGCCCCGGGTCGCGGTGGGCGAGGGCGACGGGGCGTGGGTGCTCTGGCCCGAGCCGCTGGGGCCGCAGAGCGTGGTGTACAGCGTCGGCGTGGGGCGGGACCTGAGCTTCGACCGGGCGGTGGTCGAGCGGTTCGGCTGCCGGGTGCACGCGTTCGACCCGACGCCGCGCAGCGTCGAATGGGTCGCGACGCAGCCCCTGCCGCCGCGGCTGCGGTTCCACGCGCTGGGCCTGGCGGCGCGCGACGGCGAGCTGCGGTTCCACGCCCCGCGGCGCGAGCGATCGGCCCACTACACCCCGGTCGCCCGCTACCGCGACGCCGGGGCCGACGCCACCGTCGCCTGTCCCGTCCGCCGGCTCGAGACGCTGATGCACGAGCTCGGCCACGACCGGCTCGACCTGCTCAAGCTCGACATCGAGGGCGGGGAGTACGACGTGCTCGACGACCTGCTGAGCGGGCCGACCCGCCCGACGCAGCTCCTGGTCGAGTTCCACCACATGTACGCGACGATCCCGTACCAGCGGACGCGTGACACGGCTCGACGGCTGCTGGCGGCGGGCTACGGCCTGCTGCACGTCAGCGAGCGGACGTACGAGATGTCGTTCGTGCACCGGCCGGGCGTTGGGGGCGGGTGAGGCACGCGGCAAAACCCCGGCCTGCCGCCCGGGGCGGCGCTGCCTCGCGTCGCCAAGCCGCGGCGGGCGGATCGCTCGCCCCGATCCATCCACGGCCGCTTCGCGTCGGCGGGCGATTTGGCAAGCGACCGGAGGCGGCGTATATTGTTCGGCTCGGCGTACCGGGCCGACGCCGCCGCGGTCGGTGTGGCACGGACCGTCCGGCCCCGCCGACATTCCCGCACGCACGACAGGCGAGACGCACCATGGCCAAGAAAGAGATCCAGACCCAGTTCAAGATCCAGGCGCCCGGCGGGTCCGCCACGCCCGCGCCGCCCATCGGTCCGGCGCTGGGCCAGCACGGCGTGAACCCCGGGCAGTTCATCCAGCAGTTCAACGCCGCCACCGGCCACCTGCAGGGCAAGGTCGTCGGCTGCGTGATCACCGTGTACAAGGACCGCTCGTTCAGCTTCGAGGTCAAGAGCCCGCCCGCGGCCGTGCTGCTCAAGGAAGCCGCCGGCGTCGAGAAGGGCTCGGGCGTGCCCAACAAGGACAAGGTCGGCAAGGTTTCGGCCGATCAGGTCCGCGCCATCGCCGAGGAGAAGGTCAAGGAGATGACCGGGCACAGCGTCGAGGCCATGATGCGTACGATCGCGGGCACGGCCCGCTCGATGGGCATCACGGTCGAGGGAATGTAGGGATTTTCGATCTTGGATGGGTGATTTCTGATTGGACGAGCGGGTGGTCGTGCGGACGGCGTCGGGGCGGCAGATCGCCCAATCACCAGATGAACGGCCGACCACGGGCCGGAACCGTGGCAGATGAGCGCCGCCGGTGGACGGCGGGCTGATCGAAAGGGAAGACGATGGCCAAGAAGGGTAAGCGTTACCGAACGGATCTGAACAAGACGCCGAACCGCGACGAGGTGGTGCCTCTGCCTGAGGCGGTGAACCGGATCAAGGCGTTCAAGCCGACGAAGTTCGATCAGTCGGTGGAGATCTGCCTGCACCTGGGGATCGACCCGAAGCAGGCGGACCAGGCGATCCGCGGGTCGTTGTCGCTGCCGCACGGGGTGGGCAAGACCAAGCGGGTGATCGCGTTCTGCAGCGCGGACAAGGTGAAGGAGGCGAAGGAGGCTGGGGCGATCGAGGCCGGCGGGGAGGAGCTGGTCAAGAAGATCGAGGGCGGGTGGATGGAGTTCGATGTGGCGGTGGCCGAGCCGGCGATGATGCGGGTGATCGCGAAGCTGGGTCGAGTGCTGGGCCCGAAGGGGCTGATGCCCTCGCCCAAGAGCGGGACGGTGACGCCGAACGTCGCCGAGGCGGTGCGTGAGTACGCGGCGGGCAAGATCGAGTTCCGCAACGACAAGAACGGCAACGTGCACGCGGTGGTGGGCAAGCACAGCTTCCCGCCGGACGCGCTGCAGGAGAACGCCCAGGCGTTCATCGACCACATTCAGCGGATGAGGCCGCCGGCGGCCAAGGGCACCTACGTCAAGAAGGTCGCGATGTCCGGGACGATGACGCCCAGCGTCCTCGTCGCGGTGTAAGAGGCCCGCCGCTCGTTTCCGGTTCCTGGTTCCCTCGGTCGCCGGAGCCCGAGGAACGACGAGCCGAGCCCGGCCGGGAACGAGAAACGAGGAACCAGGAACGAGAAGCGAGGAACGTTTCCATGAGCAAGCCGGTCAAGAACATGATCGTCGAGTCGTACAAGCAGCGTTTCGCGGGCTTGAACGGCGCCGTGCTGGTCGACATCCGCGGCGTCAGCGCCAACGACAACAACAAGCTGCGCACCAACCTCGCCGAGAAGCAGATCCGCGTCACGGTGGTCAAGAACAGCCTAGCCCGGCGGGCGATCACGGGCACGGGCCTCGAGCCGCTCGACGGCCTGCTGGACGGCCCGTCGGCGATGGTCTATCCCGTGGACGAGGACACGAGCGTCGTGAGCATCGCCCGCGAGCTGATCGCCGTGGCCAAGGAGATGGCCAACCTCCAGTTCAAGGGCGCCCTGATGGAGGGGATCGTCTTCGGGCCCGAGGACCTCGACGCCCTGAGCAAGTACCCGACCCGTGAGGAGGCCCAGGCCAAGGTGGTGCAACTGCTGCTCAGCCCGGGCCAGAACCTGGTCGGCGCGATCCTCGGCCCGGGCCGCAAGGTCGCGTCGCTGGTCAAGGCGATCGAGGAGAAGCTGGAGAAGGGCGAGACGATCACCAAGGCGGCGTGAGAGACGCGGCGCGACAAACGACGGACATCGACGCCTGACTGGCCCGCCCCGGCGGGTTAAATCGCGGCAATGGGTCGCGACCTCTCGGGCGAATGGTTTTGCAAGTAAGGACGGTGCAGCATGGCAGAGGCAGCGATCAAGGAACTGGGGGACAAGCTCGTGGGTCTGACGCTCAAGGAAGCGGTGGACCTGGGCGATTACCTCAAGGAAGAGTACGGCATCGAGCCGGCGGCGGGCGGCGCGGTCATGATGGCCGGCGGCCCGGCCGGCGCCGCCGAGGAGGTCGAAGAGAAGACCGAGTTCGACGTGATCCTCAAGGCGGCCGGCGATCAGAAGATCAAGGTCATCAAGGCCGTCCGCGAGGCGACCGGTCTGGGGCTCAAGGAGGCCAAGGACCTGGTCGACGGCGCCCCGAAGGCGGTCAAGGAAGGCGTGCCCAAGGAAGAGGCCGAGAAACTCGCCGAGGCGATCAAGGAAGCCGGCGGCGAGGTCGAGCTCAAGTAATTCCACTCGCCTGTTTTCGCGAGCCCAACCGCAACGCACCCGACCCCGATCGGGTGCGTTTTTCTATGCTTCTGGCATGCACGAGCCGCACCACGCCGCGATGTCCCCCGCTGCCGACCCCGTCGCCGCCGACCACACCGCCGACCGGCTCGCCCACGACCTGATCCAGCTCGGCGTCCGGCCCGGCGGCGCCCTGCTCGTGCACAGCTCGCTCAGCCGCCTCGGGCCCGTCCCCGGCGGGCCCGAAACCGTCGTCCGCGGCCTTCTCCAGGCGCTCGGCCCCACCGGCACCCTCCTCATGCCCGCGCTCTCCTACGAGCGCGTCCACGCCAATCGCCCGGTCTTCGACCTGCTCCGCACCCCTTCCAACGTCGGCGCCATCCCCGAGCACTTCCGCACCCGCCCC
>CAYSIX010000037.1:0-9789 GCA_964431205.1 uncultured Phycisphaeraceae bacterium
CGCGGCGAATCCTCGACCGCATCGTGGGCTACCAGGTCTCGCCGCTGCTGTGGAAGAAGGTGGCCGGGGGCTTGAGCGCCGGCCGCGTGCAGTCCGTGGCCGTGCGGCTGGTGGTCGAGCGTGAGCGCCAGATCGAGGCGTTCATCCCCGACGAGTTCTGGAAGATCACCGCCCTGTTCAGCGCCGACCCGGACAAGGCCGGCTCGCTGGCCGAGCGGTGGCTTCGGTGGGCCAAGGTCGGCGACGAGGAGAACCCTCGCTCGCAGAAGGATCAGAACGCGTGGCTGAGCGAGCACGACGCGATCCGTGCCGAACTCGTTGAGATCGACGGTGAAAACCGGCAGATCACGAATCGGGACGAGGCGCTCGACCTGGCCAAGGCCCTGGGCTTTGAAGTCACCGAGACGCGTGAGTGGCAGGACCCCAAGGGCAAGGGCCCGGCCCGGTTCCGCTGCGAGTACGTCGGGAGGGTTGCCGATGACGCGCCGCCGTTCACGATCGAGAAGATCGAGACCAAGCGCAGCCGCTCACGCCCGTCCGCGCCGTTCATCACCAGCACGATGCAGCAGGTGGCCTCGACCCGCCTGGGCTTTCAGCTCAAGCGCACGATGCGCGTCGCGCAGCAGCTCTACGAGGGCGTGGACCTCGGCGGCGCACGCGGGCAGACCGGCCTGATCACCTACATGCGTACCGACTCGACGCACCTGTCCCGAGACGCGATCGACATGGCCCGCGGGTACGTCGGCAAGCAGTTCGGCGATCGGTACCTGCCCGACAAGCCGCAGGTGTACAGCTCCAGCAACAAGTCGGCCCAGGAGGCCCACGAGGCGATCCGCCCGACCGATGTCAACCTCACACCCGACTCGATCCGCGGCAAGCTGAACGACGAGCAGTTCAAGCTCTACGACCTGATCTGGCGGCGTTTCGTCGCGTGTCAGATGAGCCCGGCGGAGGTGGACTCGACGTCGGTCCTGATCGGCGTCGAAGGCCGGCTGGACGGCAAGGCCCGATCCGCCCGCTTCCGTGCCGGCGGACGACGCATCGTGTTCGACGGTTTCTACCGCGTCATGGGCGTGCCCAACGCCGACGTCATCCTGCCCGAGCTGCGCGAAAAGCAGCGGGTCGGGCTCGTGCACGTCGAGCCGACGCAGCACTTCACCAGCCCCCCGCCGCGGTACACCGAGGCGTCGCTGCAGAAGAAGCTCGAGGAAGAAGGCATCGGCCGCCCCTCGACGTACGCGCCGATCATCAGCACGATCCAGGACCGCAAGTACGTCGAGCCGGTCGCGCCGCGCGACAAGCGCCTGCGCGCCACCGACCTGGGCAAGGTCGTCACCGACATGCTCGTCGAGGCCTTCCCGAAGGTGATGGACGTCTCGTACACGCGGTACATGGAGGACGAGCTGGACAAGATCGAGGACGAGCGGCACGACTGGCGTCAGATGCTCAAGGAGTTCTACGAGCCGTTCCGGCAGAAGCTGGACAAGGCGCACGACGAGCTGCAGCACGCCAAGGCGGCGACGGAGCCGGCGCCGTACGACTGCGCCACGTGTGGCGCGCCGACGGTCTATCGGTTCGGCAAGAACGGGCGGTTCCTGAGCTGCTCGCGTTACCCCGACTGCAAGTACGCGGCGCCGGTGGACGCCGACGGCAAGCCGCTCGAGCCGCAGCTCACCGACATCCTCTGCCCCGAGGACGGCAGCCGGATGATC
The DNA here is from genome assembly GCA_964431205.1 of uncultured Phycisphaeraceae bacterium. Classification (GTDB taxonomy): domain Bacteria; phylum Planctomycetota; class Phycisphaerae; order Phycisphaerales; family Phycisphaeraceae; genus CAYSIX01. Next base: position 1,713 of record CAYSIX010000037.1, read on the forward strand.
CGCCGGGACGGGCGCTTCGGCCCGTTCCTCAGCTCGGTCAACTACCCGGACGTCAAGTTCGTGCTCAAGCTCGACCCGAAGAAGGGCACGGTCGTGCTGCCGAAGGTCCCGCCGCTGCTGACCGACATCACCTGCCCCAAGTGCGAGGACGCGAAGCTGTACATGCGCGAGTCGAAGCGGGGGTACTGGCTGAGCTGCTCGAACTTTCCGAAGTGTCGCGGCCGACTGGCGTGGAGCAAGCTCGACGAGGAGAAGCAGAAGCAGCTCGAGGCGGCGTGGAAGAAGCACGAGGCCGAGAACCCGGCGCCGATCGTCCGCACGATCGACGGGCGGATCGTCGGCGAGGATTACGTGCCCCAGACGTTCGATTCCGCCGCCGACCGCGGCGCCGACAGCGGCGAGTGGTCCACTCAGGTCGACTCCGACGCGGCGTAGCGTGAACGCGACCCGTGTCGCGCTGGCTGCGTGCTCAGATATCGAAATACATGCAGAACTCATACGGGTGCGGTCGGTGCCGCAGCGCCTCGATCTCGTTCTCGCGCTTGTACTTGATCCAGTAGTGGATCACGTCCTCGGTGAACACGCCGCCCTCGAGCAGGAACGCGTGATCGGCCTCGAGGGCATCGAGGGCGTGGTCGAGGTCGGCCGGGGCGGTGTGAAGCGCCTCGTACTCCTCGGGCTCCAGGTCGTAGAGGTTCTTGTCCAGCGGCTCGCCGGGATCGATCTTGTTCTTGACGCCGTCGATCGCGGCCATGGTGACCGCGGCGAAGGCGAGGTACGGGTTGCACGAGCCGTCGGGGAACCGCAGCTCCAGCCGCTTGGTTTTCGGGTTTGCCTGGTACATGGGGATGCGGATGGCCGCGGCGCGGTTGCGTGAGGAGTAGATCAGGTGCACCGGCGCTTCGTAGCCGGGGACAAGCCGCTTGAAGCTGTTGGTCGTCGGGTTGGTGAAGGCGATGATGGCGGGCGCGTGCCGGAGGATCCCACCGACCGCGTACAGCCCGAGCATGGAGAGGCCGGCGTAACGGTTGCCGGCGAATAGTGGCTTGGTGCCCTTCCAGAGCGAGAAGTGCGTGTGCATGCCCGAGCCGTTGTCCATGAACAGGGGCTTGGGCATGAACGTCGCGACCCGGCCGTGGCGCGCCGCCAGGTTCTTCACGACGTGCTTGTACAGCATGCAGTGGTCGGCCATGCGCAACAGCGACTCATATCGCAGATCGATCTCGCACTGCCCGCCGGTCGCGACCTCGTGATGATGCCCCTCGACGGCCAGGCCCAGCTCGCGCATGACCGCGACCATCTCGCTGCGCAGGTCGGTCAGCGTGTCCATTGGTGGGCAGGGGAAGTAGCCCTCTTTGAGCCGGACCTGGTAGCCGACGTTCGTGGGGTCCGGTCGGCCGCGGTTCCAGATGCCCTCGACCGAGTCGACGCGGTACGTCGCGGTGTTCACGTCCTGGTCGTAGTACGCGCTGTCGAAGACGAAGAACTCCAGCTCGGGGCCGAACATGGCGCGGTCAGCGATCTTCGAGTCCTTGAGGTAGGTCTCGGCCTTGCGGGCGATCGAGCGAGGGTCACGCGAGTACATCTTCTTGGTGATCGGGTCCTTGATGTCGCAGATCAGCCCGAGCGTGGGGCGCTCGAGGAACGGGTCGAGATGGGCCGTGTCGGCGACGGGTACGAGAATCATGTCGGACTCGTTGATCGCCTCCCAGCCACGAATGCAGGAGCCGTCGAATCCGAAGCCCAACTCAAAGCTGTCCTCGTTCAGCTCGCTGATCGGGAAGGTGATGTGCTGCCACAGTCCCGGGAAGTCCATGTAGCGGCAGTCGATGTACTCGATCTTGTGCTGTCGAACGAACTGAAGAACCTGCTTGGGGGTCATACGGCTTCCTTTCGGGTCGGGCCCGTAAGATAGCCGTTGGCGGGTGTCGTTTCTTGAGCGGGATCAGACGATCAGCATGGCGTCGCCGTAGGAGTAGAAACGGTAGCCTTGATCGATCGCGACCCGGTACCAGGCGAGCAGGCGGTCGAGGCCTACGCCCGGCAGCGTGGCGACCATGGCCAGCAGCGTGGATCGTGGCAGGTGGAAGTTCGTCAGCAGGCGGTCGGTAAAGCGGAAGCGAAATCCCGCATCGGGGTGGATGAACAGATCGGTCGCGGCGAGGTAATCGTCACGGGTCGACGCCCATTGTTCCGGCAGGCTCTCGATGGCGCGGACGGTGGTGGTGCCGACGGCGAGGATTCGGCCGCCTCGTTGGCGGTTCGAGCGGATCGCCTCGATCGTCTTGGACGGCACACGAATCGACTCGCGGTGCATCCGATGCTCGTCGAGCCGATCGGTGCGGACCGGCGCGAACGTGCCGATCCCGACGTGCAGCGTGACCTCGGCGAGCTGAACCCCTGTGTCACGCAGGCGAGCGAGCAGGGCGTCGGTCAGATGCAATCCGGCGGTGGGCGCGGCGACGGATCCGGGCTCGCGGGCATAGACGGTGTTGTATCGCGTCGCGTCTTCGGGCGTCAGCTCGGGCATTTGGCCGTGCTTGCGGGCCCGAAGGATATACGGCGGCAGGGGTGTCTCACCGACGCGCTCGAGGACGTCGATCGCTGACGTGGGCGAATCGCTGCGCGCGATCCACTGGCCCGATCCGGCGTCGCGAAGCAGCTCGAGACGGGTGTTGTCGTCGAGGCGAACCGTCTCGCCGACGGTCAGGCGGCCGCGTGCTTCGAGCATGACGTGCCAGCCTTCGGCAGCTTCGTGCAGGAACAGCCCACGCACTTGCCCGCCGGTGCGCTCCCGGCGCGCGGTGAACCGCGCCGGGATGACGCGAGTGCGGTTGAGCAGCATCAGGTCGCCGGGATGAAGAATGCCCAGCTCGGGCAGGTCCCGCACGCGGGCGTGGACCAGCCGGCCGTCGTCGCGGTGGGCGACCAGGAGCCGGGCGCTGTCGCGCGGCTCGGCCGGGGTCGTGGCGATGCGCTCCGGGGGCAGGGCGTATTCCAGGTCGCTGGTCAGCACGGCGGATCACTGTAGGGCGAGTGTGACCGGCGGCAACCACGGATGCGGTCGGCCGGCAACACGCGGCACGATCCGCACGACCGGCAAACGTCGCCCGTCAACGCAACCGGCTGAGGCGACGCGATTTACATCTGATCGCCGCGTTGGGCCGGCCCGGGCGTGCCGCTCGCACCGGTTCGTTCATGCGGATCGAACCGGATCGCAGCATCGCCTTGACCCTGATCGAACACCGTCTCTTCGGCGACGGGCGGTTCGACGCGCACGGCGTGCGCGACACCGGGTCGCCGGCCGGTCGGATCGAGGCGGCGATCGAACGTCGTGTCGTCGTCGATTGCCCGGAGATCTCGGCGGGTGCCGCGACCCCGTGCCCGGATCGGGAGCGTGACGGCGAGGCCGCCGTACAGGACTCGCCCGTGCCCGATCCGTTGCTGAGGCTGACCACCGACTCCGATAACTCGGCCCCCTCCCCCCGTGAGGCGGAATCGGCAAGCTTACCGGGCGGATCGGCCGATGCAGTAGGCAGCCTCCTCGACGTGCTGGCGTGAACGGAAGCGCCACGTCGCGCCGAGCCGGACCCGGCCGATGCGCCTCGACGAACCCATCGATCAGATCATCCAGCACATCCACGGGCTCGACCGCGACGGCTGCCTGACCGAGCTGGCCTCGATCCGCCGGCCACGCCTCGACTTTACCGAAGACTTCCTGCACCAGCTCAGCCTCGAGCAGCTTCGACACGTGCTGATGGCGGCGTGCCTGCAGGCGCGGCGGCACGTGCGACGGCAGGGCCCCCCGGGGCGGCGGCGAGCCGGTTGATTCGGTGTGGCGTGCGCGGCCGCCGCGACGAGCCCCCGAAACGCGGCGTCCTCGATCGCCCGAGCCGTGCTAACGTACCGCACGCGTATGGACTCGGCCCTCATCGTGATCGCGATGCGTTGGCTGCACGTGGCGTCGGCCGCGGTGCTCGTCGGTGGCCTGGCATTCATCGCCTTTTGTGCCCCTCCGGCCGGGAAGTGGCCCACGGACAGCGACGCCCAGGCTCGGGTCAAACAGATCGAGGCGCGTTTCCGCGTGCTTCTGAGCATCGCGGTGTTCGGCCTGCTGCTCAGCGGGCTGCACCAGTGGGTGTGGCTGGCGCCGGCGTACCGGGAGGTCGGGCCGTGGGCTCAGGGTCTGATCGGCGTGAAGGTCATGGTCGCGACGGTGCTGCTGGGCCTGCTCTGGGCGGTGCGGCTGGGGATGATGGCTCGGCCGGGGGCGGCCTGGTGGCGGTGGACGTGCCTGGCGCTGGGGGCGCTGGTCATGGTGCTGGGGGCATGGTTACGGTTTTTGAGGTGGACGGCCGCGTGGGAGGCGGGAGGTTGAGCGGCGGGAAAGGATCGCAGCGTTTACGCGTTTCGGTGGGGCCGGAGTCCGAAAAAGTGGGCGTGCCTTGAAAAACGGACCCGGCCGGTCAAGAATAGGCCGCGTCGTGTGTCCGGTCGCCCGACCCGTGGAAGGAAGGGTTTGTCTTTGCGCTCCCCCCGATCCAGCCGATCAAGACGATACGCGACCGATCTTCGGCGCCAGATGATCGAGGAGACCAGCGCGTTCCTGAGCTGGGCGTTGCGTGAGAGGCGTGATCTGCCGCGGATTCCGCGGCGGCGAGTGGACGAAGGAGGATTCACGGCGATGCTTCGAAACCCGGGGGCCCGCGCCGCCGTACGACACTGGTGGCGTCGCGTGCTCAGCGTCCTGGAGACCGAGTGACGGCCAACCGGCGGCCGTTTCTGTGTTCCGTCGTCGATTCATCAACCCGACCACTAGACGAAGACCACGATGAGCATTCGAGCGAACATCGCACGTCACTACCTGATCCGCCTGGGCATCATCGGCCTGGGGGCGTTCGGCTTCGGGCTCTGGTTCCTCTACGACGGCGCGGTCGGCTACCCGGCTAAGCGCGAGATCCAGCTCGCCTACCAGCAGCTCAAGGAGCAGCATCCGCAGGAGTATCCCGAGCTATGGCCGAAGCTGGCGCGGGAGCGTGGCTGGCCGCTCGAGCCCCAGACCGAGCCGCTGTCCGAGAAGGACATCATGACCCAGTACATCTTCGCGGGCATCACGCTGCCGATCGGCGCGTTTTTCCTGTTCGGGCTGCTGCGTAACAGCCGGCGGTGGGTCGAGGCCGACGACGAGGGGCTGCGCACCAGCAGCGGTCAGCGGGCGGCCTGGGACCAGATCGAGTCGGTGGACAAGTCACGCTGGCAGAACAAGGGCATCGCGTTCGTTCACTACCGCACGAACGGCCAGGGTGGGCGTATCCTGCTGGATGACTGGAAGTTTGATCGCGAGCCGACGAATCAGATCATGGCCGAGCTGAACAAGCGCTTGGGACTGGAGCCGGCCACCGCCGAGGGCGACGCCGGCGAAGTCGCCTCGCTGGAGGACGCGGAGTCGGATCCCTCACAGCCGACGACAGCGACCGGCCTCGATGCGAGCCGCTGAGAAGTCTCCACGGGCGTTCGGCCCATACAAAGCCGAGGACGTCCGCCACCCCATCGCCGAAGCCCACGCGCCCGGCCGGATGGATTACCGTGGCTGCACGCCCGAGACGGGCCGCGCCGGCGTGATCCCGCTCACGCCATTGGCGTTCGACCGGCTGGTCGTGGTGCGGGCATCGCGATCGGACGGCGTCACCGACTCAACGACCGGTCGCCGCTGGGGCGTGACCGAGGGGATGCCGATCTGCCGATGCACGTACTTGGGCGCATTGACGATCAGCCGACCGTCGAAGTAGCGGATCGACGAGTACTGGCCGCCGTGGGCCTGCCAGATGTCCGGTTCGACCATCGTGCGGATCAACGCCGCCAGTTGCTCGCCGCGTTCGGCGCGTGTGAGGCGTTGTTCGTCCTCATCTTCCTGCTCGTCGGTGAAAAGCTGGGTCGCGCCACCGCCACCCCCGCCGGCCGCTGTCTCACCGAGTGATTCGGTCAGGTCCAGTTCCGGAGCCATGGTGAATTGAGGCACTTCCATGAGCAGGTCACGCACGTCATAGGTGCGGATCACCGTCTCGCGGTTCGCCTGCCGCTTGCTCAAGATCCGTACGTACCACGGCTCGACGTCGTAGATCAGGTCGGTCTCAAACCGGACCGTGTCCATCATGAGTCGCAGAAGCTGCCAGGCCGGGACGAAATCCAGCTCGAGCGTGATGGGCGTCTGCGGGTCCACGCCGTCCAGCTCCAGGCCGGCCCAGTCGATCACGAGCGGGATCTCCGTCCGCTCCGACCACTGGTTGAACGCCTCCTGTGCGGGCACGCCGTCAAAGCGCACGTTACGGAGCGGTTGCGCCATGCGTGCCGGGATGTCGAGCGCGGGGACCGGGTCCTCCGTGGCGGCGGACGCGGCCGACCGCTGAGCGGCTTGCCGCCGACGCATGTCATCGATCCGCTGCTGCAGCGTCTGTCCGATGGCGTCACAACTCAGGGCCAGCACAGACATCAATCCGATCCACACGGTTATGTTGTGGCTGCCTCGCATCGGTGGTCTCCTTTGCCGATCGCGGACGTGACGCTCGCGCGGCCGGCCATGGGCACACTCGCTCGATCCGGCAGGCACTGGCTCTCGTCAAGTCGCCGTTCGACCGACCCAAGAGATTTTAGGCGTGTGCTTTGTGAGCGATCAACGTCCCAGGGCGATCGTGGCGTGGCTTTGGCCGCCGCCCGCGTCATGGTACGGAAGCGGCGGGTTCCGACTCCGCCGCCAGGGCACGGAGCCAGGGCAGGAACACCTCCTTGGCCAGGATCTTGATGCACGCCGCCGTCGGGATCGCCAGCAGCATGCCGAGCAGCCCTGCCAACGCGGCTCCCACCATCACTACCAGCAGCACCGTCACCGGATCCAGGTCCGTCGCCTTGCCTTGCACCAGCGGCTCGACCACCCACCCGTCCAGCGCCTGGGCGACCACGTACACCACGGTCGGCCAGATGATCACCGACAGCGTGAAGCCGTCGCCCCCGGCCATCGCGTCGATCGACGTCAGCAGGATCGCCACCAGCCAGCCCACCACCGCCGCGAACGGCACCAGGTTCAACAGCCCCGACAGCACCCCCAGCAGCAGCCAGAACGGCACGCCGGCCCACCACCAGCCCACCGACAGCACCACGATCATCACCAGCACCTGGAGCAGCCGCCCGCGGATGAACGCGGCCACCGACGCGTCCATCTTGTCCAGCAGCTCCAGCGTGCGCGCCCGGTGCGCCGCGGGGATGTACGGCACAAACCACGCGAGCAGACGCTCGAACTTCCAACTGAAAAAGAAGAAGCAGAACGCCACGATCACCGTCGCGACGAGCAGGTAACTCGTCGTGTTGATCGCCGAGACACCCACACCCACTCCCAGGTCGAGGGATCGGTACAAGAAGTTCGCTACGCTCTGCCAACTGATCTCGTCCACGTAGTCGAGCGCCCGGGCCAGAACACTGCGCAGAAACACCGGATCACGCAGGCGGTCGATCATCTCGTTCACGCTCGAGGGCGGCTCGAACGCGGTCTCCGGGGTCAGCGCGGTGGCCGATGGCTGCTCGTTTTCGGTCGTGGATCCCTCGCCGGACTGCGCGTTGTCCTGCGCCGGCGTCGGGTCCGGCTCGGACGAGCTGTTGGGGCCGTTCGCCGGCTTGTCCTGGATCAGGTCCAGAAGCTGCGTGGGGTACTTCTGCAGCCGAATCACCAGGTCGGCGCCCTGCTTGGCCAGCGGCGGAACGATCAGCAGGCTCAGGATCGTGAGAACGACCAACAGGGCGAGCATGATGCCCGCGGTCGAAGCCCATCGCGGCAGCCGCAGGCGTCGCTCGACCCACCCGATCAAAGGGTTGACGATGTACGCAAGAGACAGCGCCACCACGACCGGCAGCAGCACGGGCCGGATCGCGTAGACGAGCCCGAGCAGGCTCGGCACGATCATCGACGCGACCGCCAGGGCTACGAGCACGACGACCAGCCACTGAAACCACTCACGTTGCCATAGCGCAGGAGGGTCTGGATTCATGCGATCACGTCCCGGATGCGGCGGAGCCGGAGCTTCGGTTG
>CAYSIX010000037.1:9799-23159 GCA_964431205.1 uncultured Phycisphaeraceae bacterium
TATCGGTCCGGACGGCGGGCGGGCTGAAAAAGCGGGGCCCGTTCGCGGCTGCGGGCCCGGCGGGCCGTGGAGGTGTCGAGGCGGTGCGGTCGCGGCGTCGTGATCGATGCGCCGTTCGACGCCGCCCGTTCACGCCGGCGATATTCAGCCAGTGGGATCGCGACTGGCCACGGAACGAGGCACGTCAGTGAGCCAGCTCGCCCGCCGGACAGGTAAACGCTTCGTGAAAGTCAAAGACGCCGACGAAGTCTTCGAAGCGGTCATCGTCGGTCTTGTGCATGACGCCGGCCTCGACCATGTTGAACACGATGCGGCCGAAGTCTTCGCAGCTCCGGATCCCCCACTTGCTCAGGACCGTTCGGGCCAGCAGGCCGTACTGCTCCTGGGCGTAGTCGCGGAGACCGAGGCACAGCTCGTGACCGCTGACGTGACGCGAGTGGACCGTCCGCGGATCGAGCGTCTCGACCTCGTCGATCTCCCCGTGAATCCGATTGACGGTGAACTCCAGGCCGCGACGCACAAACTGGTATGCCGCCAGGGGGTAGCGGTCGCGGCGGGCCACCTGATTCAGGCTGGTCGCATCCATACACGGCCTCCGTTGAGCAAGCGCAACGGATTATGGCCGGCCGCGCGTGGTTTGACAAGCGGCCCGATGGTGGCGGGCGGGTCGCGCGAAAAGTCACTTGTACATCACCGGCTCATCGGCCGGCGCCTGGCCCGTGGTGCTCTCGTCGGCGGGTTGGGCGGGGACCATCTGCTCCGCCGGGGGCGTGGGTGTCATGGAGACCAGGTAGATCTCCACGCGGCGGTTGGCTTCGGCGCCCTGCGGACCGTTGGGCACGACCGGGCGGTGCTCACCGTATCCCATCACCGACATCCGCGTGGACGGGACCCCCGCCTTGCGCAGCTCCTGCATCACCGAGATCGCACGGTGCACCGACAGGTGCCAGTTGGTCGGGTGACGATCACGCGACTTGGTGATCGGCACGTTGTCGGTGTGTCCGACGATGCGAACCTCGAAGCCCGACGCGTCGGCGGAATTGAGGATCGACGCCAGGCTCCGCAGCGTCTCCTGGGCGCCCGTGCGCACCTCGGCCGAACCGAGCGAGAACGTCAGGTCGCTGCGGAATCGCACCATGCCGTGCTCGGGGTCGTAGCTCATCACCCCCGGGTGACGCCGGGCCAGCTCCTCCAGGGCGGTGCTGATCGATTCGGGAATCACGGTAACCCGGCTGCCTGCCTCACGGAGCTGCTGCTCGGCGGCGGCCAGCGCCTCGCGGAGCTGATCGCGCTCTGACCGCAGCGCCTCGAGCTCGGCCTCCATCCGAGGATCGGGCGCGGCCGCCTGCAACGCGGCGATCCGCCCCTCGGCCTCTTCGAGCTGCGCCTGCAGATCGATGATCTGGCTCTCCAGCGTCCGGTTCAGCGTCAGCAGGTCGTCGGCGCTCTTTTGCGCGACACAACCGCCCAGCCACACGCTCGCCACGGCCAACAACACCCATTTCGTGTCCGACTTCATCATCACCATTCCTTATTCAAGCGTGCCGGTTTGCCTGGTCGCCCCCTTTCGGCGATTGTACCCGTTTTGACATCGGCCCGGTAGCGCGTCCCGGCCCGACGGGGTCGACTGCTGGAACTTATCGGATGAGCAGACGACGGTTCATGAAGCGGGGCGGCACCACGGTCGTCCGTGCCGGCGCCATCGCGGACGCGTTTGGTGTTACGGCGCGGCCGGGGGTGATCGTCGTCCGCCGGGGACGCATCGTCGCCGCCGGCGATCCCGATCACACCCGCCATGCCGCTCGTCACACCGATCGCGTCATCGAGCTGCCAGACCGACTGCTCACGCCGACGCTCGTCAACGCTCATGCTCACCTCGACCTGACCGGCCTGGGCCCGCGTTCGTTCGAGGGCGACTTCGTCGGTTGGCTCAAGATGGTCATCCGCGAGCGGCCGACTGCGCCCGAGGCCGTGCAACGTGGCGTCCAGCGCGGCGCGGAGCAGTCGATCCAGGCGGGCGTGGGCTGGCTGGGCGACGTCGCCGGTTCCCCTCTGGCGATTCAGGCCCGGCGTGCCGCGCGTCTGCCCGGCGTCAGCTACCTCGAGTGCACGGGCCTGGGCGAGCGACAGCAGCAGCAGATCGAGCAGATCCGTGGTCAGCTCGAGTCCCTCGAGTTCGAGACGCCCGTGCCGGCGCTGGAACGCGGCGTGGTGCTCGGCCTCTCGCCTCACGCGCCCTACTCGGCCGGCGAGCGGCTGTACGACTGGGCCGCCGACATGAGCCGCCAGCACGCGATGCGGCTGGTCAGCCACGTCGCCGAGTCACCCGAGGAACTGGAGCTGCTCAAGGAGGCCAAGGGCCCGCTTCGCGACCTGCTGCTGAGTCTGGGCGTGCCCGAGCCTGACCTGCCTCATCCGCACGCTCACCCGGTCGACTATCTGGCCGAGCCGCTGCGTCATGCGCGATGGTTGCTGGCCCACTGCAACTACCTCGAGCCCCCACACATCGAGCGGTTACGCGTGGCGCGGGCGTCGGTCGTGTACTGCCCACGGGCCAGCGCGTACTTCGGGCATCACAATCATCCTTACCGGCAGCTGCTCGACGCGGGGGTGAACGTGTGCCTTGGCACCGACTCGATCGTCTGTCAGCCGGCGGATGACCCGCAGCCGCTGAGCATCATGGGGCAGATGCGCTTCCTGTACCAGCACGACCGTGCCGACCCGACACTGCTTCTGGACATGGCCACGGCTCGGGGGATGGTGGCGATGGAACTGGACGATCGGCTGGCGAGCTTCGGGCGCCACGCGCCGGCCCGGTTCTGCTTGATGGCGTTCGATCCGGCGAACGCGACGGACCCGCTGACCCAGGCCCTGGAGCGACGCGACGCCACCGAGTCGCTGGAGCTGACCGAAGCGGCCGAGCGCGACGCCGTGGAGACGGACGGGGCACTGCCGGGTTGACGCGTGGGCCGAGGCGAGCCCGCGTGACTTGCGTTATGCTGGTCGGGGTTGAGACATTCGCTGCGAAACATGAAGGAGCGAGCAGTGCGGCGAGCGATGCTGACGTGGGTGCTGATGGCGGGGCTGTGTGTGGGTGGCGGCACGGGCTGCGACCGGGAGGCGGCGGCCGAGGCGTCGTCGCGTCAGAGTCTGCTCGATGCGTTGGCCGCGCTGGAGCGGGCGCAACGCGGGTTCATCCCGCCGGACGTGGCACAGGCCGACCCGAAGCCGACGATCCAGGAATACCGCCAGCAGGCGCTGGAAGACGCAGAGTCCTCGTTGCGGGAGACGATCGCGGACGGGGGCGCGGGCCAGCGACTGATCGCGAGCCGGTTGCTGGCCGACGTGCTCGCCTCGCGAGCGCGCCACCACGTGCGGGAGGCCAATGCGCAGTTTGCCGAGCTGGCGACTCGGTCGGCCACCATCATCAGCTACCTTCGCGCCGCCAACGAGGCTGAAGGTCGAACGACGATGTTCGATCTGAACCAGGGCGAGCTGATCGAGGAGCTTGAGCAGGAGGTTCAGCGTTACTCGGCGCGACGGGAGACGCTGGCGACCGAAGCGGCGGCGCTCGAGGCCCAGATCGCCAACCTGCGCGCCGGGCAACAGGGGTTTCAACAGCAGGCCACGGCCGCGATGAACGAGGCACAACGCCTGCTCGACGAGGCGTTCGTCGCCGAATCCGATCGGGCGCACGAGCTGCGTGATCAGGCCGCCGAGCTTCAGCGACGTGCGGCGGAGCACTCGGCCGACGCCGACCGTCAGCAGGTGCGAATCGACGCGGTCCAGAGCAAGCTGACGGTCCTGCAGAACCAGCTCAACACGACCCGCGGCCTGCTGGAAGACCTTCGCCGCCAGATCGACGAGACGCGTGCGCAGCAGCGTGAGATCGGCGAGGCCGTTGAGACCGCGCAACAGCAGCGGTCGGATGCGGTGCAGGTGCTCGCCGACGAGTTTGAGCAGTTCGATCAGGCGTTTTCGCAGATCGTGGACCAGCGATACGCCGCCGCGGCCGAGGCGATCGCCGACGCGGTGGCCCAGCTCGAGCAGCCCGCGACGACGGCCCCGACACAGGAACGGCTCAACGTGCGGCTGGACCTGCTGGGCATCCTGACCGACCAGGCGTATGTGAACAGCGAATACGCGGTGGCGTTGTCGAACCATCACACGCTGACGACTGTGATCGCCGCGGCCGCCCGCGAACTGGGCATGTCGCGGGCAGAAGGTTTGGCGCAGCGGGCCGAGGCGCTGCGCGTCAAGGCGTCGTCGGCCAGTGAGACCGCCGAGCAGGCGATCGCCCAGGGCCGCGAACTGATCGAGCAGATCCTTGCCCAGGTCGCCGAAGACTCGGACGAGGCGCGGATCGCCCGATCGCAGCGGGACCGGCTTCAGACCTACTTCAACCGGCTGGAGACCGCCGGCGCGCAATGAGGGTTACGACTCGCCGGGCTCGGCGGTGCTGGCCGATGTGCCGTGTGGGCGTCGCCTCGAACGCGACCGGCGATCCGGGGCGGTGGCCGCACGCGTACGCGGCACGCCTAAGATGAAAGTGTGGCTCGGGGCCCGTCGCGGCGGGGTCGCAGGGCGGCGGTCGGGCGGTGGCGAGTGCGCGTCGTTTCCGTTACCTTCCCGGCATTCAATGGTTGGGGCCCGTGCGTCCCGACTTCGCGGTGATGAGGAGACCGGTCGATGACCACGAAGGATTCCCGTCTGGTGGTTCGCGAGGAGGGCGACGTCACGATCGTGCAGTTCGTGGACCGCAACATTCTCGAGGAGGCCAGCATCCAGCAGATCGGCGAAGAGATCGCCACGATCATCGATAACGCCACCAGCCCCAAGCTGCTGCTGAACTTCGAGAACGTCGAACACCTCTCCTCCGCGGCACTGGGGACGCTGATCACCATCAACAACAAGGTTCGGCAGAAGGGCGGCCAACTGCGCCTATCCAACATCGACTCGAACATCTACGAAGTCTTCGTGATTACGAAGTTGAACAAGCTGTTCCAGATCCATGACAACAATGACAAGGCGTTGGCCAGCTTCAAATGAGTCGCGACCGCGGACGACCGGCCACGGCGGACCGATCGGTTCTGTGATGGACCCGCACCGCTCGATCCAGTTCAGGTTTGTGATCCCCAGCCGGCTCTCCGAGGTGGCCCGGGTCCAGGAAGCGGTGCTCGAGAAGGTCCGCGCGTTCGACTATCCCCAGGACGCGATCTTCGCCATCCGCCTGGCCCTCGACGAGGCCGTCACCAACGCCATCCGCCACGGCAACGGCCTCGACCCCGGCAAGAAAGTCCACATCGACGGCCGCGTCAACCCCGACCGCGTCTGCGTCCGCATCGAGGACGAGGGGACCGGCTTCCGCCCTCAGGAACTGCCCGACCCCACGTCGGAGGAAAACCTCAACCGGCCCCACGGCCGCGGGGTCCTGTTGATGAACGCCTACATGACCGACGTCCGGTTCGATAAGTCCGGCGCGTGCGTGACGCTGGTCAAGGACCGATGCTGTCGCAAGCCGACGGAGGCCTGAACGCCCGGTCGTGCTCCGGCTGGCCCGACCGTCGTTCTTCGGATAAGGTTTGGGGTCGCGGCTGAACATCAAAACCACGGGAGTCGATCCGCAGCGGTGGTGTGTATCTTGTCCGAGCATGAACATGGCAATGAGCCGTCGGCGTCCGATGAGCCGCCGAGTCCGGGGCCCGCTCCTTCACGACCCTCCGGGCGTTGTCGGCTGACGGTGCAGATCGAGACCGACGACGTCGAGCCGCCCCTCCGCGGGTGGCTGGCCCGGGAACTTCGCCGTATCGTGACGCTCGGCGGGCTCGGGCCGTTGACCCTTCATGTGCGCGTCGTCGACGACGCGGAGATGAGCCGCCTGCACGAGCGGTACCGTGGCGAGGCCGGCCCGACCGACGTGCTCACCTTCGACCTGCGCGATCAGCCCCAGGACCCGATCGAAGGCGACGTGGTCGTGTGCCTCGACGAGGCCCGGCGTCAGGCCGCCGGGCGCGACCACGCGACGCGACTCGAGGTGCTGCTCTACGTGCTGCACGGGCTGCTCCATCTGGCGGGTGAGGACGACCACGACCCGGCCGGCTTTGAGCGAATGCACCGCCGTGAGGACCAGCTGCTCACCGCCGCCGGCCACGGCGCCGTGTTCCGCCCCGTCGAGACGGCACCCGCCGGTCGACGCCCGCCGACGTCTGCCCCCGCGTCCCCAGGCGGCCCGAGCGGTGATTCAACAGGCTCCGGCGTGCGGAGCCGGGACGGGGTCCGCGAGAGGAACCGGTGAACGCCGCGATCTGGATCGGCATCTTGGCGTGTGTTGCCGCGACGTTCTTCGGAGCCTGCAACGTCGCCTTGAAGCGGTTCTCGCGTGCCCGCTTCGCCGACGTCCTGGCCGAAGGCGGCCCGGTCGATTCCGAACGGCTGGCGCGATTCGTCCTGCGCGTCCCGCACCTCGTGCTCATGACCGCCTTGCTCCGCGTCACGCTGAGCATGATCGTGCTGCTCTGCACGCTCTACTGGCTCGAGACCCGCTTCACGCAATGGTCGCTGCCGCTGACCTACCTGGTCGCCTTCCTCATCGCCGGCGCCCTGGTCAGCGTGTTCGTGGTCGCTATCCCCGTGAGTTGGGCGACCTACCGCGGCGAGCACCTGCTCGCCCGGTCCATGCCCTTGCTCGTCGCCGCTCACATCGTGCTGACGCCGGTCACCTGGCTGTTGCACCTGGCCGACCCGGTCGTCCGCCGTCTCTCCGGCGCCGACCTTCAGACCCGCGACGATGACGAGCTGACCAGCGAGGTCCTCTCGGTCGTCGAAGACCACGGCGACGCCGGCACCGTCGACGACGCTCAGAAGGAGATGCTCGAAGCGGTCTTCGACCTGCCCACGACCGACGTCGGCGAGATCATGACCCCGCGGACCGAGGTCGACGGCATCGAGGTCGACAGCACGCTCGAGCAGGTCAAGCAGGCGATCCTGGAGCTGGGCCACAGCCGCATCCCGGTTTACCAGGAAAGCCTCGACCACATCGTCGGCGTGCTGTACGCCAAGGACATGATCCGATACGTCGGCGCGCCGCCCGACGCCCCGTTCAGCCTGCGCGACGTCGTTCGCGAGCCGTTCCTCGTGCCCGAGAGCAAGATGGTCCGCGAGCTGCTCGCCGAGTTCAAGGCACGCAAGGTCCACATGGCGATCGTGCTCGACGAGTATGGCGGGACGGCGGGCCTGGTCACCATCGAAGACATCCTCGAGGAGATCGTCGGGGACATTCAGGACGAGTACGAGGAGGCCGAGGCTCCCCCGCTGATCTGCCGCCTGGCCGACGAGGTCCACGAGGTCGACGCCCGCGTGCGGATCGATCAGCTCAACGACGAGCTCGACCTCGACCTGCCCGAGGACGAGGACTACGACACCGTCGGCGGGTTCGTCTTCTCCCAGCTCGGGCACATCCCCGACCCCGGCGAGGCGTTCGACTATGACGGCCTGCGCTTCACCGTGACCGAAGCCGAGCGCACCAAGGTGCGCTGGGTGAAGGTCGAGCCCGTCGCCTCGCCCGTCGACGCCGCCGCCTCCAACGTCAAGTAGCCGGCGACCGTGACCGGCGGCCAGACGCCCGCTCATCGCATACAATCCGCCACGATGCCGATCCGCCTGCACAACACGCTGACGCACCGCGTCGAGGTGTTCGAGCCGATCGACCCGCCGCGCGTCTCGATGTACAACTGCGGCCCGACGGTCTACGACTTCGTGCACATCGGTAACTTCAAGACCTTCCTCTTCGCCGACGTCCTCCGCCGGTTCCTCGAGCTGTGCGGCTACGAGGTCCTGCAGGTCATGAACCTCACCGACGTCGGGCACATGACCGAGGATCAGCTCGCCGACGGCGCGGGCGAGGACAAGATGCAGCTCGCCGCGCGCCGCCTGCGCGAAGCCAAGAAGGCCGGCCAGAGCCACGCCGCGCACGTCGCCGATCCCGACGACCCGTACCAGATCGCTCAGTTCTACGTCGACGCGTTTCTCGATGACGCCCGCAGGCTGCGGATGAAGATCGTCGACGAGTACCCGCAGCGCATGCCCCGCGCCACCGAGCACATCCAGGCCATGCAGCGGATGATCCAGAGCCTGATCGACCGCGGCCACGCCTACGTCACCGACAACGGCACCGTCTACTTCAGCGTCGAGAGCTTCCCCGACTACGGCCGACTCAGCGGCAACACGCTCGACCAGCTCCGCGGCGGCGCCGGTGGCCGTGTCCTCGACGAGCACCAGCAGGGCAAGCGCCACCCCGCCGACTTCCTGCTCTGGAAACCCGACCCCGCCCACCTGATGAAGTGGGACTCGCCCTGGGGCCCCGGCTATCCCGGCTGGCACATCGAGTGCTCCGCCATGGCCACCGCCGTCCTCGGCCGCGACGTCATCGACATCCACACCGGCGGCGAGGACAACATCTTCCCCCACCACGAGTGCGAGATCGCCCAGACCCGCGGCGCCACCGGCCAGCCCCACTTCGCCCGCTTCTGGCTCCACAGCCGGCACCTCATGGTCGAGGGTCAGAAGATGTCCAAGAGCAAGGGCAACTTCTACACGCTCCGCGACGTGCTCGAGGGCCGCGTCACCGGGCACCCCGTCGATCCCGCCGTCCTCAGGCTCGAGCTGATCAAGGGCCACTACCGCTCCAACCTCAACTTCAGCCGCAAGGGCCTGGAAGACTCGGCCAGCGCCGTCCGCCGCCTCCGCGACGTCGCCGCCGACCTCGCCCGCCGGGCCGACGGCCAGACCAGACCGCCCGATCCCGACCACCCCGCGCTGGTCGCCTTCCGCGAGGCCCTGGCCGACGACCTGAACACCGCCGGCGCCCTGGCCGCCACGTTCGAGTTCCTCCGTGACAAGCACGGCGACCCGGCCCAGTCGCTCAGCGTCCTGCAGGAGATGGATCGCGTCCTGGGCCTGCTTCCCACCGAAGCCGACGAGGCCGAACCCGCCGCCGCGGACAACGGCCTTTCCGACGCCGAAGCCCAGCGCCTCTGCCGCCAGATCGATCAGGCCCGCGCCGACAAGGACTTCGCCAACGCCGACGCCCTCCGCCAGCGATTGATCGACGCCAACTTCGAAGTGCGCACCGGCCCGCGGGGCACCACCGCGTCCCGCAAGCTCGCTTGAGCCCGACCGTCCCGGCCGGTGCCGTCTGCCCGCCGGGCCACGCCCCGGACGCCGCCTACGCCACGTTCCATCGACCCGGATCGTCCGATACCTCGATCCCGTCGAAGTCGTACTGCTCTTCCACGTACTGCTCCAGCAGATGGCACGGCGCCAGCACGAATCGGCACGGCAGCGGCGTCGCACGCTCCATCAACTCAATCGCCTCCGGAAGCGTCTCCACCGTCGCCGCGCACACCAGGCAACCCGCCTCGATCCGCATCGGCAGCACCAGGTGCTCCCACGCCTCCCACGCCGTCACGAGCGACCGGCAATACCCGTCCACCGTCTCGTGCACGATCGACGCCTCCGTCGCCTGACGGATCACCTGATCCGCCAACGCCCGGTAGATCACCGCCGGATCGATCCCGAACAACTGCGACGCCAACCGCCCGAACGCTTTCGGCGTCGCGCCCTGGGCGTCCAGCACCTGCTGCACCTGCTGCTCGGTCAACAGGCCTCGGGCCACGAGCAAACGTCCGATCTGCTGGGGATGCATGCCTCGCTCCACCGCCGACTGCGTACTTTCCCATCGGCCAGGACCGCCCCGTGGGTTGCGAAACACGCCCGCCCTTCGTCCGCCTCCGTCCCGCCACGCGCCCGGTCACGACGCACACGCCAGTCGTAACGGGCCGCCCCGCACGCCAGAGCCCCGGCCCGGCACATCGCCCCGTCGCCCCCATCGGGGTCCGAGACCTCAGGCCCGGGATTCGATCCCCGCGGCCTGCGAACGCGGGATCAAGCCCCGATCCCCGGCCCCCGTTCGCGGGGTACCGCGTGCCACCGGCCAAGCGGCCCACGCCACCCCCACGCCCCCACGTCGACCGGATGACAGGATCGGCCGGATCCACCGGATGCCATCGGGTGATTTGGCGATTGGGTGATCTGGCGATCGCACGGCGTCGTTTCCGTGCTTACCGCTTTCTGCCTCCTCCTCTCCTCCTCTCCTTCCCTCCTGACTCCTCCCCTCCTACCTTCTATCTCCTACCTCCTACCTCCTCACCAATGTCACCCCCCACCCCCCCTCCGGCAATGCAAAATACACAAGTCTCAATGCGCAAAGGGTTTAGGGCGTGTCACCCCCATGTCACCCCCGTGTCAGGGTGACGTCACCCCCTAGGGAAGACCCGTACCGAGAAGGGCGACGCCAAACCGCCAAGTCGCCAAGCCGCCAGGAAAAGTCGCTCAGGTCACGGAGAGCACGGGGCAGGGGACAGGGAGCAGGGACCGGGGATCAGGGCTGATGAAGCAACAACCGGCCGTATCCCATCGGCGCCATCCGCGGTTCAGCGGATCGGTCTTGACTTGTCAAAGAGCGCACCGTCCCCACGACCGGCGACGGCACCATATGTTAGCATTTTGTTCGAGCGGGGTCAAGCGGTGCTCCGACCGGTCGTTGCCGTGCGTGACACGCTCAGCAGGAGCGGGCGCCTCACGCGGCCGTTTCGCGCGGGGCGTTGCCCCCCGCTAAACGCTCGTGAGCGACCGCTTAGCGCGCACTGGGGGGTTTAGCGGCGGCCCACCGGGCCGCGCGCCACGTCGGCCAGGCGCCGACGAGCGCGATCACGAGCCAGTAGGGGATGGTCAAGGTGCGCAGAACGCCGCCGCCGTCGACCCAGCCGGGCAGGCGCGTCGTGTGATGGTCGAAGCGCAGCCAGTGCCACCACGGGTCGGCCTCGAGCACGGCGACTTGCGCTTCACCGCGATCGACGGCCGCGCGCATGTCCTCGTATGAGCCGGACGCCAGCGCCGGCGCGGGTTCGTGGTTCGGCGGGTCGTCCCGGCGGAAGCCGGACAACTCGATCCGGCCGCCCGCGACGTGAAGGTTCAGCCTTGTGCGTGAGGTCACGTTCACCGTCACGTGCACCGGCCACCACCAACTGGAAACGAAGCCGATGAGGGTCAACGCCGTCAACACGCAGCAGATGCCGAACGCCAGGCGTCGTGCCACCGACTGGACCCGACCCTTACGCATGCCATCTCTTCCGACGAAATGAACGGATCAAAAACCAAACGAGTAGATCAATTCTCTTCGTGAAGGATCTGGTCCTCTGCTCGGCTGTATTCTTGCCACACCCACCAATTGCCGAGCCAGAAATCGCGCTGCCGGGCATCTCCTCTACCCGATCCAACGGAACCAATCTGATCACTAATGTACGTCGATACACCCTCAAAGAAGACCTGTTGAGAGCCCACGATTTCAAATACTCGTCGACCTTCTCGATCAATCAGTGTCCAACCTTCTTCCAGCTGAACCGGCGCGATATCACCAATGAAATTCAAAGCCGTGCGATGAATTGCCGGAATAACCAGCTTTCCGGCACGGTCAATGTAGCCAACCGACGCACCGACGTCTACCGGCGCTCGACCGCTGGAGAAACGCCCTACATCGTCGAATCGAGGTGGAATGACAAGCTCGAACTCTGAGTTGACAAATCCCCAGTGGCGGTCGCCTGCGCTGGGAATGACCGCCGCAAGGCCCTCAAAGAACGGTTCCGCTCGCCTGAACGACGCGACGATACGGCCGCTACGGTCAACAAACGCATCCTTTCCAGACGGAAGTTCACCAATCCCGTATCCTTCGCGCCAATGAGCGGGCAATGACACAAAAACGGGATCCATCAAACGTTTGCCTTGTGTGTCCACATAAGTGTACCGAGTTGAAGAATCTGTAGCTATCCCCACTGCCAGGTAACCCTCCGAATATACTGCCACTTCAGCAAAAGGCCCCGCATTCAGAACATCTCCAGAACTGGTTATGATTCGCCAAAGACTATCGTCGAGTTGGACGCACGCGCGCTCATCCCGAAAAAGTGTGATATCGCTGAAAATGGGGTCGATTACGGTTTCGCCGTCAGGTGTACCAAAACCCATCTTCTTGCCTTCGAACAGTGGTTGCCATTTGTGCGAGGGTACAGGTGTGTGTCGGACGGAGTAGCTGGTCGGCTCGGATTTTGAATCTTGGAAGTCGCAGCCGGTCGGCAGGATGGCGATAGCGCTCATTGTCGCGGAAGCACAAATGATCGCGGTCCACCATTGACGAAGGAACGGCCGTGGCATCGATTGACCCGCGTTGTTCTGCATGGCTGGACTCTCTGCCATCGGTTCAGGCGATGTCACCCGTCGTTCTTGTGCTTTTTCGCGGCGATCGGCTGAGGCACTCATCTGGACAATCCAGTCTATCGCGGCGACGGTCGTGGGGAAAAGCTGGATAGCTGGACAACTGGAAAGCCGGAAATCGAATCGCCCAATCACTCAATCTCATCTGGTGGCTCCGGCCGATCCCGTGATCCTGTCAAAACCGCTGACGCGTGGGCGCTCAGCCTCCCATGAGGTCGCGCATGACGCCGGCGCGGCGTTCGCGGGCGCGTTGTCGGGCGGCGGGGTCGGTGGCGTGGAGGTGTTCGAGGCGTTTGGAGCCGTCGTCGAGGTGGTGGAGTCGGCGGGCGGTGAGGATGAGGCGCTGGTACATGCGGTTGATGGCCTCCTCGGCCCAGAGGCGGGCGTAGGGCGGGGTGTCGGGGTCGCGGGCCAGGCGGGTGAGGCGTTCGACGGAGGCGAGGGTGAGGCGTTGGTATTCGCCGAGCATCTCGTCGCCGAGGGTGAGGCTGGGGGGCAGGGCGTGTTCGCGTCGGGTGGCGGCGCGGTCGCGTTGGACGGTGCGGACGCTGAGGCGGAGCAGTTCGCCGGTGTCGGCGGCGGAGAAGCCCTCGAGGGCGAGGTGGTCGACGCACTGTCGGCGGAGGTCGGGGCTGAGCTCGGCGGGGTCGAGCTCGCCGGCGTGGAGGCGATGGACGAGGTCGGGGATGTCGGACGAGGGGGCATCGGGCGTGGTGTCGCGGTCGGGGTTGGGTTTCGAGGCGGTGTCGGTCGAGCGGACGAGCGGGGCGGGCGTGTGGGAGCCGGGGCATTCGGGGGATCCGGCGAAGGCCGCTTGCGGACCCGCGGGCTTCCCGCGGCGTCCGGTCTCATGGGGAACGGGACGGGCGGGGATCTCTCGGCGTCGTGATTGGCGGTCGTCGCCTGGCGCGGCGAGCCCGGGTCGTTCGGGATCGGGGCGATCGGTGGTACGGGGCTCGTGGTGGGGTGCGGGGCGGATGGCGTGGGACATGATTTTTCTCCTGACTCTGGAGGGGGCGGAGTGGGATTTGCAGTT
>CAYSIX010000038.1:0-20138 GCA_964431205.1 uncultured Phycisphaeraceae bacterium
CCGCCCTCCCCCGACCCGCCTAGCATGACGGCATGAGCAGCCCTCCCCTGACCACGACCGGCACGGCCCCGACCGACGCGCCAGAGACCGACGCCGAGCTGACCCAGACCGGCATCGTCATCGTGGACCACGGCTCCAAGCGGACCGCCTCCAACCAGATGCTCGAGCACTTCGTCGAGCAGTTCCGCCGGGCGACGCGGTACCGCATCGTCGAGCCCGCCCACATGGAGCTGGCCGAGCCCTCGATCGCCACCGCGTTCGACCGCTGCGTGCACCGCGGGGCCAAACGCGTGGTCGTCTGCCCCTACTTCCTCCTGCCCGGCAAGCACTGGGACCAGGACATCCCGTCGCTGACACGCGAGGCGGCGGCGAAGCACCCCGGCGTGGCGTACATGGTCACCGCCCCCATCGGGCTTCACCCGCTGATGCGCGGCGTGATCGAGTCGCGCATCGACCACTGCCTGGCGCACGTCGCCGGCCGCGCCGACGAGTGCGAGTCCTGCCGCGGTACCGGGCGCTGCCAGCTCCAACGCGCCTGAGCGCTTCGCCCCACCGAACATTCACGCGTGTCAGACTCGCATCGCGCGCTCACCTGGCGCGTCCCATTGGACACAATTCATCGGAAGATCCATCGCATGAACACCTCGGAATCTCTGATTCACACGCTCGCCACGCTAGGCGTCGAGCGGGTCTACGGTATCCCCGGTGACGCCATCAACAGCCTCGTTGAGGCCATCCGTCGTCAGAGCTCGATTCGCTTCATTCAGGTGCGTCACGAAGAAGCGGGCGCCTTCGCCGCGGTCGCCGAGGCCAAGCTCACCGGCAAGCTGGGTGTTTGTGTGGGCACCGCCGGTCCCGGCGCGGTGCACCTGCTCAATCCACTGTACGACGCGCGGATGGATGGCGCCCCGGTCCTGGCGATCACCGGTCAGGTCGCCACAAAGCACCTCGGGTCGAACTATCACCAAGAGATCGATCTGTACACGCTCTTCAAGGACGCAACGGTCTTCAATGAAACCGTCGTCTCGGCGGCGCAGATGCCGAGCATCGCCATTCACGCCTGTCAGGCGGCGATCGCCAAGCAGCGTCCGGCGCATCTCAGTCTGCCCGCGGACGTTGCGGTCGAGCGTGTGCCACGCGATGCCGACGAACATCGCATCTTCTGCAGCCACGCTCGGATGACGCCCTGTGAAGGGGAGCTCCAGGAAGCCGCGGACCTGCTGAACGGGGCGGAACGCGTCACCATCCTTGCCGGGGCCGGCTGCCGAGACGCCTCTGAAGAGCTCGTCTCCCTCTCGGAAACTCTCGGCGCCCCAATCATCAAGGCGCTGCGGGGTAAAGACATCTTGCCCGACGAGCATCCCAACGTCATCGGCGGTCTCGGCCTGCTCGGTGTGAAGCCGGCTGTCGACGCCATCGAAGGATCGGACGCGCTGCTTCTGATCGGCACGGATTTTCCCTACCGCTCGTTTCTTCCGGACGCAACGCCCGCGGTGCAGATCGACATCGACCCCGAGCGTCTCGGGCGGCGCTATCCGATCACACTGGGTCTGCTGGGACACGCCCAGCCCACGATCCAGGCCCTCTGCGCCCGGCTGAATGCCAAAGGTGATCATTCATTCCTTGAGCAACACCAGGAGGCGATGCGCCGCTGGTTCAGTGAGATGGACAAGGCTGAAACAAGTGACGAGACCCCGATCCGGCCTCAACGCGTGGCCCGCGCCATCGGCAGGCTGGCCGCTGACGACGCGATCTTCTGTTGTGACACCGGCGCCGTCACCGTCTGGGGCGCTCGTAACCTGCGCCTGCGCGGGCGACAGCGGTTCACCCTCTCGTCGGCGCTCGCGTCGATGGCCTACGCCATGCCCGCGGCGATCGGTGCGCAGTTGACACACCCGGATCGCCAAGTCATCGCCCTCGCGGGGGACGGCGGGCTGGGCATGCTGCTGGGTGACTTTCTCACCCTCGTGAAGTACGACCTGCCGGTGACCGTCGTGGTCTTCAACAACGGGAAGCTCGGGCTGATCCAGATGGAGCAAGAGGTTCACGGCTACCCCGAGTTTCAGACCGGTCTTCAAAGTCTTGATTTCGGCGCATTCGCCAAACTCTGCGGCGGCGAGGGCCGGACCGTGAGCGCCGCGGCTGAGCTCGACGACGCCTTGTCCTGGGCGATCTCCAACGAACGCCCGACAATTCTTGATGTGATGATCAACCCGGAAGAGCGCACCATGCCCCCGAAGATCGAACTGATCCAAGCCTGGGGCTATGGAATCGCGAGGGTGCGGGAGTTCTTCGGTGCCGGAGACGACGTGGAGCACGAAGACACACGCTAATAGGCTTCGCCGAACGGTCTATAACTCATGCAACGCCTTTCGTGCCCGGTTCGGAATGGAACCCGCCTTTTGAGACAAGCCGCATGGGGAGTTGTGAATGCCTCAGGAACCATTGTCGGAGCTCGACCAACAGAGTGTGGATTTGCATGCCGCTCACGGGGGCAAGATCGAAGTTGGGCTGAAGGTCCCGCTGGCGTCCACGGAAGATTTGAGTCGCGCCTACACGCCGGGCGTCGCGGCCGTGTGTCGCGCGATCCGTGACGAACCGCCGCGCTGGCGGGATCTGACTGTAGCGGGCAATGCCGTGGCGGTGGTGACCGATGGCTCCGCGGTGTTGGGATTGGGCGACATCGGCCCCCGCGCCGCGATGCCGGTGATGGAGGGCAAGGCGGCGTTGTTCCGTGCCTTGGCCGATGTCGATGCCTGGCCGCTCTGCCTCGACGCGCGGAAACCGGACGCGATCGTGGCCGCGGTCCGTGCCGTGGCACCCGGTTTCGCCGGCATCAACCTGGAAGACATCAGCGCCCCACGCTGTTTCGAGATCGAAGATCGCCTGCAGGACCTGGGCATCCCCGTCATGCATGACGATCAGCACGGCACGGCGATCGTGCTGCTGGCGGGCCTGATCAACGCCACACGCGTGACCGGCAAGAAGTTTTCCGATCTGCGGATCACCATCGCCGGCGCGGGGGCCGCGGGCCACGCGATCGTGCGTTTGCTGCGCTGCATCGATCAGGTGTCCGATACCTGCAACGCGGTCGGCGAGGTGATCGTCTGCGACTCGAAAGGCGCGCTGCACCGGGATCGTGAAGACCTCGGGCCGGTCAAACAGGCGATCCTGGAATACAGCAACCCGCAGAACCGGGCGGGCGACCTGCGCGCGATGCTCGAAGGCGCCGATTTGTTCATCGGCGTCAGCCGCGGCGGGCTGCTCGAGGCGGACGATGTCCAACGCATGGCCGCGGATCCGATCATCTTCGCGTTGGCCAATCCCACGCCCGAGATTTCGCCCGACCAAGCCCGTGCCGGCGGCGCGGCCGTCGTGGCCACTGGGCGCAGCGATTTCCCCAACCAGGTGAACAACGTCCTCGCGTTCCCCGGCATCTTTCGCGGGGCAATCGACGCCACGGCCGCCCGCATCACCGACCGCATGAAGACCGCCGCCGCCCACGCCATCGCCCACGCCATCGACTCGCCCAACGCGGACCACATCCTCCCCGCGCCGCTCGACCGCCGCGTCGCCGATCGTGTCGCTCAGGCGGTATGCGAATCGGCACGGGCCGCGAAATGACCGCGTCGCTGCCCGGGTCTGAAAATCGACCAACCGGGCCTGGATAAGCCCTGGTCGGCCCGGGAAGTGCAGCTGAACGTGGACGAAGGCCACGTGAACATCCGGGTCGAGCACGAGCCGGGCGTGAGCTGGTCGCGGCCGTGGGCGGGGCGTTGGCCGGCGGCTGATGGGACGGGCCGGGCGGTGCCTGCAGCCGGGAGGCGACGCCTCGCGGACGGCCACGAAGGCGAGGTTCGACGCCCGCGCGGCCGAGCGGCGACCACGATCATGCGCGCGGGGCGCGGGCGGCCGCGCAGCCGCTCAAGCCGAGGGAACGTACCGGCGCGTGAGTCGTGCGTCGCTGCGGCCCGGCTTGATGCGGCGAAATGACGCCTTGTGCGTACCGGGGCGGGCAAGGTGAGGGGTTGGAAGCGGGCGTCGGGAGATGAAGAGGTGGAGGGGGTGGGGTTCAGGGTTGCGCGGCGGGGCGGGTGTCGCCGGCGAGCCGGGGGATCATGCGGGGGGTGACGAGGTCGGCCAGGTCGGCGAAGAAGCGGTAGGCGACGTCGTAGTCGTAGGCATCGTCGTTGAGCACGCCGTTGTCGTTGGTGTAGAGCACGGCGGTGAGGAAGAAGGACTGGCCCGTGGGCTCATGGACGACGCAGGCGTTCTCGATGGAGAAGCCGTAGGCCTGGCCGGACTTGTCGGTGATGGTCCAGGCGTCGCGTGGGGCGTGTCGGACGAGGCCGGGCAGGAGGTTGGGGTCGCCCCAGTCGGGGTTGTCGTCGCGGGGCGGGTAGAGGGGGTTGGCGGAGTCGGTGGGGTGCTCGGTCATGGCGCGGCGGATGAGTTGGCGGTCGTCGTCGGAGAGGGTGAAGCCGGGCTTGCCGAGGTCGATGTCCGGGCGAAGCAGGAGGATGTTCAGGTCCTGCAGGTCGATGAGCGAGATGCGGTTCTTGTGGAGGAAGGAGAGGGGCCGATCGACGCGTTGGTCGTCGGCGTCGAGGTAGGCGGAGCCGACGTCGAGGCCGGTGAGGCCTTGGTTGTCCAGCAGCAGGTCGCTTTCGCGTTCGGGGACGACGTGGGTCCGGTCGGGGAGGATGAGGTCGATGCGTGGGGAGCGGAGGTTGTCCCGGCGGGAGCGGAACTCGGAGAGGCGGTGGGTGATGCGGACGGATTCGAGGCCGGCGGCCCACATCATCTCGTTGATGGGGCGGTGACCGACGAACTCGAGCAGGTGGTTGAACGCGGAGTTGCTGGAGACCAGTTGCATCTTGCGTATCTCGTGCGCGATGGTGATGCGGCCGGTCTCGACGTTGGACTCGTCGCGGTCCTGGAGGGATTCGTCGGGGAAGAGGGGGTGGATGACGAGGGGGGTCTGGGCGTCGAGGGTCAGGCCGGTCTCGCGGCGGAGCTGTTCGAGGCGTTGGAGGGCGGCGATGGCGGCGCAGGTTTTGATGGAGCTGGCGGGGTAGAAGTACTCGTTGTCGGCGCGGAAGGCGAGGCGTTCGAGGCGTGGGGGGCCGGGAGCGTCGGCCTCGATGACGCGGGAGACGAGAATCTGGCAGCGATGGGCGGCGGGGTCGTCGAGGATGGCGTCGAAGCGATCGCGGGCGGCGTCCATCATCTGCGCAAGCGTGGTGGAATCGATCCGGGGTGTGGCGATCACGGGCGTCGCTCCGAGCAGAAGGACAAGCGGGGCCAGCGTCCGGGTGAGTAGCGTCAGGGGCATCACCCGCGGGATGGTACCGCAAGGCGTCCGCGGGGGCGATGCGAACCGTCGGAGCGGCCGGGCTCAGGCCGGCGAGGCCGGCTCGAATCCGGCACGGATGTAGTCGTAGACGGCGTCGGGGGTGAACAGCGGGTCCCACTGCTGACGGCCGCGGGCGGCGGCGGCGTCGAGGAAGGCGTCGAGCGAGGCGGGCCGGTCGAGCGTGGCCATGTAGCCGGCCAGGTCGCGGTTCGGGTCGAGGTAGTCGAAGTCGGCGGTGGCCCGGTTGCCGGTGTTCTCGACGGCGGTGCCGTTGATGGCGATGCCTTGGCCGTCGCGGTTGAACCAGTCCCAGACGATGTTGTCGCGGAGGGTGATGGCGTTGCCGCCGGCCTCGATGCCGGGCTTTCCGCCGTTGCCGACGCGCTGCGAGACGATGTTGTCTTCGATCAGCACGGTGTCGAGGTTGAAGGTGCTGATGCCGAAGCCGCGGGGAAGCGACTCGGAGATATCGGTGCCGTTCAGCACAACGTTGCGACGAACGACGCTGTCGGCGCGGGTCACGAAGAACGCCAGCGCGTTCTCGACAAAGAGGTTGTTCTCGACGATCCCGCCGGGCCGGACCTGGATGCCGTGGGACGAGGCGCGGGCGAAGATGTTGTCCCGCACGGTGATGTTGCGGGCGTTGGTCTGGACATAAACGTTGTGGTTGAAGATGGTCTTTTCAGCGCCCGGGACCGCGTCGTTCCAGCCGTTGTGGTCGAAGAGGTTCTGCTCGATCAGGACGCCCTCCCATTGAGCGATGTAGATGCCCTGGCTGTGCGACTGATTCGAGTGGCTGTTGCGGATGATGTTGCGTCGGATGCGGACGTCGCGGGACTGCGGCTCATCGCCGTTCGGTCCCTGAAGAACGATGTTGTCCTTGAAGAACTCGACGTGCAGGTCCTCAAACACCAGGTCGCTGTTGACCCCGATCATGCGGAAGCCGGTGGTGGGCTCGGCTTCCGGATCGAAGTGCGGATGAGCCGGATCGCGGAAGTTGTCGTACACGTGCAGACCCACGAAGGCCACGTGGTTCACACCGCCCTTGCCGACGTTGACGAAGGTCTGGCCGTTGGTCTCGAAGACCGGCCGCGGCCCGTCGCCGTAGGTGCTGACCAGCAGGCGTTCGCCCTCCGACCGGCCGGATAGGCCCCACCCGCCGAAGACGCTGTCGAAGGTGTCGCCGGCCTCGAAGAGGATCCAGTCGGGGTGCCCGTCGCGGACCAGGCCCTCGGCGCGTGCCGCGGTGCGCACGGCGGTCTGGGGCGTCAGCCCGTCGTTGCTGTCGTCGCCCTGGGCGTCGACGTAGATGATGCGCGTATCGGCCGAGGGCTCGAAGACGGTCCAGCCGCTGGTGCTGATGTTGCCGCTGCTGAGCGGTTCGCCGTCGGACCCGCCGTCGCCGTGTTCGGCAAAGCCGACCTGCCAGATGGCCAGGTCGAACGCGTCCACGTCGCCGTCGCCGTCGATGTCACCGTTGAGCAGCACCGCTCCGGAATCGGTGCCAAACCCGGTCTGCCACAGGGCCAGGTCGAACGCGTCCACGTCCTTGTCGCCGTCGACGTCGCCGAGCAAAGTCTCCTGCCCGTCGTCGGTGGTGATCGAAACCGTCAGGCCGATCTGGTCCTGCCAGAGCCCGAGGTCGAAGACGTCGACATCGCCGTCCCCATCGGCATCGCCTTGGGCCCGGGTGGCGCCGCTGGTCTGGCCGTAGGACGAAGACCATCGATCCAGGTCGGACGTGGCGACCCGGCCGTCGCCGTCGAAGTCGCTGAACGAGCTGGGCACGGCCTGAGCCGGGGCGGGAGCCGCGGTCGCCGAGGCCTCACTCAGCGCCAGGTCGTACGCGTAAGCGGCCTCGAGGGAGGTCGAGCCGCTCAGCAACAAGCGCGGCTCCAGAGGTTCGAGCCCGCGAAAGTCACTCTCGCGTGTCCGCTCCGCCGTTGTCGTCCGCACCGGCCCACCGGATCGCCACAACCACCGCGCCAGCGCGGACCGTCTCTTGTCTTTCATATTGTCCACCTGGAACCCGCTGCTCTTTCCCTCTCCGAACGCTCCCCACTTCCACGTTCCCCGGATCCCCGGCAGAGGTTCCCCAAATGACGCGGCCATCCTACTTCCACCCATGCCCCTGTCAAGGACGGATTTGGACCGCTCCGAGCCGGCTCACCGATTCCAAACACGGTTTTCATGGCCGCTTGGCGCGGGATTTGTTGACAAGCGGACAATGAGCAGATATATTATCATGGTTGAGATTAATTGGCGGGGTTTGGTGTGCCTGTCGCTGACCCGCTCCAGTCGGACCTGGATCATGTTTTTGAGTAGCTCGGGGAGTCACACGATGACGCACTCTCGTTTGCCGCGGCGAGCGTTCACGCTGA
Organism: uncultured Phycisphaeraceae bacterium; assembly: GCA_964431205.1. GTDB lineage: Bacteria > Planctomycetota > Phycisphaerae > Phycisphaerales > Phycisphaeraceae > CAYSIX01. The sequence goes on from CAYSIX010000038.1 coordinate 7,738, forward strand.
TCGAACTGCTCGTGGTGATCTCGATCATCGCCCTGCTGATCGGCATCCTGCTGCCGTCGCTGGGCAAGGCGCGCGAAGCGGCGCGGGCGGTGAACTGCCTGAGCAACGTGCGTCAGATCGGCATCGCGCTGATGACCTACGCGGCAGAGAATGCCGACCATTACATTCATTACAAGTATGACTGGGTCGGCCCCCCGTTCGAGGGCCGAAGGCCCAGCGAGTGGTGGTGGTCCTCGAAGATGGTCGCCTCGGGCTACATGCCCGGCGTCGAGACGTTCACCTGCCCCACGTTCGAGCCGACGGACCTGAGCTACCTGGAGGCGAACGTCAACACGCCCGAGGACATGACCGACCCGCGTTGGCACCGCATTCACTACGGGATGAACAACATCTTTATCGGCTCGATGCTGAGCAACCCCTCGTCCGGCTACATCCGGTCGCGGAGCGGCCGCGAAGAGGCGAACATGACGCCCACCACCGACCAGATCAAGAGCCCCAGCGCCACGATCGCCTTCGCCGACGCCAAGAACTTCGCTGAGGAATGGCGCAGTCGCAACCGGGTGGTCCGAGGCGTGGACTACCTCTTCCCGTCGTACGACCCGCCGGTGTGGAACTTCGGCGGGCCCGACGCGCGGCACAACAACTCGGTCAACGTCACCTGGGCCGACGGGCACGGCACGGCCGTCGCCGTCACCGCCAAGGGGCAAGTCGGCGAGCCGAACCCCTTCGGGCCCGACGCCCTGACCGACTGGGCCCTCGATCCGGACAACAAGTGGGACCGCGAGTGATCCGCCGCGCCGATGCGGCCCGATCGATGCACCGCTCAACCTCCGCCCCACGCGCCCGCGTGGGGTTTTTGTATGGTGGTGCCGATGCGTAGGCGACACTGACCGCTTGTCTTTGCGACTCATCGACGACCAGGGGATCCGCGATGATGAACTACATCTGGGCCGGGCTGCTGATCGGGGCGCTGGGCTTTGCGTTGTACCGTGACGGGGGTGATCTGGCCTCGGACACGTACCGCAACGGCGAGCCGGTGCCGGCGGTGATCGAGGCGGCGGGGTCGGGGCCCGAGGCGACGGCGGCGGACGACGCGGACGAAGAGGTGCGGCTGCCTGTGCGGGTCCGCCTGAGCGCGTCGGCGCTCGCCGAGCACTTCGGCGTCGACCCGCCGCCGAACGCCGCCCTGCCCGACGCCTACGAGGCCCGGCTGGTCGAGACCGACGGCCGCACGGAGCTTCGGTTCGACCCGTCGGCGACGTTTCCCGAGCCGCTGGCGACGATCGCCGAGCAGAACCGCCTCGACAGCGGGCAGGTGATGGCGCGGGTGGAGGTCAGTGCCGAGGCGCTGCGTCGCGGCGAGCCGGTGTCGGTGGGTCTGCGGTTCGAGGCGGTGCGGTTCCGGGCGTTGCAGAACATGATGGAGGCGGCGTTCGACCGCGCCGAGTGGGCGGCGCAGTACGCGATCGGGCTGACGGGCCTGCTGGCGTTGTGGCTGGGGCTGATGAAGATCGCCGAGGACGCGCGGCTGATCGACGTGTTCGTGCGGCTGGTGCGCCCGGTGCTCGGTCGGCTGTTTCCGGAGGTGCCCCGGGATCACCCGGCGTTGGGGATGATCGCGTTGAATCTGGCGGCGAACATGCTGGGCCTGGGCAACGCGGCCACGCCGCTGGGCCTCAAGGCGATGGAAGAACTGCAGAAGCTCAACCCGACCGAGGACACGGCCACGAACTCGATGTGCATGCTGCTGGCGATGAACACCGCCAGCGTGACGCTCATGCCGCCGGCGACGCTGATCGCGATCCTCGGCCTGGCCGCGTTCGACATCTTCATCCCGATCCTGATCGTCACGGGCCTGTCGCTGATCGTGGCCATCTTCGCGGCCCGGACGCTGCAGCGCCTGCCCGTGTTCGTCCGCAGCGATCCCGGCCCGAAGCGCGAGCCGTCCCGCGAAGCCTCGTCCGAACCCACGGAAGGGGGTGCGTCATGAACCTGGTCGAATGGCTGCGTCTGATCTCGGCGTTTCTCGTGCCCGCCATGGTCGTGGGCATCCCGGTGTACGGCCTGTTCAAGCGGGTGCCGGTGTACGAGTCGTTCGTCACCGGCGCGCGCGAGGGCTTCCAGATCGCCGTGCTCATTATCCCGTACCTGGTGGCGATCCTGTTCGCGATCGAGATGTTCAAGGCCTCGGGCGCGATGGAGACGCTGCAGGAGTGGTTGCGGCCCGTGCTGGGGTGGTTGGGGTTCCCGCCGGAGGTGCTGCCCATGGCGATCATCCGCCCGCTGACCGGCGGGGGCTCGACGGGCCTGCTGGCGGACATGGCCGAGACGTACGGCCCGAACTCGCTGGTCACCCGCATGGCCTCGGTGATGTTCGGCTCGACCGAGACGACGTTCTACGTCGTCGCCGTCTACTTCGGCGCGGTGAACGTCCGCAAGACCCGCCACGCCGTGCCCGCCGGCCTCATCGCCGACATCACCGCGATCTTCCTGGCCGTGTACGTCATCCGCCTGCTCTTTGGATAATCCCATTGATCCGGCGGTCGCGTGAGCCGCCGCGTCGAACACACCACAAGCCCCGCTGTCCCCGGAGACCGGCCCGCATGAAACGAAATCCCCTTTGCCTGCTCGCGATCGCGATGCTGTTCGTCTCGGCCTGCACCACGCCCGCCCGCGTCGACCGTCAGGCCGCGCTCGCCGAACGACTCGACACGATCCTGCACCGCCTCGACGACACGGGCGCGATCGTCTCGGCGCGGGTGCTCGAGCTGCCCAGCGGACGCGAGCTGTACGCGACCTCGAACGTCGACCACCCGTTCAAGCCGGCGAGCAACATGAAGCTGGTCATCAGCGCCGCGGGGCTGGACCACTTCGGGTCGGACCACGCGTTCAAGACGTACCTGGCGATGGACGGGGACGACCTGTGGCTGATCGGCACGGGCGATCCGGCGACGGGCGATCCCGTGCTGGCCGAGGGGCGCGGCGGCACGACGGTCACGATGCTGGACGAGTGGGCCGACGCGCTGGAGGCTCGCGGCGTGGACGCGATCGCCGGCGACCTGGTCGTGTACGAGGGCCCCTTCGAGCCGCACCGGGTTCATCCGTCCTGGTGGCCGAGCGATCTGCTGCAGTGGTACGGCGTGGAGGTCGCGGGGCTGAACTTCAACGACAACTGCGTGGACATCACGGTGTCGCCGACCGAGCCGGGCGAGCCGGCGGCGTACGAGGTCATGCCGCCGATCGCCAACGTCACGGTGGTCAACGACACGAAGACGGCTGCGGCCGACGAGCACGACGTGCGGCTGGCCAAGAAGGCCGGCGGGAACGTGTACGTGATCAGCGGGACGGTCGGCCGGCGCCAGGCGCTGCAGAGCAAGCCGGCGAACGACCCGCCGCGCTTCTTCGCCGACGCGCTGCGCACCCACCTGGCCTCGCGGGGGATCGAGGTTCGAGGCGACATCGTGATCAGCGACGAGCCCCTGGGCGATTCGCCGATCCCGCCGAGCGACAAGGTCGTCGCCGTGCACGAGTCACCGATGGCCGACGTGCTGGCGCGGATCAACAAGCCGAGCATGAACCTCTTCGCCGACGCGTTGTGCAAGGTGACGGGGCAGGCTTTCGTCGAGGCGCGGGGCAACGAGCCGTACGCCTCCTGGCTGAACGGGTCGCGCGCGATCCACGCGTTCCTCGACGAGGCGGGGATCGAGCACTACGACCTGATCGTCGCGGACGGCTCGGGATTGAGCCACAACAACCGGGTGACGATCCGACTGATCAGCGACCTGCTGCTGCACATGCATGGGCACGAGGAGTCGGAGGCGTTCAAGGCGAGCCTGGCGGTCGGGGGCGTGGAGGGGACGATCCGTCGTCGGTTCACGGAGCTGCCCGGCCGCGTGCGAGCCAAGACGGGCACGATCTCGGGCGTGCGGGCGCTGTCGGGCTACGCGCAGGCGGACGACGGCCGCGAGTACATCTTCTCGATCATCTACAACAGGATCCCCGGGTCGCCGGCGCCGTACACCGCGCTTCAGGACGAGGCGGTGCGGACGATCATTCATGGTCCGGACTGGCGTCCCGAGGCCGAGCCGGGTTCCTGACACGTCGGGAATGTTCAACCCGGTCGGCCCCACTTCCCGCACTGCCGGCACGCCTCGACGACCGCCACACGCGACGACCCCCTCGACACCCGGGCGCGATCGCGCCCGTGGCGGAGGCGGCCGACGTGATCGCGCATCACTTGGGCCGTCCGGTTACTTGACTCGCTTGTCATAACATGCGTAGTGTTCTTTTGACTGGGGCCAGGGGATGCCTCTCTCGCTGAATCCGTCCATTCAAGACGCGTTGATATTCCGAAAGGAGGTACGGATGGTTTGGTTGACACGAATGCTTTGTCTATTGGCGGCGATGGCGTTGACCCCGGCGCTGACGGGGTGCAACACGATGGAGGGTGCCGGCGAAGATATCGAGGAGGCCGGTGACGCAGTCGAGGACGCGACAGACGCTTAGGACCGCCTCGGGCCCGAGTACAGGATGGGCGTTGCATCCGACGACACGACGTGATCGAGGGTTCCATGAGGATTCGACGACGCGCTATGGGGCGCGCGACTTGAGATCGACAGAGACAGAGTGGGGATGTTACGAGAAAGAAAGGGTTTCACATGTTGGGATGGGCACTGACATTTCTGGTCGTGGCGTTGATCGCCGGTGCGTTGGGGCTGACGGGGGTGGCCGGAGCGGCGGCGAACATCGCGTGGATCATCTTCGTCGTTTTTGTGGTGCTGTTTCTGATCGCGCTGGTGGCCAACGTGATGCGGGGCAAGGCGCCGCGGCCGTAGCGCGGCATGACGGCGATTCGGCGCGAAGACGGGCACGCCCGGAGTCGCGGAGGCGGGCAAGGCGTGAGCGGCCCGGCGGGGGCGGGGTTGCGCCTTGGCGGGCGCGTCAGCGGCGGAGGATGGGCTTGAACGTGGCGGGGCGCGGCTCGGCCAAGGCGCGGGCGGCCAGGGCCTCGGCGCGGGTCAGCTCCATCAAGCGCTGGTGGGTGCCCTTGGCCTGCTCGGGGTGTTCGGGGTCGGGGCGGCGCTGGACGTACGAGCCGTCGGGCTGCATCTCCCAGGCCTGACGCTGGTCGGTGAGCATGATGTCGAGGATCTGGCGGAGTCGCTTCTGGTGGGCGGCGTCCCAGATGGGGGCGATGCACTCGACGCGGGTGTTGAGGTTGCGGTACATCCAGTCGGCCGAGCCGATGTAGTACTCGGGCCTGCCGGCGTTGTGGAAGTAGAAGATGCGGCTGTGCTCGAGGAAGCGTCCGATGACCGAGAGGACGGAGATGTTGTCGCTGAGCCCGGGGACGCCGGGGCGGAGGCAGCAGAACCCGCGGACGATCAGGCGGATGCGGACGCCGGCGTCGCTGGCCTCGTAGAGCTTGCGGCAGATGCGCTTGTCCTCGAGGCTGTTCATCTTGGCGATGATGTGGGGCCGGTCGGGGTCGTCGGGCTCGCCGCCGCGCTGCCTCCAGGCCGCGGCGTGCTCGATCTCGCGGTCGATCATCTCGACGAACCGTCGGCGCATGTTGGTCGGGGCGATCAGCAGGTGGTCGAAGTCCTGCTTGATGCTGCGGCCGGTGAGGTAGTGGAACATCTCGACCAGGTCGCCGGTGAGCCGTCGGTCGCTGGTGAACAGGCCCAGGTCGGTGTAGAGCTGCGCGGTCTTGGAGTTGTAGTTGCCGGTGCCGATGTGGGCGTAGCAGCGGACGCCGTCGTGTTCCTGTCGCACGACCAGCGCGGTCTTGGTGTGGGTCTTGAGCCCGACGAGGCCGTACACGACGTGGATGCCGGACTTCTCGAGGACCTGGGCGAGCTGGACGTTGCGTTCCTCGTCGAACCGGGCCTTGAGCTCGACGAGGCAGACGACCTGCTTGCCGGACTCGGCGGCGCGGATCAGCTCGGGGATGAACGGCGAGTCCTTGCTGGTGCGGTAGAGCGTGAGCTTGATGGCGATGACCTGGGGGTCGGCGGCGGCGGCGCGGATGAACCGCTCGACGCTGGCGCTGAACGACTCGTAGGGATGGTGCACGAGCACGTCGCCGTTGCGGATGATCTTGAACAGGTCGGCCTCGTCATCGGCGAGGCGTGCCGGCATCACCGGGGTCCACGGGGGGTACTTCAGGTCCGGGCGGTTGACCGCGTGAACCCGCCACAGCTCGGTGTACTCCAGCTCCGCCGGCATCTGATACACGTCGTCGTCGGTCAGGCCCAGTTCCTGCTGGAGCAACTGGTTGATCGGCAGCGACGGGTCGGCGTCGACCTCCAGCCGGATCGCCCGCGCGAAGCGACGGTCGCGCAGCTCCTGCTCGATCAGCTCCAGCAGGTCCTCGGCGTCCTCCTCGTCCCGCTCGACGTCCGCGTTGCGCGTGACCCGGAACGGCTCGACCGCCACCACCTCCATCCCCTCGAACAGGTCGTCCAGGTTGTGCCGGATGATCTCCTGCAGGCTGAGGAACCGGTGCCCCTCGCCCGCCTCCGCCGTCTCCACCCGCACCCAGCCCGGCAGAACCCGCGGGACCTTCACCCGCGCAAAGTGCAGGGACGCGACGCTCTCGGCCTCCTCGCTCAGCGCCATCTGCCCGTCCCCGCCCACCGTCTCGCTCTGCTCCTGCGGGTTCCGCAGCATCACCCCCAGCGACATGCTCAGGTTGCTGATGAACGGGAACGGGTGACCCGGGTCCACCGCCAGCGGCGTCAACACCGGGAACAGGTTCCGACGGAAATAGTCCCGCGCCCAGCGACGCTCCGCCTCGCTCAACTGCGACCACGTCAGCAGGTGGATCCCCTCCCGCGCCAACGCCGGCTTGATCTCCTGCTCGAAGCAGTCCGCCTGCTCGCGCAGCATCGGCAGGACCTTGCTGCGGATCACCGCCAGTTGCTCCTGCGGCGTCAGGCCGTCCGGCGTCCGTGTCATGACCCCCGCTTCGATCTGCCGCTTCAACCCCCCCACCCGCTTCTGGAAAAACTCGTCCAGGTTCGAGTTGAAGATCGCCAGGAACCCGACGCGCTCCAGCAGCGGCGTGCGCTCGTCCAGCGCCTCGTTCAGCACGCGACGGTTGAACTCCAGCCAGCTCGCCTCGCGGTTCAGGAACAGCTCGGGCGAGTCCGCCTGTTCAAGCGGAGAGGGTGAGGCCGAGCTGCGGATCGCTTGAGTCATTGTTCGTCCATCTCCCGCGTCTGACGGCGGGCGGCGCGGTGCGCCCGAGCCGCGACCGCCGACCGGCCGCGACCTATCCCGTGCCGGGCATCACCTACCCGACGGGGGCGGGCAACCGTGAAGTCTAGCGCCCCGGGTCGGCGCGCCAAAGACAATTTGCGCAACACCGCCCGCCCCCCGCCGGGGCCGCCCGTCGGATCACGGCTCGGTCGCCCGGCTCGAGGCGCCCGGCGAAGGCGACCGCGTCAGCACCATCGCCTCGCTCAGTCGCAGCCGGTCCAGCACCGGGCCGTTCAACGCCGGGTCCAGCTCCACCCGCAGCACCTCGCCCTCGACCGCCACGTTGATCCGCGCCTCGTGCTGGCGGGCGTTGATCCGGAATCGCCGCTCGCCCTCCCCGCCCCAACGCAGGATCACCTCGAAGTCCGCCCACTCGGCCATCACCGCCGGCACGTCCTCGTCCACCGCCAGCTCGCCCCTGGCCGACACCCGCGTCGCGTCCGCCGGCAGGTCGAACACCACCCGGGCGGGCGCGTGCAGGCGCATCGCCCGACCGTCGTCCACCAGACGCGGCGGGATCGTCAGCCCGAAGACCTCCGCCGATTCCTCGATTCGCCAGGGCCGCTCCAGCAGGTTCACCACCCGGTAGCCCGAGCCCGTGAAGTCGATCTGCGCCACCTCGATCAGGGGTTGCCAGTGAAGGGGGGTCGTGGCTCGCGCCGGCGGACGCAGCAGGGTGTCGAACCCCAGGCGGTCGTCTTCGATCCGCAGCTCCGCGACCGAGAGGATCGTGCCGCCGGCGAACGCGACGGTGTGCAGCTCGCGCGGCGGGGTCCGGGTCGGGTTGGCCAGGACCACCCGGGCGAGGCGATCGAACGGGATGGCAACCGTGTCCGAAGCGCCTTCGGGCATCATGAGCAGGCCGTCGTCGGTCGCGGCGCTGATGAAGCCGGCGAGCCGATCGCCGTTGACCAGCAGCAGGCGGTCGCGGCCGTCCCGGGGCCACGGCTCGCCGGCGGCCGAGTCGGCGGGCACGGCCCGGTGCAGCTCGGCGAGGTCTTCGAGCGACACGCTGACGCGGCCGAGCACGTCGCTTTCCCACCGGACCGCCGCGCCGTCGTCGGCCTGACCGGCGAAACGACCGGCCAGGCGTTGGCCGTCCACGAGGATCAGCGTCGCCGTCGACTCCGCGACCGGTTCAGCCTTCGCCGGCGTCGGCCGCAGGAGCACGAACCGCTCGATCGGCTGGCGCTGAAGCTGCCGGTCGCTGTCGAAGTAGACCAGCACGCCGTCGCGCAGCGTGCTGACGCTGACGGATTGGGGCTCGAGGCTCGGGCCGACGAGCGTCGCCGGCGTGATCGCCGTCGCCGCACCGGCCGCCAGCAGCCCGGCGATGCCCGCCGTCAGCGCTGCGGTCCCACGCCATGTCGCTCCGTGTCCCATCGGGTCTCCTCGCCGCCGGCCTACCTCTGGAATATCGGCAACAAACGGTTGGGAATCTGCAGGACCAGCAGGCTCATTCCCGTGCCGTACGCCTCGCCGTGGCTGCTGGGCCACGAGCCGTCGTCCGCCTGGGACTCGATCAACTGCGCGCGGATGCGGGGAAACCATTGGGCCCAATAATCCCCGCCGGCCTGGAACATGGCCTGGGCGGCGTAGTAGTGCCCGTAGTAGTAGTGACCCCCGCCGCGGTAGTCGGTCGCCTCGCCGTTGCGGACCAGGTACTCCAGGCCCCGGTCGATCGCGTCGTCCTCGTACACGCCGGCGTAGTAGAGCGTGGCGACCCCCGCCGCCGACCGCGGAAACGCCGACCCGCCGGGGTTGAGCATGTACCGGAACCCGCCGTCCGAGGCGTTCTGGCAGTTGCGCACGTACGCGATCGCCCGATCGATCGTCTGCCTGGGCACCGACAGCCCCGCGTTGCGCGCCGAACGCAGCGCCATGACCTGGCAGATCGTCACCGACACGTCGGCGTCGAACGGGACGGGGTGGTAACGCCAGCCGCCCTCGTGGTTCTGCGTGTTGACGATCAGGCGCACGGCCTTGAGCAGCACCTCACGGACACGCGCGTCGCCGGTCATGCCGTACACCTCGCCCAGAAACAGCGTGGCGAACCCGTGCCCGTACATCGGCCCGTGCGAGGTGTCCGCGGCGATCAGGCCCGACTCGGTCGCGTGATCGAGCACGAAGTCCAGGCCGCGTTCGACGACGTGGCCGTACTCCCCACGCCCGGGCACGTGCCCGTCGGCCATGAACGCCATGCAGACGATCGAGGTGATGCCCACGTGCCGGCCGTACCGCTCGGCGCCATAGCTGCCGTCGGCGGCCTGGTTCGCGGCCAGGTACGCCAGCCCGCGGTCCACGGCGCGTCGCAGCTCGGGCGTCAGCTCGACGAAGTCCGCCGGCTGTGACCCGCGCACCGCCTCGGCCGACGCCGGCGACACGCCCGCCGCCACAAGCGACAGCGCGGCCACCACCACGCAGCCAACGCCGGCCCGACGTGCGATCGAGCCCGCTGCGCTGGGTTTCTGCAATCGACGCGGCACTTCAAGGCTCCTCGGCCAGGCGGCGGTAGTACGCCTCGGTCAGGTCCCGGTACACCGGGCTGAACCTTTCACTGAGCCCCTCGGACAGCTCGTCGCGCAGCCGCGGGGGCAGCCCGCCCCATTCGCTGCGCAGCGACTCGAGCGGCCGATCTTCACCGCCATCGCGAACCTGCCCGGGCGACGCGCCGCCGGCGTGTGCGCTCGAGCCTTCCGCGCCGCCCTGCTGCCCGCCGGACTGGGCCTGTCCCGACTGCTGCCCGGCGATCTGCGACCCGCTCATGCTCCGCCGCTGCGACGCCTCGCCGCCCGAGCCGCTCCCGCCACCGCCGCCTTGCATCTGCTGCTGCTTGGCGGCCTCGATCACCTGGTTCAGCTTGTCGAGGATCGCCTCCTGCATCCGCTGCGTCTCGAGGCCGGGGTCGAACCGACGACCGAGCCTTTGCGAAACCTCGGTCATCTCGACCAGGGCCTGCTCGAGCACGTCCGACGCCTCCTGGCCGCTGAGCAGGCGTTCGGTCTGCTCGCTGACGTCGAGGGCGTCGGGATCGGCAGCCGGGCGTTCCGTCTCGACGGCGGGGTCATGCGAGGCGTCCGGCTCGGTCGGCTCGGGCTGGCCGCCCAGGTCCAGCAGCTCGTCGAGGCTGGGCTGGCCGTCCGGATCGCGCTGCGACTGAGCGTCGGCGTCGGAGCTCGTGGCGACAAGGAGGGTCCCGGCCATCATGACGATGGCGAGCAGCAAAAGACGTTCCATAGGTCGCTCCACCATCCAGTACTTATCGGCCATCGGGCGGGTTCGCTTCCATCGTTGGCGGCGCGGCCCGCTGCCGGACTCGCTCGATCAGCAGCTCGCCGAGCCGGGCCAGGTCTCGCTGGCGGGTCGACAGCTCCGAAAGCTCCTGGCGAATCGTAGCGCCCTCGGCGGGTTGGGCCGACTCGCCCACCGCCCGCGTCTGCTCGTACACCGCCTCCTGCAGGCCCCGCAGCAGCACCAGCTCCGCCGCGTCGGGGATCAGCGGCGGCGGCTGCCCGCCACCCCCGCCGCCGCCGCCCGACTCCGCCGCCTGACCCGTGAACGGGTCCTGTCCCTCGGCATCGGCCAACGCCTCGGCCATCGTCCGCAGCGTCCGCGCCATCGTCCGCTGGTCCCTCAGCACGTGCGGCTCCACCCGCGCCTGACGCAACTGCCGCACCACACGCTGCGCCGCCGTGTCCAGCTCCCCGTGCAGGTGCACGAAGATCAGCGTCTCGGCGACCTGCGGCTCCAGCTCCGCCGCCTCACGCCGCACCTCGGCCTGCTCGGCCGACAACGCGATCAGCTCCGCACGCTCCCGCCGGCCCAGCGGCGCCTGCCGCGCCGCCGTCTCCGTCCGCCGCCGAATGCCTTCCTGCCGCTCGGCCAACGCCTCGTACGCCCGACGCAGCTCCTCACGCTTCTCCTGCATCGCCGCCTGCTGCTGCTCCCGCTGCGCCGCCCGCACCGCCTCGAGCGCTCGGGTCAGCTCGGCGATCGCCTCGCCCTCGGCCTGGCGCGCCCCGCCCGCTTGCGCCTCACGCAACGCCAGCACCGCCTCGCCCTGCGCCGACACCGCCGCGCCGATCAGGTCCGCCACCTGACCCGTCGACTCGCCCCCCGCCGCCGCCCGCGCCTGCTCCTCGACCACGATCGTCTGCCGACGCAGCGACGTCTGCGGCTCGGCCAACGCCGCGATTCGCTCGCCCTCGGCCGCCTCCAACGCCGCGAGCTGCTCGCGCTGCCGCTCGATCAACTGCTCCAACGCCTCGGCCAGCTCCCGCAACCTTCGCCGCAGCATCTCCTGCAGCCGCTGCTCCTGCTGGCCCAGCTCGCGCACCATCCGCTGCAGCGTGTCCAGGGATTGCGACTGCTGCTGGCCCGCCGACGAGAGCTGGTTCTGCTCGATCGACTCCGAGGCGTCGGCCATCTGCGGCGACAGGCCCTGACGCTGAGCGATCGCCGCGGCCTCGGCCAGGGCCTCGGCGGTCGCCCGATCCCGGTCCTCGTCGCTCTGACGCGCCAGCGCCTCGGCCGTCGACTGCATCTGTTCCACCAGCTCCCGGGCCTGCTCGGCCAGCTCGCGCTGACGCCGCTCGAGCTGCTCCAACCGCTCGCGCAGCTCCTCGGGCAGGTCGGCCGGGGCGCGGCCGGCGGTCTGCGGCAGCAGGCCCCGCGTGTCCAACGCCAGCGTCTCCTGCTGGGTCAGCAGCTGCCGGGTCTGGAGCTGAAGCGTCAGCGCGTCGCGGCCCTGATCGAGCAGGCGCACCAGCTCGCGCAGCGCCTCGCCGACTTGCTCCTGGTTCTGCCGCGCCTCGGGCGGAGCGGCCTCATCGCCCTCGGCGTCGGGCGGGACCTGGGCGAACCGGCGCCGCGCTTCGGCCGAGGCCTGCCCCGCCGTGTCCAGCAGCTTCGCGGACTCGGCCATCAGCCGGTCCAGCGTGGGTTCCTCGAGCCGGTTGCGCCGCGCCCGCTGCTTCAACCCCTCCACGAGGCGCTGCTGGCTCTCGACGCGGTCGCTGATCTGCGCCTGGGCCGACGCGGCCGCCTGCCCGCTCGCTTCGGCCGCCCGCCGCTGGTTCTGCTCCACCCGGATCGCCTGCTGGCGCACGCCCGCCAGCTCGTTGCGCAACTGCCCGATC
>CAYSIX010000038.1:20148-23103 GCA_964431205.1 uncultured Phycisphaeraceae bacterium
AGCCGCCGCGGCGCCGACTCGACCGGGTCGTGACGCCGGCCGTCCAGCTCGAACCCGTCGCGCGCGATCGCGGTGAGCAGCACGGCGTCGCCGGCGCTCAGCTCGCCCAGCTCGGGCAGGTTCAGCTCGTGCGCGACGCTGAGCAACGGGCGGCGGCCGGCCTGTTCGGCCAGTTCAAGCGGCTCGGGCGGCGACGCGTCGGCGGCGTCCGATCCCTCGGCTTCGGCGTGCTCGACGCGCGCGGTGAGCGTGAGCCGTTCGAGCCCGACGTCGTCGCGAGCCATGGCCTCGACGGCGATCGCGGCGGTGGGGAGCACGGCTTCGTCCGTCGCCGGCTCGACGAGCGTGGCGCTGGGCGGCTGATCCTCGATGGCCTCGACGCGGTACCGCCGCTCGGAGAAGCTGCGCAGGCCGTAGGTGTCGACCAGCTCCAGCGGGGTCTCGATGGTCTGATCGAGGCGCAGCGAGAGCGACAGGCGCGAGGCGAGCGACGCGTCTGGTGTGGTTTTGTCCGTGGGCAGGGGCGGCTGGGGTGGCGCGGCGTCGTCGGCCGCCGTCTCACCGACGCGGACGCGGCCGAACGCGTCCAGGCCGGGCACGATCGAGGCGATGCGGTCGGGGGCCAGGGGAACGGGCTTGTTGAGTTCGAGGTCGAAGCCGACGGTGGACCCGATCAGGGCGCGGGCGCCGGCGACGGTGCCGCTCTGCTCGGAGAGGTCGAGCGACTGTTGTGCGACGAGGCCGCCGGCGTAGTCGGGCGGATCGATGGTGACGCGCAGGGCGGTGACGGCGGGTCGGGCGACCAGACGCAGCTCGTGGACGGGGGTCTGGTCGTCGTCGGTCTGGAAGAAGTAGCGCAGGCGGGCGTGACGGGTGGCGTCGGCGGCGATGGAGGAGGCGACGGCGGGGGGCGGTTCGACGAGGCGTTCGAAGACGGCGAGGGATGAATCGGCGCGATCGAGGCCGGCGGGGCGGTCGTTGCGGCGGTGCTGCAGCTCGCTCATGAGCACGGACTGCCAGGCCGCGTCGGCGCGTTCGCCGGGCGTCTCGACGCGGTAGCGGAGCCAGACGCGCATGCCCGGCTCGTAGCCGCGGGTGACGCCGGCGCGCAGCGGGACGGGGGTGTCGATGGGCCAGGCCTCGACGCGGTTGAGGTCGCGGACCTGGGTGCGGCGGGGCCACTGGGCGTCGCCGAAGGGCGCCAGCCAGCGCGCGGCGGCGACGCGGCTGGCGTCGGGCGCGGCCAGGACGATCGACGCCAGCCCGGCCCAGGCGACCAGGGCGACGGCGAGGGTCTGGCGTGTGCGTCGGCCGTCGATCAGGCGGTGGAGCCGGACCTGACCGAGCCGGCCCTGGGCGCGCTCGATCGAGGCGGCCTTGAGCGCCTCGGCGTGGGAGTCGGGCGCGGTGGCGGGGGCGCCGGCGAACTCGACGGCGGAGGTGAACAGCCCGCGCAACTGCGGGTAAAGCCGTTCGGTGCGCAGCGCCAGCGTCGCCAGCGACGGGCGGAACGACAGGGCGACGGCCAGGCGGCTGAACAGCCGGGACAGCGCGACGATCGCCACCGCCGACCCGATCATCAGCCGCATCCACGACGGCAGCCACAGCAGAAAGTCGACCACGCCGAGCACGACCGCCGCCGCGGCGACGAACGCCAGCCACTGGCACAGCCGCTGAGCGACCAGCAGCAGGCGGGCGCGGCGTCGCACCGACTCGAGCTGGCGGGTCACGCTCTGCATCAGGATCGCGGGCACGTGGGCACTCCGTCGATACGGGCCGGGCGACCGCGTCGCGGCCGCGCATCGCCCTCACTCTAGGCCAGGCGCAGCATCTTCCGCCCGATCCACTCCAGGGTCAGCAGGCTCATCAGCATCAGGAACGCCAGCGGCGAATCCCAAAGCGGGTCGGTCACGTCGTTGGGGATCCGCCGCGCGCGGTTGGGCACCAGGTCGAGCAGGCCGTCGAGCCCGTCGAGCGCGACGAGCTGCCCGCCGGTCTGCTCGGCCAACCGCGCGAGGCGTTCGTGGTCGGCCTCGAGGCGCTGCCGCTCGTCGTCGGCCGCGTACACCTGCACGGACTGGGCCAGGTCGAGGTGGGCCAGGCGCGGCTCGGTGACGCGCAGCGTCTGCTCGCCGGGCGTCGCGGGCGTCCACACGCCGCGGTAGCGCTGCCGTCGCAGCGCCGCCGGGGCGTCCGGCTCGGCCTGCGGCGTGAGCACGATCTGCTGCGCCGTGCGCCGCTCGTCGGCGTCGTCGCTGACACGCACCGACACGCGCGGCAGCGCCGCCTCGGCCGCGTCCTCGATCACCAGCTCCACCACCACCGCCTGACCCACGCCCACACGCCGTCGCGACACCGTCAGCCGCGCTCGGCCGTCGTCGTCACCCTCCGCCTGAACCCGTGCCTTGCCCAGCATCCGCACGAGCTGAATCCAGAACTGCTCGAAGTACAGCTCGCCCCGCCCGTAACGCCACCGCCACGTCTCGTCCGTCGCCACGTACAGCGACTGGCCCGCGCCGTACCGCATCCGCACGACCAGCGGCAGGTCCGCCAGCGGCTGCGGCCAGCCGCCCACGTCGCCCGCCGACTCCGACCACGGTTCCGTCCCGTACGCCAAAACCTCCGCCGTCGCCTTCAACGGCCCAAGCCGTTGCACCCACCGCAGCGGCGGCAACGCCGTCGGCCAACGGTTCAGCCCCACCTCCGCCGACTCCGGCCCGCGGAGCTGCAGCACGCTCAGCGACGCCGCCAGGTCCGTCGGCCTCACGCCCCACGCGCCCCGGCCCGACCCGGCCTCCACCGATCCGGCCGCCCGCATCGGCAGGACGTCCGCCAGCGCCGACCGCTCGTACCCCCGCGGCACGTGACGCGGCCCGCCGATCCACAGAAGCCCCGCCCCACGCACCGCCACCTGGTCCCGCCATCGCTGCGCCTGCTCGCTCGACCACTGCTCGG
>CAYSIX010000039.1:0-22954 GCA_964431205.1 uncultured Phycisphaeraceae bacterium
GTGGACGCGACGCTGGAAGCGGCGGGCCCCGTGGTCACGAAGCCGGGGGACCTGATCGTGCTGGGCCGGGACCCCTCGTCGCGGTCGTGCACGAAGTCCCAGCACCACACGTCGTCGATCGACTCGGCCCGCCGGCACACGATGCCGTGCTCGCTCACCCCCAGCCGTCGCTTCTTACGCTGTTTTCGCGGCACTTTGAACCCCTCCTTCTTCCACAGCCGGTACGTCCGCTTGCGGTTGATCCGGAACCCTTCCCGACGCAGCAGCGCGTGAACCCGCCGATACCCGAACCGCGGCCACCGCCGCACCAGCTCGTGCATCCGCTTCACGATCTTCGCCTCATCGTCCGGGATCCTCGGGGTGTAACGCTGCGTGCCCCGCGGCTGATCCAGCACGCGGCACAGCCGACGCTCGCTGACCCGTTGTTCATGCCCCACCCCCGGACATGCGCGACGCACACGGTCGAGCGTCTGCCGTCGCCGCGCGGGGCTCGTCAGTTTGGGCGCGCCGCCTCCTTCAGGATCATGTTGTCCAGCGACAGGTCCGCCACCAGCTTCTTCAGCCGCGCGTTCTCCCGCTCCAGCTCCTTGAGCCGCCTAGCCTCCGCCGCCTTCATCCCGCCGTATTGATGACGCCAGCGGTGCAACGTCGCCTCGCTCACCCCCAGCCTCTGGCAGACCTGCCCGATCGACGCCCCGGCCGTCAACATCGCGTCCGCCTCACGCAGCTTGGCGATGATCTGCTCGGGGCTGTGCCGTTTACGCCTCGGTCGTTCGCTCATCGAGAGTCTCCTGGGCCTCGTGGCCGGCCGGGACTCTCATAACATCTGGCTCAGCTTTTGGGGAGCAGGCCAAAAATCCAATACCTCCTTCAGAATGACCCTGTGCAGCTCTGTATACACCAACTGTCGCCAGCGGTGGAACGTCGCCTTGCTCATGCCCACCTGCTGGATCACATGCCTGATGCCTCGGCCGGTGCTTAGCAAAACCGGCACATCACGCAGCATCGCGATGATCTCGTGCCTCGTGTGCCGCGTGCGCCAACACGAATCGTGATTCGAGCCTTCTCGCAGCCGCAAGACCCATTGAGATCCTCAAGACAGACTGATCAGGTTTTGGGGAGAAGGCCAGCCCAAGAAGAAATGTTTGTCCGGCTTCTCCGTGGGTCGGGTCCGGCGGCTCAGTGGAGATCTGATCGTGATTTGCGCCTCGTGGCCCCAAGGATCCGGCGAGGGCCACGAGGCGCGAAACACTGGCTGTGTTGAGCAAACGCGGTCTCCGGCCTGCGCCGGATGCGACGCGAGCATGTTTCTCCCCCTCGGCTCCCTCGCCCGAACAGCGGAGAGGCGAGGGGACGAAGCATGCGGCAAAAACGCCATCACTCACGAACATCTCCGAAGAGCCAGAAGAATAAGCGCAGTGCGGTGATCAAGACGAGGGCTTTCGATGCCAAACCTGAAACTGTGAATGGCGGATGCGTTTATTCGCTGCAGCCACTTGTGCCAGTCGAGCATTGGGGACCGGATCGGTCGCCCCGCTCTGCATGGCCATGCACGCGCCCAGCAGGTTGCCGAACGCCAGCGCCGCGCCGAGCGATTCTCCGCCCAGGCGCCTGGACAGGAACCCGGCGCTGCACGCGTCGCCCGAGCCACAGGTGTCCTCCACCTCCACGGCATAGCCCGGGTCGTACACCGTCTCGCCCGTCCGCGCCGCCGCCAGCGCGCCGCGCCCGCCCAGCGTGATCAACAGCACGTCGAGCTCGGCCCTGTCGACAATCCGTCGCGCCGCCTCGGGCCCCTCGGCCGCGCTCAAGCCGAGCCTCCGACAGACCAGCTCGAACTCGTCCTCGTTCAGCTTCGCGATCGACGCCCACGCCAGCGAGCGATCGATCGTCGCGTCGTCCCAGCAGTTCGGCCGCAGATTCAGGTCGAGAAAACGTATGAATCCAGACCTGTCGGCCACGCGCTCCATGATCCGCTCCAGCGTCCGCCGCGATGCCGGCGACCGCTGGATCAGCGTGCCGAAGCAGAGGCAGCCCGCACGATCCACCGCCTCGAGGATCGAGTCGGTGAGCTCGATGTGGTCGTAGGCCACGTTGGGAAGGATCTCGAACCGCGGCTCGCCCCGTTCCGAAACGGTGATCGGGACGGTGCCGGTCGCACGCACAGGGTCTTCCTGCACCAGTCCGAGGTCTAGACCGCGGCTCTGGATCCGCTCGCGCGCCTGCTGACCGAGCGTGTCAGCGCCGAGTCGGCTGACGATGCGCGTCGGCACGTCGAGCGTGTGCAGGTGGATCGCCAGGTTGCACGGTGCGCCGCCGAGCTTCGGCCCCGTCGGCAGCAGGTCCCAGAGCACCTCTCCGAAGCAGATCACAAGGCTCTTCATGGTCGGTGGCTCCGTGGACGTCACGGCCGGGCGACGACGCGCTCGCACAGCCGAGCGGCGGCAGCCGGCTCCGCGTGCGGGCGCAAATGCCTCGGCCTACGTTCGCACCTGCAGTTGTACCGTACAGAACGATCGCGCGCCAACGGTCCCGACCACGGCGTGGTCTCGGACCGTCCACACGTGACCTTCGCGGCCGAGCGGATTGACGACCGCGGCCCGCTCGATCGTGTGGTCCGGCAGCGAGAGTCGAACGTGATCGTCCTGCTCGGCGGGGTTGGCGACGGTCACGAGCCGCTCGGAGGCGGCCCCGCCCGGTCGCGCCGCCAGGAGCACGGTCGTTTGCGCGTCGATCGACACCAGGCGGCCTTCGGTCGCCCGTGGGCACGTCAGCACGGGCTGCGCCTCCACCGGGCAGGCTGCCTCCCACCCGGCGCGCGTGCTGACCAACGGGTCGTAGCCCTTGCTGGCCGAGAGCTCCCAACGCAGTCGGATCGGGCCGGGCTGGCTCGCCGGGAAATTGGTCATCCAGTAGTTGGAGCACGGCCAGGCGAGCAGCAGGCAACGCTGCGATCGGTCGACCGATCGCTGCGCCCGACCGAAGTTGAACCCGCCGACTTGGACCATCGGCGCGTCCGGACACGCGAGCGTGACGGCCAAACCGTCGTCGTGCACGCAGACCCAGCGTCCGACCGTGAGCCAGTCGCGACACGAGCCCGGCAGTTGCTGCTCGTCGAGCGCCACGGGCAGGTCGGCCGTGTCGTAGTGGGCTCGCCAATCGGCGATGCCGAGCGGGAATGTGAAGTAGATCGACTCGGGGGTCTTGATGTCGAGCTTGTCGAAGCTGGTCTCGAGTTCGACCACGGGTCGATGCGCGGGCAGGCGGAAGCACTGCCGCAGCGACGCCACGCCCGGCGCGTCGAAGCGCAGGCGCAGGCAGACGGCGTCGCCCTCGGTGAAGGTGGTCGCCTCCACGAGACGAGTCGGGGTGCGGCGCTGCGCGGGCCAGTCCGGTTTCCACCCCGAGATGTTGGCACGTATTCTGGCGAAGTCGAAGTCGAACATCGCCTCGCGGCCGCGGTAGGGCGTGTCGGTTTCGGCCTGATCGCGCAACGTCTCCTGCACATAGCCGAATAAGGACCAGGGCGACTCGGCGTCGACCATCTCCCGACCCGATCGCCTCTCGATCAGCGATTGAACCCGCCCGCTCTCGCGGCAGAACGAGAGCCGAAAGTGAGGCGACTCGAGCTCGTGGCCCTTGATCGACGAGCCGTGCCCCACCCGGGCCGGGTTTAGCTCGGCGACCGGTACGCGTCGCCACCCCCAGGCGGGCAGCTCGATCGGCCCGATCCACTCGCTGTCGAAATCGTCCAGCGCTTCGTTGGCCGTGTCGATGCGGTAGGTGGTGCTGAGAAAGTGACGCCAACTGGCGACCGTCTTGCGGTCGAGGCGGCCGGCCTCGTCGGCCAGGGGCGAGTCGGACTCCTTCGAGGTCAGCCACGATCGCGGCAGCCGCAGCACCACCGAGCGTTCCGTCGCAGCGCTGTTGACCAGCAGCACGCCCTGGGCGCCGACGCCCTCGGTCGGGTTGGCGGCCAGGGATTCGAGTTGATCACGCATCGCGACGCTCAGCAGACCCCGTGCGTGCCACACGAGGTGCGCCTTGTGGTTCGACTGTTCCAGCGTGCGGTCGTTGTCCGGATGCGACACGGAAGGCGACGCGCACCAGGTGTGTTCGCCGAACAGCGACACGTGGGACGCCGCCTCGTCCAGTCGCTCAAGGCTGTCGGGTCGTGCGGGGCCGGTTGTCGCGGCCAGCAACTCCGCCGTCCGCAGGCGTGCCTGATTCGAGCGATGTATCCGCAGCGGCGTGGCAGCACTGGCGCAACCGAAGTTCCAGTAGTCTGTCCAGTCGCCGCCGTGCACGGGCAGGCGCGAGGCGTCGCGCCCGACGGCTTCGAGCAGGTCCTCCGGCAGGATGTATCGGATGCGGGGCTGACGCTGTTCGTCGTTCCACCGCCTGACCAGCCGGGCAATCTCCATGTCCGGTGGGTTGTTGTCCACGAAGTACGAATGCGTGGCGGTCAGGTAAATGAACGGGTGCGGGTATTCATTGGGCAGACGACGCGATATGTAGGCGTCAAGGGCGTCGGCGACGGCGTCAAGGTCGCCGCCATGGACGGGGAACTCGCGATGGAACGTGCCGTAGTGCTCGCCGTTGAAGGCCAGCACGTCGCGTTGATCGGAGCCGCGCCAGCGAAACGCCATCGGCCTTTCGAGGGGGTACCGGCCAAAGACCTGGTTGATGCCCATGATGAGCATCTCGACGCCGGCGTCGAGCAGCGCCTGCGTGACGGGCCATGGCAGGCCGTTGATGTCGTGCCCGATCGCCACGCGCAGCGGCAAGCCCAGCTCATCTCGCAGCCGGGCAACGGGAGCGAGCGACCGTGACAGCTCGTCATACGAACACAGCGGCGTGGGGTGGAACGGCAGGGCGGCGGCGCCGATCTGGCCGGCTTGGACGAGCCGACGCAACCGCTCGATTTGCCGCGGCGATGCGCGGTCCAGCCAGTGGATCAGCGGGGCGGTGCACTCGCAGGTCCATCGCAAACGCGAGGGCTCGGGCCAATCGGCCGTCTGCTCGCACTGATCGATCGCCTGATCAATGAAGCGTCGCTGAAGCTCCCAGAACACCGGCTGCGGGTGGGTGTAACCAACGTCCGTGTGACAATGGTGAAGAAGCAGGACCTCGTTGATCGGCACCAGTCGGGCCTTTCATATCGGATGTTGAGAATCGCGAGGACTGGACGAGAGGGTTGGACGAGCCGGGTATCGCCGGGGCATCGGGGCGATCCTGCCTGATGACCCGCTCACCGACTGCTCGACGCAGCGGTTTAGCGGTTGTGTTCAGCGGCGGCCGATCCCACGCTCGCCTCGTCCGGCGCGGGCTCGATCACGTGTGCGTCGTCCGATCGATCGTTCAGCACTGCGGCGACGTCTTCCAGCGTGGATCGGGCGATCTCGTTGAGGAACACGATGTCGGCCGACAGCGCCAGGAACGTGAAGCCTTGCTCGAAGGCGTCGTTGACGGCGGGTCGGGTCGGGTGGACGATGTGGAGCCCGGCGGACTTACCGTGTCGATTGCACGCGTCGAGCACGGTCTGGCGCGCCTGGCGCACTAGCGCGTGGTCGGTCTGGCCGGGCACGCCGTAAGCTCCGCTGAGGTCGTACGGGCCGAGGAAGACGCCGTCCACTCCGTCGACAGCGAGGATCTCTTCGATGTTCTCCACGCCCTCGCGCGACTCGATCATGGCGACGACGACGGTATTGCGGTTGGCCGAAGCGGCGTACTCCTTGAACCGGCTGCCGTAGTCGTTCATGCGGGAGAAGCAGTATCCGCGCACGCCCTGCGGCGGGTATTTGGCCGCGGCGACCGCTCGGCGGGCCTGGTCCGCCGACCCGACCAGCGGCACGATCACGCCCGCGGCGCCTAGGTCAAGGACCTGTCGGATGGCCAGCGTCTCGGCCTCGCGGACCCGCACCAACGGCGTGACGCCGCGCCCGACCAGACCGCGAAGAATGTTGGCTAGGGTCGTCAGATCGATCTCGGTGTGCTCGCAGTCGATGCCCACCCACTCGTAGCCGGCGTTGGCGAGGATCTCGGCCGAGGCGGGATGGCCGATTTGAATCCACGACCCGAGCGTGATCCGTCGCTCCAGTAGGGCGCGACGGCATGGGTTCTGTGAGGCCAACGCATCGGCGGAGTCAGACCGGGTCGGTGCCTGCCGAGTGGGCATGCTGGATCCCTCATCCGGGGGGCGGACCACCACGGGCAACCGCAGGATGCCGGTGTGGCCGAGTCTCCTCATCTTTTTCGACGCTTGGGCGTCGGAATGCCCATCTTTTGTCTGTTTATGCATTTGCCTGCCGCCTGCAATGGAGGTTATGGGGGTTTCGGAAAACGAGCCGGCGGGCCGGCAGCCCCGTGCAAGGGATGTGGGGCTCAGGACCGGGGGTTGACAACACGGATCGATCTGTTATAGTCGTTTTCACAGTGATCCATGTTATCCGAAATGACCTGACCTCGCAACCCGTCTCAAGCGTCTGTATCAGAATCATTTCAGACACACCCTCGGAGGCTGACGACAGATGAATCCCACCCTACGCCTGCTCACACTGGCTGCCGCATCCACCTTCGCCCTCGTCGTCGCTCCCGGCGCGGCCGCTGAGGCTCCGCCCTGGGTCACTGACGGCTTGGTCCAGTACGTTGACGCGCGCGCGCCCGGCAATAACCCGGCGTCCACTTGGCAAGCCGTCGTCGGCGTTGACGGC
Organism: uncultured Phycisphaeraceae bacterium; assembly: GCA_964431205.1. Taxonomy (GTDB): domain Bacteria; phylum Planctomycetota; class Phycisphaerae; order Phycisphaerales; family Phycisphaeraceae; genus CAYSIX01. The sequence goes on from CAYSIX010000039.1 coordinate 6,714, forward strand.
CAGGTCATCGACCTCGGCGACAACGGCCATCTGCCCACCCACATCGCCGAGGGCGACAGCTTCACTCACGTCGTCAACGGCGTCGAGAATCAGGTTCCATTGTCCTACTTCCAGTTTGGGTTCACCGACGACGTCGGCGGCGGCATGATCGATTTCGGTGACGTGCTCAATCAGCACATGGACGTCTTCGACGACTACTCGATCGAGGTTCTCTTTCGCGCCCGGCGAACCAGCGACGTCCAGTCCGCCGGTCGCAGTTTCCTCGCCGGCAACCAGACTCGCGACAGCAACGGCAACATGCTCACTTGGCGCGAACGCGCCGACGACAAGATCCTCGGCCGCGCCACGGGCGAGTGGCGTATCCGCGACGCGGAGGGCAGCGAGACCGGCGAGTTCATCAAGTTCGCCAGCGCCATCTGGAAACCCGGCGAGTGGTATCACCGCGTTGCCGTCTACGACGGCGAAGAGGGCAGCGTCCCCCAGTTGAACGTCTACACGACGGGCCTGAACACAGCGGACAATTTCCTCGGTCCGGCCCATGAAAACCCTAACGAGTTTCAACAGGGTGCATCCACCATCCTGCTCTGGCCGAGCGAAGAGTTCGACTTCGTCGTGGACCGACCCGAGGGTGCCAATCAGCGGCAGACGTTCAGCCTCGGCGCTCGTGGTGCGCCCGATGAGTGGTTCGAGGACGAGGAGGGCAATCAGTTGCCCAGCCTCTTGAGTGAGACTCGCTGGTACCTGGACGGTGACATCGCGCTCGTACGAGTTTACGACCGCGCCCTGACACCCGAAGAGGTGGAACAGAACTATCTGAGCCTCTCGACCGTTCCCGAGATGATGGGGGCGATCCCGGGCGATGCGGACGGCGACGGCGACGTAGACGCGTTCGATCTCGGTATCTGGCAAACCCAGTTCGGGCAGACGGGACAAGACCTGTCGGCCGACTTCGACATGGACGGTGATGTGGACGCGTTCGACCTGGGCATCTGGCAGATCAACTTCGGCACGGGTTTGAACGCGGCGGTCCCGGAGCCGGCCGGCGCCGCGCTGCTGGGCCTGAGCGCGAGCGTGCTGGCGATACGGCGGCGTCCCGGTGGTCGCCGCGCCACCTTCACGACGGGGGCCGGCCCAGACCCATCGCGCGCCGCGGTGCGCCCTGGCGTCCGACGAGCGGGCGCTTTCACCCTCATCGAGCTGCTGGTGGTGATCTCGATCATCGCCTTGCTGATCGCGATCCTGCTACCGGCGCTGGGCAAGGCCCGGTCAGCCGCGATGCGGGTCGAGTGCCTGAGCAATCTGCATCAATGGGCGGTCGCCGTACACGCCTACTCGGCCGACAACTCGGGCTATTTCCCGATGCGGCTGCCACAGAAGGGTGACGTCCTTCCCCCTTTTGGCGGGCCTCACCAGTACGCGAGGCTGCTCCGATTCGATCAGATCAAGACGTTCTTCGATCCGTACCTTCAAGGCGAGCCGCACACGCGCTGCCCGGACTACAGCTGGCCGACGTATGACCTGCCCTGGGATGAACAGTGGAAGCAGCAAGGGATCAAGGCGGGCGACTACGGCTTGTACGTCGGATTTGTTGAATACGATCCCTCGTTCGAGTTTACCCACTTCGAGAAGAACCCGCCGGTCAAGGTCGACGATCCCGAGGCACGGGCCGACATGCCGGTGGCCGGTGACCATGTACGGTTCTTCCTCGGCACGAAGGAATGGATCTATGCCCACCCGGCGACAAACGGCCCGGCGAAAGCAGACCCACCAGAGGGCATGAACGTGGCGTATGCCGATGGTAGCGCGAGCTGGCACCGATTCGTCGAGCACGAGGACGATATCTACATGCGAATCATTGGCGGGGGCGTTGATTTCTATCTGCCCAAGGGGCGAACGAACTGAGCCCGGGAGGACGATGAGCCGCGGCGTACGGCCGCCCATCACGAGGTAATGCTTAGATGACCACAACGACCAGTTCATTGGCCATGACGGACGTTTCGGAGGAGCCTCGGACGAGCGAGCAGCGTGCGTTCGAGCGTCTTCGTCGCATGATTATCGACGGGTCGCTGCCACGCGGCGAGTTTCTCTCGCAGCGGATGTTGGCGAAGGAGCTGGACGCGGCGGTGGTGACGGTCAGGAACGCGTTGCGTTCGCTCGAGAGCTTGGGACTGATCGAGAACGTGCCGAAATGGGGCGTGCGCATTCCCGTGGAAACCAAAGAAACCATTCGTGACCGCTACTTCCTTCGCGAGGTGCTGGAGTCGGCGGCCGCGCGCCGCGTCTGCGAGCAGCACAACCTCGAGCACGCGGAACTGCTGCGCGAGAAGGCGAAGGAGGTGGACGCGATCGCGGTCGAGGACCCGAAGAACGTCGAGCGGTTCGCCGAGTTGCACTTCGAGTTTCACCAGTTGCTCGCCGAGTGCTCCGGCAGCCGCGAGCTGGTGAGGGCGCTAGACCGCCTGAGCATCCGCACGCGCATGCTCTGGAACGCTCAACGCGGTTGGGCCCGCGGCGTGGACCGGATGAGCCACGTCCGCGACACCGAGGCGATCCTGGCCGGCACGCCGGAGCAGGCCGCCGAGGTGATGCGTCAGCACGTGCGGCGTGGTCTGGACAACGAGCTGCAGGCGCTCGGCGGCGACGAGTCGGCGAAAGGACAGGTTCATGAGTCCGAACACGGGTCGTGACCCCGGCTTCGTTGGGGGGCGGTCCGGTTCGGTTGGTCTGTGACGGTGCACGTATGCATGGTCACTTGAGCGTTGGAGGTGTGAATGACATTTCTCTTTTTCAAAGGAGGCGAAGTGATGCGACAAGGCTCGATTCGAGGGACGGCGGGCGTGACGGGCGCGATCGTGGCGGCCGTTACGGCGGGGCCGTTCATGACGGCGGAAGCGTCCGCGACGGCTGTGACCGACAACTTGGTTCTGGAGCTGTCCGCGCAGTTGCCCGGCTCGGACCCAGAGAACTTCTGGATGCCGACCATCTCTCCGGCCGGGGTGACGGGTGTGGTCCAGGAGCACAGCGACCTGGCCGACAGCGACCCGCCGCTGGGTTCGTTCGGGTTCAAGCCGACGTTCAACAACGACCCGACCACGCCCAGTTATGTCTTTCCGAACCCGACAAACATGGGCGCGGGACAGGTCGGCGGGTTCACCGACGCGTTCGACTATGACTATCAGGATTCGTTCTCCCTTGAGCTATGGGTGAAGCAGGATGCTTTCAACAACGAGGCAGCCCAACGGAGCCACCTGTTCGGCAGCGCCGGATTCAACGATCAGGGCATGCAGCTCGTGACGCGCAAGGGCAGCGGCGATACGTGGGGCATTAACTTCAAGCTCCGCGACCGTGAAGGCACAAACACTGTGCTCGGCTCGTTCACCAACCGGGAGATCGTGCCTCTGGGCGAGTGGGCCCACGTGGTCGTGAATTACGACGGCAGCGGCGCCGACGCCGACGCCGGCACTCTCCCCACGGCCGCTACGTACATCAATGGCAACATGGTCGAGGGGCTCAACATCACGGACAACTGGCCACCGCCCGACGGGCTCGACTTCACCCCGGAGGTGGAGGGGATCTCGGCCTTGGGCGCACGGGCGGACCGTGATCGTGTCGGCAGCAACAACGACGCGAGTCGGATGCCGTTCATCGGTGAGATTTCGCTGCTTCGCATTTACGGCAAGGCGTTGGGCGAGGACGAGATCCTGGCGAACTTTGCCGCGGGCAACGGTACGCCCGCGATCCCTGAGCCGGCCTCGATTGTCGTCGCGAGCGTGGGCGCAGTCGGGCTGCTGATCCGTCGCCGTCGCGAGACGGCCTGCTGAAGCGTGACGCGGCGCGGATCGTCGAAAGGCGATCCGCGCCTTTTGTGTCCAAGCATGATGAGTGTGATGTGTGCGCAACGTTCGTCAGTCAGGAGAGCGCCTGATGCGGTTTGCTGAGGGATCGAAACGGTGGACGATACGAGTCCTCGTGTGTGTGGCGTGGGTGTTGATGGAGGCGTCCTCGGCCGTCGCCGAGCCGATCGGCGCACCACCGTACTCGGTCATGTACACGAGCGACACGACGCACATCCTTAGCACGTACAGCCCGTACCACACGCGCAGCAACCGTGGGCGACTGAGCGAGGCGATGTTCCGGGCAGCGGTCGACGAGGTCGCCGACGCGGGCGTCGATGCCCTGCTGCTCCAGCCCGGCCTCGGCTGGGTGCCGTGGTGGCCCGGCGAAGTCGTGCCCCTCGACGAACACCGCGCGTGGTTCAAGTCTCACTACGGCCACGACGGGCACAACGCGTTTTTCAACTACGTCGAGGCCGGCAACGACTACGTGCGCACGATGATCGATCGGGCGCACGAACGCGACATGGACGTGGTGATCAGTTATCGGCTCAACGATCTGCACCACCTTGAACTCGCCATGGATCCGAACAACACCCGCATCGGCGAAACCGCACAGTTCTATGTCGACAACCCGCAGTACCAGATCGGCGTCGCGCCCAACCAGCCGACCAGCGCCCATCGCCGTGCCCACAACTGGGCGTTCCAGGAGGCGCGGGAGTACAAGTTCCGCCTCATCGAGGAGCTGGCGCAAGACTACCCGATCGACGGTCTCGAGCTCGACTTCATGCGCCACACCTCCTATTTCCACCTCGGGCAGACGAACTCCGCTCAACGCCGCACGATCATGAGCGGCTTCATCGGCGACGTAAGGCAGATGCTCGATGGCACCACCTCCTTGGGCGACCACCGCTGGCTCTCGCTCCGCATCCCGGGCGAGGTCGAGGCCCACGACGCGATGGGCCTCGACGCCGCATCGTTTGGCGACCTCGGCGTCAACATGGTGACGATCACAAACTTCGCCCAGTACGCCCAGCAGATGGACCTGGGTCAGATCCGTCAGCAGCTCGACCCGAACGTGGCTCTGTACGTGGAGATGTTCGACAACACCGCAGTCACCCGAGCGGCGGACAACTCCCGCTGGCTCTTCCGCAAGACCACGCCCGAGCAGATGACCACCGGGGCACACTTGGCCTACAGCCGCGGCGCCGACGGGGTGGCGCTGTTCAACATGCAGTACTACCGCGAGAACGTGAACCCCGTGTTGAACCAGGACGGCCCGTTCACGGAGCCGCCGTTTGGAACGATCGAGCGACTGCGTGATCGCGTCTGGCTGGCCCGGCAGCCGCAACACTACTTCCTGGGATCGATCTGGGACGATCCCCGAACCAATAACCGGCCGCTTCCGACGACCGTCGCCGCCGGGCAGACCGCTTCGTTCACGCTCGACCTGGCGCCGCCGACCGACGGCTGGCAGCTGGACGGCAAGTTGCGGGTCCAGTCGCTGGACCCGATCGCGGATCGCCCGTGGACGGCGTGGATCAACGGCGTTGAGCTGGTGATGACCGACGACGTCTCCGAGCCGTACCCGAACGTGTACACGCACCTGTTGTTGACGCCGGAGCACCACCGCGCATGGGTCGTGCCGCACGAGCTGCTTGTCGATGGATTCAACGAGATCGAGATCGAGCTCCTCGGTGGGGCGCCGGCGGAGCTGTTCTATCTTGACTTGGCCATGCCGACGCCGCGTCTCCACGGTGACGCCAACGGCGATGGGCAGGTTGACGCGTTTGACCTGGGCATCTGGCAGACGCAGTTCGGGCAGACGGGCCAGTCCCTGGCCGCGGACTTCGATGGCGATGGCGACGTGGATGCGTTCGATCTGGGAGTCTGGCAGGCGAGCTTCGGCACGGGAAGCGCGGTCGTTCCGGAACCGGCGGTGAGCTTGCTCGGCCTCGTCGCGGTGTTGGCTGCCAACGGCAAACGGCCGTCTAGCGTCACCGGTATGGCGCTCGACCCTCCACCGGTTCCAAAACGATCGACAACGAGGAAAGCGGTGAATCGGAGTCACGTTGTCACGCGTTGAACAGCGTATGCATCGCACGTCTCAAGACTCGATCAGGTAAGGGTGCACCCGAATGTCCAGTGGCTCAACTGACAGCGTTCGACTCGTCGCGCTTGGTGACGGGGTATTGCCGTCCGTATGGAATCCTCGGATCGCTTCGGCGCTGCTGACGTGTTTCGTTGGCGGGCTGTCGGTGTTCATCGGAGTTCCGCTGACCGCACAACCGACCAATCTCGCCACGGTGGACCGGTCGTGGGTGCTCAGCGCCAACGATCAGAGGTTCGTGTTGGCCGACGGCGCTGGCACGATTCGCGAGCAGCCGGCGCCGGGCTCGATGACCGTGGTTCGCCTCGGAGCCGAGGCGCGGGCGACGCAAGTGGAACCGGTGCCGTGCAGCGTGATCGGCCCGCCCACCTCCATCGCGGTGACGCCCGACGGTCGCCTCGCGCTGGTGACCAACTCCATGCGACTGGACCCGTCCGACGCGTCCCGCCAGGTACCCGACGATCGCGTCAGCGCCGTGCGGCTGACCGGCGAAACACCACGTGTCGAGCGGGAAGTCGTCGTCGGTCGACAGCCCTCGGGGATCGAGGTGTCCAGGGATGGGCGCTTCGCCCTGGTGGCCAACCGGGCCGACGGCACGGTCACGCCGATTCGGATCGACGGGGATCGACTCAAAGCCGAGCCTGCGGTCGAGGTCGCGCCCGCTGCCGCGAGCGTGTCCGATGTCGCGATCGCACCGGATGGGCGGACGGCACTGGTGACGCTGACGGCGCAGGGCCGGGTGGTGCCGCTGCGCCTCGATGACGGGCGGGTGGTCGAGGTGGGCGACGCGATGGAGATGGGGGGCGAGCCTTACGCGATCGCGTTCCTGCCCGACGGCCGACACGCGGTCGTCGCCGATGTGTCGCAGCGAGGGGAGCTGGTGCTGCTGGAAGTGAGCGGCGGTATGGCGCGTGAGGTCGACCGCGTATACGCCGGCATCGCGGCAGAAGGGTTGGCGGTGTCGCCATGGGACGGAACGATCGCGGTGACGTGCCTGCAGAACTCGCTGCACCCGCCGGACTCGCCGACCCGGCAGGAGCACGGCAAGCTCGTCGTACTGAGGGCGCAGGACGGAGTGCTGACCATCGTCGATGTCGCCGCGGTGCCGCGGATCCCGCAGGCAGTGACGTTCGCAGACAATGGGCAGAAGCTGGTAGTGGGGTGCAATGAAGAGCAGCAATTGGCGGTGTACGAACTGCGGGGCGGCGTGATTCACGACACGGGCGTGCGTGTGCCGACGGCGGGGGCCCCGGCGGCGCTGCACACGTGGTCACCGAGAGACGCGAGCACACCATGATCCGATGGCCCGACCTGGTTGTGATGGCGCTGTACTTCGGTGCGTTCATCTTCATCGGCGCGTTCTTTGCGCGCCGGCAGAAGTCTGCCGAGAGCTACTTCCTGGCCGGTCGGAACATGCCCGGCTGGGTCGTCGGCTTCTCGCTGATGGCGACGGTGATCAGCTCAATGACGTTTCTCGCCGGCCCGGGGTTCGCCTATGCGGAAAACTGGCGTTACATGCCGACCCACCTGGGTTACCTGGCGGCCCTGGTGGTGGCGTTGCTGCTGTTCATGCCGTTCTTTCGACGCAGCCGGGTGAGCTCGGCGTACGAGTACTTGGAGCGACGGTTCGGCACGTGGGCGCGATCGTACGCGGCCGCCGGCTTCGTGCTTTTCCAGATCTTCCGCATGTCGGTGATCCTTTACGCCGTGTGCCTGCCGGTGCAGACGCTGTTCAACATTCCCATGCCGTGGATCATCCTGGTTGTGGGCATCGTGGCCGCGTCGTACACGATCGCCGGCGGGCTCGAGGCCGTGATCTGGACGGACTTCCTTCAGGGTGTGGCGCTGATACTCGGCGGGCTGATCTGCCTTCCGATCGTCGTCGGGCAACTGCCCGGCGGGTTCGGTCAGATACTCAGCGAGGCTTACGACGACGGCAAACTATCGGTCGGGAGCACGGCGTTCGACCTGACCGAGCGGACGATGTGGGTGATGATCCTGCTGTCGCTGTTCAACTTCCTGCAGATCGGCTGCGTGGATCAGATGACGGTGCAGCGTTATTGCGCCCCGCGGACCGAGCGGGAGGCGCGCAAAGCGATCATCGTTGGCGCCGTCTTGAGCATCCCGGTCTGGGTGTACTTCACGTTCATCGGGACGGCGTTGTACGTGTTTTACAAGGCGAATCCGGATCCGGGATTGGACGACTCGGTGCCCGAGCAGGTCCTGCCGTATTTCATCTTCACGCAGGTGCCGGCGGGCCTGGCGGGCTTCGTGATCTCGGGACTGATGGCCGCCGCGATGTCCACCGTGGATTCGAGCATCAACGCCGCCGCCTCGACGCTGACCAACGACTTCTACAAGCGTTTTTTAGGTCATCGCGAGGCACGGGGCAGCGACCTGTCGGTCGGACGATGGTTCTCGATCGCGCTGGCCGTCGTGATGATCGGCGGGGCCATGGTCATCCACTTCACGCGCACGCAGACCCTGGCGGACCTGCAGACCGTGGTGATGTCGATCATCAGCGGCGGGCTGCTGGGGCTCTTCCTGCTGGGGTTCCTGACCCGCCGTGTGGACAATCGATCCGCGCTTATCTCGGTCGTGCTGACGGTCGCCGGCGTGATCGTGTGGCTGGTGTTGGCCAGCGACTTGGGTCCGCGGCTGCTCCCCGGCGTCGAGCAGTGGCTTCCCGACACCTTCTGGATCATCGTGTTCGCGAACATCTTCCTGTTCGTGATCGGGTATGGCATCGCCTGGGCGCGAGCGGCACGAGCGCGACGCGACCTGGGCGGCCTGACGGTATGGACCATGACACCAACGGAGCGATCGGATGAGATGGCAACCTCGCTGGGCGGCAAGTAATGAGATTCCTACGGTCAAGCGGCGTTCGGCCCGGAGCCTCGTGCCGCTGGTGACGCTGGCGCTCTTTGTGTCGCCCGTCGACACGACGATCGCCCAGCCGACCCGCGACGACAAGGGGAACGACGGCGTGACACGCGACGTGCCGTACAAGGTCTGGTTCAACCACGACGGAACGAACATGCTCACATGCATCAGCCCGTGGCATCAGCCGGGCGAACCGTTCAGCGAGCAGATGCTTGAGGCGTCGATCGATGAGCTCGCCGGGATCGGTGTCGACGCGGTCGCGTTCAACCCCGGCAACGGCGCCATACCGTGGTGGCCCAGCGAGGTCTACCCCGACCACTGGCAGTGGTACACCGAAAGGACCGGCAAGCGGCCCGGCTCTTTCGGGCGGTACGTCGTCGAAGGCGGTGACATGATCCGGGTGTTTGTGGACCGCTGTCGGCGGCATAACCTGGCCCCGTTCGTCACCCTCCGGCTGAAAGACGAGCACGGCATCAACAAGCTCGATAACGAATGGGTGTCAAAGTTCTTCTTTGAGCATCAGCATCTGCGCCTCAACCGTGATCCGCGTGCCGTCTTCGGTGAACGTGGGCTCAACTGGATATATCCCGTCGTGCCCCAGGAGCGGCTGGCCATCATTCGCGAGCTGTGCGAGAGCTACGACCTCGCCGGTGTCGAGCTGGACTTCATGCGGTTCTACCCCTACTTCGACCTCGAGCAGACCACCGCCGCCCAGCGTCGGGACGTCATGACCGGCTTTATTCGCGAGGTCCGTCGAATCCTCGATGATACCGGCGCTGCGGACAGCAAGCGTTACTTGGCCATCCGCATCCCGAATCGCGTTGGTGAGTACGCGAACATCGGACTGGACCTGCCCCTGCTCGATCGTGAGGGCCTGGTCGACATCATCAACCTTTCCCCCTCGTACGTCTCTCAGGTCGAGAGCGACCTGGTGAAGGTGCGAGCGCTGGCGCCAGCGGCTGCGATCTTCTACGAGCTGACACAGTGTGCCGCGCGGGGCCCGTCGCCGAGCTGGGGCATGTACGGCGACGACTATCCCGTGCGATACATGGTCGACGAGCAATACTACACGGCGGCCAACCTGGCGTACGCGCGTGGGGCGGACGGCGTGAGCCTGTTCAATTTCGTGTACACGCGTGGTTCCAGCCGGACGGACGGCGAAGTGTCGGTTGGGTTCGGAACGCCGCGTGAGCCACCGTTCCACGTCATCAAGCCCATGCGCGACCCGCTCGCCGTCGCCAACCGGTCGCAGCTCTACTGGATCCCATATTGGTGGAAGACGGGCTACAACGGGCGGCAGTTTCAACTCCCGCGGACGTTCGAGGTCGGCAGCGAGCACACGCTGGAGCTGGACATGGAACTGCCCGAGTCCGGCGCGACGCGGGCGCGGATGCGGATCATGGCCGCGGGGGGCACGCCCGTGCTCAGCGCGTCCGAGCCGCTGCTCACCGCCAAGGGCACGCCCGGGCTGACCTGGCGGGCGTGGATCAACGATGTCCCGCTCACGCCGAGCGACGACGTGAGCGAGCCATTCGAGAATCGGTACGGCGGATTCACAGGCGTGCCGGAGATGTACGCGGCGTGGAAGGTCGATCCGTCCGCGCTGCGCGACGGGCAGAACAAGATCCGCATCGAGCTGGCCGACGGCCCGATCAGTGACCAGTTCAACATCGACGTGATCTGGCTGGACCTCGCCGTGTTGACGGATGAGGGGTCGCCGCTGCGGGCCACCAGCGCAGCATCAACCGGTGCCGCGACGCGAAAGGGCGAATGATGAGCAAGCGGTACATGGTGCGTTGTGACATGGAGGGGGCCAGCGGCGTCGTGGACTACGATCAGGTCGTCCCGGGAACCGCGGGCTACGCCTATGGTCAGGAGTGTTTCATGAGCGACCTGGTCTCGCTGCTGCGCGGGCTGGGCGACGGCGGGGCGGATGAGATTGTCGTGTACGACGAGCACTACGATGGGCGGAACGTGCGGCTGGGCGAGGTGCCGGCGGGCGTCACGGTGATCTGCGGGAAGCCTCCGTACCGTGACGATTGGCCCGGTGGGCTTGACGACTCGTTCAGCGGCATGATCCTGCTCGGTCTGCACGCCCGGGCGGGCACGGGCCACCTGCTTCATCACACCTATGAGCCGGACATCGCCGAGCTGTCGTTGAATGGGCGCGTGGTGGGGGAAATCGGCATGGAGGCGGCCATCGCGGGGGACTGCGGCGTGCCGACGGTGATGGTGGTGGGAGACACCGGGGCGATCGAGGAGGCCGAGGCACTGATGCCGGGCGTCGTAGGGCTGAGCGTGAAGGAGTCGCTGGGAGAGGGGGCGGGGGCGTGTATGCCGCTGGTGACGACGCGGCAACGGGTCCGCGAGGGAGCACGGCGGCTGGTGCAGTCGCCGCCAGAGATCGAGCCGTTTCACGTGCCGGGGCCAGTAGCCTTGCACGTGGTGCTGCGTCCCGGCGGCTATCGAGCCGCGGCGCGCAAGCTGCACGAAGCGTGGCTCGACGAGAGCACGCTGGTGGTGGAGGCAGCCAGCGCGACGCGGGCGTGGGCGGACTACTGGCAGCTCAAGCTGCGGGCTCAGGCATTGGCGAGCGGGGGGATGCAGCCGGCGCACGCCGGGGTCGGTGTGGAGTGAGTGCGGCGCGTGTCGCATCGCGGAGAAGGGCTGCGGCCGTACGATCGACGACGGAGACTGAGATGAATGACATCAAGTCGGTGGCGCGCATCGGGTTCGTGCATCACATGCTCTATCCCCAGATGATGACCGATCCGGCGTATCATGCCGAGACGCTCGAGCCGTTTGTGGCGCGCGACGACATGGAGACCTTCGACTGCTGCCTGCCCTACGACGAGTCTTTGCGCGCACGGTTGACGCCCGTGCTGCGTGGATGCGGCAAGGAGTACGTCTACGCCACGCACGTGTTCCCCCTGCGGAAGATCTCGCTGGCGACGACGTGCCCACAGGAGCAGGGGCTGATACGCCTGGCGATGCGGGACACGATCGACGCCGCGGCAAACGCCGGCGCGAGCGGGATGATCTTTGCGTCCGGGGCCGACGTCCCCCAAGCCGAGCGGCCGGCGGCGCGCGACGCGTTCCGTGCGTTTTGCCGATGGTTTTGCGGCGAGCTCGCGTCGCGGGGCATGACGGCGATGCTCGAGCCGTTCGACCGCACGTTCGACAAGAAGTTCCTTTACGGGCCGACGGATGAGTGCATCGAGCTGATCGAATCGCTGAGGCCGGATGTAACGAACCTGGGCATTGAGCTCGACATCGCGCACCTGCCGCTGATGGACGAGGACTTTAGCGAGGCGATCCGCACGGTTGCGCCGCACCTGCACCGCGTCCACCTGGGCAACTGCGTGATGCGGGACGAGGCGGATCCGTTCTACGGCGACCGCCACCCGCCCATGGGTTATCCCAGCGGTGAGATCGACGTCCCGCAGCTCGCCGAGGTGTTGGCCGCGTTCGTGGAGGTCGGCTACCTGAGCGCCGATCGTCGTGGTGACCTGCTCATCGAGTGTCAACCGTTCCCAGGTCAGACGGTCGAGTACACCATCAAAGACAACTTGAGGCGGCTGGACGAGGCGTGGCAGCTCGCCGAGCGTAGACAGGTTTCAGCGTCTCGCAGTGACTGACCCGAATTGCGGTCATGTGAAGGAACGATGGAGTGAGTCATGCTCAACAGACGGGACTTTCTTCGGCTGGCGGGCCTGAGTGCGACGGTATCGGTCTGGCCCCGAAGCGCGCTGGCGCAGCAGCCGACGAACGTGGCGACGCCGGTGCATGACGCCGTTACGAACGGCAGGCCGCCCTTCCGCATCCTCTTCAGCAACGATACGACCAACATCCTTTCGTGTGTGAGCCCGTTCCACGAGAAGGGCCAGGGCTTCGAGGCCCGCATGCTCGAAGCCACCGTCGATGAGACGGCGGGCACGGGGATCGATGTGCACATACTCCAGCCCGGGCTCGGATGGGTGCCCTGGTGGCAGAGCGAGGTCTATCCGATCGATGACCACGTCCGCTGGTGGAAGCAGAACTATGGCTTCGAACCCACCGAGTCATTCCTTCAGTTCATTCGCGACGGCGGCGACATGGTCGACGTGTTCGTGCGTCGCTGCCGGCAGAAGCACCTCACTCCTTTCATCTCACTTCGACTCAACGACACGCACCATCTCGACTGGCTGGAACGCGAGGACAACTGGCGGGGCAACATCGCGCGGTTCTACGCGGAGCACCCCGAGTACCGTCTCGGCGATAACCTGCGCAGCGGCACCGAACGCGTGCAGAACTGGGCGATCGACGCGGTGCGCGAGTACAAGTTCCGATTTGTCGATGAGATCTGCCGCAACTACGACATCGACGGTTTCGAGCTGGACTTCCTCCGCTTCTGGAGCTACTTTCGCCTGAACGAGACGACCTCGGATCAGCGACGGGCGATCATGAGGCGATTCGTCGAGCGCGTCCGACGCACGCTGGATCGGACGGCCCGGCCCGGGCAGCGACGCTGGCTCTGCGTGCGCATACCGGTCTATCTCGAGGCGCATGACTGTCTCGGCGTGGACGTGCGGGACTTCGCGTCTGCGGGCGTGGACATGTTCAACTGCTCGGCCTCGTATTTCACCATCCAGCAGCACGACCTGGCGCGGATCCGCGCGCTGGCGCCGGATCGGGCTGTCTATCTGGAGGTGACGCACACGACGTCGCTGGGCAATGCGGTGCAGCCGGGCGGGGGCGACGTACGAACGTTCCGACGCACGACGGATGAGCAATTCTACACGACGGCCCACCTGGCGTACGAGCAGGGCGCCGACGGCATCAGCGCGTTCAATTTCGTATATTACCGCGAGCACGGCGCGGAAGGGCGGGGCCCGTTCAACGAGCCGCCGTTTCACGTGTTCCAATATCTGCGCGATCCCGCGTGGTTGGCGCGCCAGGCGCAGCACTACGTTCTGGGAGACGCGTACAGCCAGCCGAAGCTCGAGCACCGGCCGATGCCTCGCGTGGTCGAGCCGGGCGCTGCGCAGCGGTTCGAACTGACGATGGCAGCGCCGACGGACGGCTGGCAGAAGGGCGGTCGGTTTCGTATCCAAAGCGATGAGCCGTTCGGGGACGGGGTGTGGTCGGTGACGTGGAACGGCGTGACGTTGGAACCGACGGCGAACGTCTCCGAGCCGTATCCGAATCCCTACCCGCCCCTGCTCGGCGCCGAGGCCACGCTGCGGGCGTGGGTCCTGCCGGCGGACGTGTTGCGTAATGGCTTGAATCGCATCGAAGTGACCAACGAGACGGGCCCGCGTCGGAAGGTGATCTTCCTGGACGCGGCCGTGGCGTAGATGTGATTTGTTCGGGCGCACCCAGACGATCGATGGACGTGTGGAGTGACGACCCATGTGGAACCGACGCGACTTTCTCAAGCATACAGGAGCCGGTGTCATGGCGACCCTCCTGCCTCGTCAGAACGTGACCGCTCAAGACCGCGATCGCGCGACTCCCGCGCCAAAGCCGGACGCGGCCGGGTCGGGCAAGCCGCCGTACCGCGTGATCTTCAGCAACGACACCACAAACATTACCACCTGCGTGAGTCCGTACCGCCGAAAAGGCGAGTCCTGGACGCCGCAGATGCTTGAGGCCACGGTCGACGAAGTGTCCGGGCTCGGCGTAGACGCCCACTTTATTCAGTTGGCGCACGGCCAGGTGCCCTGGTACCCCAGCGAGGTGCACCCGATGGCGGAGCACCATCGCTGGTGGCAGGAGCACTTCGGCGTCGACGCCGAGCACGACGCGTTCAACGTCGGCGGCGTGCACCGCTTCATCCTCGACGGCGGCGACCCGTTGCAGGTCTTCCTCGACCGCTGCCGGCAGCGCGGCCAGGCCCCGTTTGTCTCCATGCGGCTTAACGACGTGCACCACGTTGAAAACGTCAACACGCCCGGCAACACCCGCGGGATCCACAGCATCAGCCGGTTCTATGCTGAGCATCCCGAATGGCGGATCGGCAAGGACCTGACGAGCTGGGACGAGCGCGTGCTCAACTGGGCGGTGCCCGAAGTCCGCGAGTGGGTCTTCTCGCTGATCTCCGAGCAGTGCCTAAAGTACGACATTGACGGGTTCGAGCTCGACTTCATGCGTCACGCCCGTTACTTCCGGGAGGACGAAACGAGCCGTGAGCAGCGCCGGCAGATCATGCTCGAGTTCGTCGAGCGCGTCCGTCGCGTGCTGGACGAGGGCGCGAACGGCAAACGCCGGTGGCTCTGCGCCCGCGTGCCGTGCTACACGTCGGCGTACGACGCGATGGGCATCGACCTGCGCGCGTGGGTGGACGCCGGGTTGGATATGGTCAACCTCTCACCGCACTATTTTACTGTGCAGCAGACAGACTTGCCCCAGGTTCGTGAGTCGGTGTCTGACGCCGCGGTCTATTTGGAGATGTGTCACTCGACGTGGAACGGAAAGAGGGTCGCCGAAGGGTACGACGCCTTCACGTTCCGTCGCACAACGCCGGAGCAGTACGAGACCGCAGCGCACGCGGCCTACTCCCAGGGTGCTGACGGCGTTTCACTGTTCAATTTCGTGTATTACCGCGAGCATGGCCGGGGCGAGCGGGGCCCGTTTAACGAGCCGCCGTTCGAGGTGATCCGCAACCTCGGTGATCCAGAGATACTCGCGACCCGACCACAGCACTGGTTCCTTGCCCCGGGGTGGAAGTGCCCGTACGGCGGTGTGCATGAGCCGATGCCGCGAGAAATTGAATCGGGCGGTTCTGCCCACTTTGAGTTGACTCTAGCTCCGCCGACAGACGGTTGGCAGCTTGGGGGACGGCTGCGCATCCAAACGGAGGAAGTCATTGGACTCACGCGAGTTGAAGCGAGCCTGAATGGTCAGCCGTTGGTTGAAGCTGAGGACCGCTCCGAGCCGTATGAGAACCCGTATACGCCGCTGCTGGGTGAACCGAGCCAACTGCGGGCGTGGCGGGTTCCGCCAGATGTGCTACTTGAGGGCGACAACGTATTGGAGCTGACCATATCGGGGACCCAGGGAGACGTCCACGTGGTGTTTATCGATCTGGCGGTGCGATGATGGGATCCTCGGTGGGGAGGATTTGGGATAACAAGCGTTCTGACCATACAGAAGCAAGAGAATCAAGTGCAGTCGACATCGATAAATCGATGCCAGTTCCGGTCGGATTGACCCGTATGGGGTTCGAACAGCAGCACGGGACACCTCTTTAGCGCGGCTTTGATGGCTTGGAGGCGCGAACTGCGACGCATTGGCGACGCATTGGCGGTCGATCTTCACGGTCGAATCAAGGACTGCTCCCGCAGGCGGTAGGCACGCGGTGTCATCCCGTAGCGGCGTCTGAACAGGCGGTAGAAGTAGCTGAGGTTTTCCAGTCCGCAGTCGAGCACGATCTC
>CAYSIX010000040.1:0-5408 GCA_964431205.1 uncultured Phycisphaeraceae bacterium
GCTCTATCAGCCGCGGCAGCAGCGACAGCAGCGTGCTCTTGCCCGCCCCGTTGCGGCCGAGGATCGCGAACGTCGCCCCGGACGGCACGGTCAGGTCGATCCCGTCCAGCGCCGGGTCCCGCGCGCCGGGATACGTGTAACGCACGGCCTCGAACCGCACGTCCCGGCTATGACGCGCCAGCCGCGGCAGGGCCTTGCGCTGGTGCACGAGGATCGGCTCGATCTCCATCGCCACGCCCTCGAGGACCCGCGCCGCCGCCGCGTCCGCCTCCTTGATCTGCGTGTGCACCGCGGTCAGCGGCTTGAGGCTCGCCCCCGCGGCGATCAGCATCAGCAACACCGTGAGAAACCGTTGCGGCTCGACGCCCTGGCGGAAGATGAACCACGCCGCCACGCTCGCCGCCGCCACCACCGCCAGCAGCGCCAGCGTCTCGATCACCGGCGACGCCAGCGCCCTCGCCTGACGCATCTTCATCTGCTCGTCGAACAGCCGCCGGTTCTGACGTCGCAGCCGACGCCGCTCGTACCCCTCGGCCCCCTGCGTCTTGACCACCGGCAGGGCCGCGAACACCTCGTTCATCGCCTTGAGCATCACCCCCTGCTGCTGCAGCGCCCGACGCGATGCCCGCTGGATCGTCTTGCCGAACTTGCGCAGCAGCACCGCCGCGACCGCCGCCATCACCAGCGCCAGCAGCGTCAGCCGCACGTCCAGCACCACCGCCGCCGCCAGCGCCGCCGCGCCCTTGAGCAGCTCCGCCACGGCTTTACCCAGAATCGCCAGGTGCCCCCGCGCCAGCACGTTCGTGTCCAGCAGCACCCGGCTGATCGACCCGCTGCCATCGTCCGCCCCGCCGCCGGGCACCCGCGTGATCGGCGCATAGATCAGCCGGCTGAACAGCCGCTCCCGCCAGCTCGCCGCCGCACGCTGCACCGCCGTGATCGTCAGCAGCTCGTGCACGTACCGCCCGGCGCTTCCGATCAGCGCCAGCACCGCGATCACCGCCATCACCAGCAGGAACGCGTGGAACGGGTCGTGCTCGGGCACCCAGGGGGCGACCGCCTGCGCCAGCTCGGCGCGCCAGCCGGCGGCGGCGTCGCCCGCGATCGCGCGATCGACCGCCTCACGCAGCGATGCCGTGCCCGCGGCCATCGGGCCGGCAAAAAAAAGCGTGAACACCGGATAGAGCATCGACAGGCCCGCCCCGAAGCACGCCGCCGACACCAGCGCCCCGCCGAACGCGATCGCGAGCATCCGGCGGTAGTGCCAGAGCTCGCCCGCGGTCGTCCAGAACGCGTCTCGTTTCATCGTCGGTCCCGTTCGTCGTCGCCTCGCCGGGCCGTTCAGGCCGCGCGCGGCCCGAGCCGTCAGCCGCCTCACGCCGGCGCCGCCGCCGTCCGCAGCCGATCCAGGTACTCGAAGTACGCCGGGAACGTCTTGTTCACGCACGCCGGGTCGCGGATCACCACGCCCGCCTGACGCAGCCCCGCGACGGCAAAACTCATCGCCATGCGGTGGTCGTCGTACGTGTCGATGACCGCCGGCCGCTGCCGGCTGATCGGCTCGCCGTCGCGATGCCGCAGCACGTTGCCCGACGGCGGCTCGATCGTGATGTCGTCGCCGCTGACCGTCACCTTCGCCCCCAGCTTCGTCAGCTCGTTCTTCAGCGCCGCCATGCGGTCCGTCTCCTTGATCCGCAGGTTCCCGACGTTGCGGATCGTCGTCGGCCCCTCGGCGAACAGGGCCACGACCGCCAGCGTCTGCGCCATGTCGGGCATCTGGTTCAGGTCCCGAGTGACGCCTCTGAGCCGCCTGTGATCGGGCGCATACACCGTCATGCCCTCGCGGGAGTCCTCGGTGCCGGCGCGCATGGCAACGAGGACCTCGAGGAACCGCTGGTCCCCCTGCACGCTCCGTGAGTTCAGGCCCTTGACCGTGCAGCGGCTCTCGGGACAAATCGCGGCAGCGGCCAGGAAATAACTCGCGTTGGAAGCGTCCGGCTCAATACGGATGTCCGTCGCGCGCAGGCGTGTGTTTATGATGGCGAAGCCGTCTTCTGTCTTTCTGTGCTGACCACCGAACTCGTTCATCAGCCGGCCGGTCATCTCTATGTACGGCTCGCTCACGACGCTGGCGTGGTCTTCGAAGCGGATCAACGCCTCGCCTTCATCCACACCGCCACCCGCGAAGGGGCACACCATCATCAGGGCGCTGACGAACTGGCTGGAACGCGACGGATCGATCTTTGTGCTTTTTCGTGGCAATCCCCCGCCGTGGACGCGCAATGGCGGAAAGCCCTCGTCGCCGAGGTAGTCGATCTTGGCGCCTAGGTGGCGCAGGGCGTCGACCAGCTCGCCGATGGGGCGCTGGCGCATGCGCGGCACGCCGTCGAGGGTGTAGGCGCTGCCGGGCGGGCCGAGGCAGCACGCGGCCGTAAGGAATCGCATGGCGGTGCCGGCGTTGCCGAGAAAGAGCTCGGCCTCAGGGATGGGGATGGTGCTCCCGCGGCCGTGGACGGTGGCGGTGCGGGCGGGCTCGTCGATCCGCAGCTCGAACCCGAGGCGACCGAGCGCGTCGAGCATGACGCGGGTGTCGTCGCTGAACAGGACGTTGCTCAGCGTGCTCGTGCCCTCGGCGAGGGCCGCCAGCAGCAGGGCGCGGTTGGTCAGGCTCTTGGACCCGGGCAGGTCGTCGAGGGTCAGGTCGAACGGCCCGGGCAGCGGCTCGATGGCCAGCTCGGCGGGATGGGCAGGAGAGACGGTCACGCTGATCAGTTTAGCGGGCGATCGCAGATCGCCGCGGTGGAACGGCGGCGCCTGCGATATCCCGGACGCTCATGCGTGCCGGACGCAGCGATGGTCGATCGCCCCCTAAACAACGGTGCGCCGTCACCTGGCCTTGCGGAACACGGCCACCACGTTCTCGACCGGCACGACGAACAGGCGGTTATCGCCCTCGAAGTCCACCGGGATCGAGTCCTTGGGGTTGAACAGCACGCGGTCGTACTGCTCGATCGGGTAGTTCGAGTCGGCGGCGACCTCGGCCGAGACCGCCACGATCCGCCCGGTCAGCGTGGGGATCTCGATCTTGTCCGGCAGGTGGATGCCGGACTTGGTCTGCTTGCGGTCCTCATCCTTGCGGATCAGGATGCGCTTGCCGATCGGTTCGACGGTCTCGAGGACCGGCTTTCGGGCTGGGGACTTCGTCTCACTCATCAGTGAATACTATCGGGCCGGGGCGTGAAAAGCTTGATTGAGGCGGGGATCGGCGGGTCGGCGAACGCCGTGGCGGCTTCCTGCAACGGATCGGACCGGCTCGCGACGATAGGATGAGTGGGTGCGTGTGGCGGGTCCGACCGGCGCGTGCGTGGAGGCGGGGGTTGCGTGGAGGCGCCTCGGCGACGGGATCGAACGATGGACAACGAGACGGTGCAATCCGTGCTGGAGGTGGCGCCGACGCTGGGCCTGGTGTTTACGGTGCTGGCGTTGGGCGCGGGGGTCGTGCTCTGGGCGCTGGGGGGCAAGCTGGCGCGGCCGGCGTGCGCGGTCGGCGGGCTGGTGCTGCTCGGGCTGGTGGCGTTCGAGTTCGTGCCGCGGCTGACCACGAACGAGACGGCGATCCTGGTGGCGACGATCGTCGCGGCGATCGTCGGCGGGGTGCTGGCGGCGATGCTGTTCCGCCTGTGGATGGCGATCAGCGCCGCGGCGCTGATGGCGTTGCTCGTGCCCGCGGCGGGGATCGTCTGGAGCGGCGCGGTCGGCGGGCCCCTTCCTGCCGACGGCGACGAGGCGCCCTACACCGACACGAACGGCGATCGCGACGAGGTCTCGGGCCTGACCGCGGAGCAGACGTCCGAGGCCCTGGAGAACCTGGCGCGCGACGTGACCGACCGCATCCTGAACCGCGGCGATGACGGCGAGTCGGAAGCCGAGGACGAGCCCGGGTACGGCCGCGGCGGCGACGCCTCGGGCGAGGGCGCTGACTCGCAAGAATCCGAAGCGATGGCGAGCCTCGTGTCCACGCTGCGCGAGGCGTGGGAAGCGCGGGTGCAGACGCTGCGGGCCTGGTGGGACGGCCTGTCGGCGCGCGGACGGACGGTGATCGTGACCGGCGGCTTGATCGCCGCGGGGGTGGGCCTGGTCTTCGGGCTTCTGGCGCCGTACGCGGCGGCGGCGTTCCAGACGGTAGTGCTCAGCGGTCCGCTGATCCTGTTCCCGGCGCGTGAGCTGATCCGACACTTCCTCGATGCGCAGCCGGCGTGGCTGCCCGACAGCCCGCGGGCGACGCTGCTGACGCTGGGTCTGATAACGCTGGCCGGCCTCGTGTTTCAGTGGACGATGCTGCGCCGGCCTGCCGATAAGTAGGGCGGCGCGCCGCGGGTGACCCCACGCCCCGCGCGCCACGTGTGACCGGTTCGGCCGGGACTCTCTGACGCCTCCGCCCGGCCGCCGCCCTCTTACGGAGTCCGACCCATGCTCGCTCTGATCGCCCAGGCGACCGGCCCCGCCACCACGCCCGCCGAACGCGGCGGCCTCCAGGGCCTGCTCGACACCCTCGTGCACGTGTTCTCCAGCCCCGACACCCTCGCCCAGCCGGCCAACCTCACCGGCTCGCTGGTCAACCTCTCGGTCGTCTGGGCCGTGGTCTTCATCATCGCCGGCGTGCTGTGCATGCTCAGCGGCTATCGCTTCTACAAGGTCGCGGTGGTTCTCGTCGCGCTGATGATGGGTCTGCTGGTCGGGCACTGGCTGGGCGCGCGGATCGGGGCGCCGCAGATGATCGTCGCCGGGTGCCTGGGGCTGCTGCTGGCGGTCTGCGCGTTCCCGCTGATGAAGTACGCCGTGGCGCTGCTGGGCGGGCTCAGCGGCGCGTTCCTGGGCGCGAACCTGTGGGCGGGGGTGACCGAGGCGATCAACCGCGCCGCCGAGACGAGCCTGCCGGTGGACGCCTACTACGTCGGCGCGCTGGTGGGGCTGATCGTCTGCGGGATGCTGGCGTTCATCCTCTTCGAGCTGACGATCGTGCTGTTCACGTCGGTCAGCGGGGCGACGCTGGCGGTGCTGGGGGGGCTGGCGCTGCTGATGAGCTTCGACAGCGGCCGCGAGTTCGCGCGGGGGCTGGAGACCAGCCGCCTGGTGATCCCGTTGATGGTGCTCGTGCCGGCGGTGATCGGGCTGATCCTGCAGGAGACCTGGGCGCACGAGTCGGGCGGGGGCAAGCCGGCAGGCGGCAAGGCGTAAACCGCCGCCGCGGGATCGCACGGCCACGGGCGTCTTTGTTTGACGCATCGCACGGTGTTTGACGCATCGCACGGTCGCAAGCGACCGTGGCACCCCGGCCACACCCCGGCGCATCGCACGGCCGCGAGCGATCGTGGCACCCGCCCGTCGCCTCACGGCTAACTGCTACG
>CAYSIX010000040.1:5418-17533 GCA_964431205.1 uncultured Phycisphaeraceae bacterium
AGCTAACTGTTCGTCCGCTCGGCCGCGTTGAGCTTCAGCTCGCCGAAGCGCTGCTCGTGCTGTCGGACGAGCTGGCTGAGCATGATGGCCAGGCGCTTGGCGGTGTAGTAGTTCATGATGATGCGGTCGGTGACCTCGAAGCTGATCTCGCCGCCGGGGGCGTTGCCGTCCTGGCCGGCCCGGGGCGTCTGGACGACCATGTTCATGCCGAAGTCGATCACGACCTCCTCGGCCGAGGCGGTGGTGCGGAAGGCGTTGGCGTAGCTGGTGGTGAGCTTGTTCTCGTTGATGCGCAGGCGGACCTGGCGTTGGCCGGTCTGCTCGCGGGCCTGCTCGTCGATCTGGGCGGGGTCGCCGAGTCGCGGTTCCTGGGGGTGGTGCGGGTCGTCGGCCATGGTCGTTGCCTCCCTGGTGGGTGGTGAGCGGTTTCGAGTCGCGGCGGCGCGGGGGCCGCGCCCCGGCTCGCTCGCGAGGACGGATCATACCGGAAATCCGCGGACGTTGAAACGGCTATAAACCCCGCAGCGACGGTGCGATGGCGTTCGCGCGGCGTTCACGAGCGGTTGCGCCGGCAAGAAAAACCGAGCCGGGGGTTGCGTTTGCGGCCCGGGGTCGGTAAGCTGGCAGTACTGGCAAAGCCACATCAGTGCATCCACCGCCGGCCGGGGCGGGCA
Organism: uncultured Phycisphaeraceae bacterium; assembly: GCA_964431205.1. Lineage (GTDB taxonomy): Bacteria > Planctomycetota > Phycisphaerae > Phycisphaerales > Phycisphaeraceae > CAYSIX01. The sequence continues at coordinate 6,093 of CAYSIX010000040.1, forward strand.
CGGCATGGCGTGAGTTGATTCGGGCCCGCAAACTTAGGGGGATCAGGGGTGCGCACGCGCCATCCACGTGATTGTCGACGACCGCGTACGTCGGTCTGCGCGGTGGATGGCCTCGAGGGCGCGTTCCGGGTCCGGGTCACGTCGAGTTCACGATCGGGAGGCCGGGATGATGCGATTCGGTGCGATGGCGCTGGGGCGATCGGGGTCGGGGCAATCGGGTTCGGAGCGAGCGGCGTCGGAGCAGTCTGCGTCGGCGCGAGCGGCATCGCGGCGTCGTGAGGCGGGCGATGCGATGGAACGGGCGGACGCGTGGATCGGGCTCGAGCCGCTGGAGCCGCGCTGGCTGCTCTCGGCCACGGCGATGGAGGTCGGCGTCAACGACTTCCGCGTCAGCGAGACAGGCACGGACATCTCGTTTCAGCGCGGCATCGCCGCCGATGTCGCCTACAACAGCACCGACAACGAGTTTCTCGTCGTCTGGCAGAGCGACGAGCTGGGCGGAGGCGAAGACGAGATCTACGGCCGGCTCATTGACGGCGAAACCGGTTCGCTCGGCCCGATCTTCCGGATCAGCCAGACGGGTGACGACGGCGTGGGCACGCTTGACGAAGCGTTCAAGCCCGCGGTCGCCTACAACCCCACGGACAATCAGTACCTGGTTGCCTGGCAGGCCGACCCCGCGACGGGGATCATGGCGGACGGCGAGCTCGAGATTTACGGACAAATCCTTGCCGCCGACGGCACGGAGATCGGCGGCGACTTCCGCATCAGCCAGGTGGGTAACGACGGCGACGCGAACACCGACGCCACCGACGCCGCCGTCGCCTACAACGCCACGGACAACGAGTACCTCGTCGTCTGGAGCGGCGACGACTCGTTCGACAACGCGTTCGAAGTGTACGGCCAGCGCGTCACCGCGGCGGGCGCCCAGATCGGCACCGACGACTTCCGTATCAGCACCATGGGCGTCAACGACAACGACGCCAGCCGCGGCGCGTTCCGCCCCGACGTCGTGCACAACGCCGTCGCGAACGAGTACTTGGTCGTCTGGGAGGGCAACGACACCGGCGAGCTGGAGATCTTCGTCCAGCGGCTCGAGGGCGAGACGGGCAACGAAACCGGCGGCGACGACCTGCGCATCAGCTCCATGGGGCCGGACGGCAATGCAAGCTTCGCCGCACGTAGCCCGGCCGTGGCGTTCGACGACGCCATGGACCGTTACCTCGTCGTCTGGACCGGCGAAGACGACGCGGCCGGCGCCGGCGATGAGGTCTTCGGCCAACTGCTCGAAGGCGCCAACGCCGCGATGATCCTGCCCGACGACTTCCGCCTCAGCACCGTCGGGCTCGACACCGACGGCGGCGCCGACGCGGCGGACGCGGACGTGGTGTACAACGCCCTTGCCGACGAGTACCTGGTCGTCTGGCACGCCGACCCCGCAACCGGCGGGCTCGCGGACGGCGAGTTCGAAATCTTCGGCCAGCGGCTCGACCCCGACGGCGGCGAGATCGGCGACAACGACTTCCGCCTCAGCGACATGGGCCCGGACGGAACCCGCAATTACGCAGCGACCTTTCCCGCCGTCGCTTTCAACCCCACCGACTCGGAGTACCTGGTCGTCTGGCAGGGCGACGACAACACCCCGCCGCTGACCGACAACAAGCTCGAGGTCTTCGGCCAGCGCATCGCCGTGACCGTCCCCAACACGCCGCCGACCGTGGACGACCAGGCGTTCGACGTCGCCGAGGACGCGGCCGTCGATGACGCGGTCGGCGCGATCGTCGCAACCGACGGTGAAACACCGAGCGACCTGACGTACACCGTCACGGGCGGCTCGGGCGCGGGCCTGCTGGTTGTCGATCCCGACACCGGCGCGATCACCGTCGCCGCCGCGCTCGACCACGAGACCGCCGAGACGCTGACGCTCGAACTCGAAGTCACCGACCCCGGCAGCCTCAGCGACACCGCGACGATCACCGTCAGCGTCCTCGACGTCAACGAGCCGCCCACCGGCCTGACGCTCTCAAATGACGAGATCGACGAGGGCACGGACACGAGCGGCGGGTTCAGCGTCGGCGTGCTCGCGGCCGTCGGCGACCCCGACACCGGCGCGTTCGCCGTGCACAGCTTCAGCGTCATCGGCGGTGCGGACGCGGCGCTGTTCTCGATCGGCGGCACGAACGACGACGAGCTGATCCTGACCGCCGGCATCCTCGACCGCGACACGCGGGCGACCTACACCGTCGACGTCGAGGTCACCGACGGGCCGAACACGCTGACGCAGACGTTCGTGATCGAGGTGCTGGATCGGCCGGAGACGGTGTACGTCGACGACGACTGGGCGGCGCTGGCCGACGGCGAGGACCCGGACGGGGCGGGCCCGGCAGCAGCGATCGGCTTCGACGCGTTCGCCACGCTCCAGGCCGCGATCGACGCGGTGCTCGGCGGCGGGGCCGTCCACGTCGAGCCGGGCAGCTACGCCGGCGTGACGGTCGGCAAAGACGTCGAGCTGGTGCCGGTGTCCGGCGGCGTGATGATCGGCGGCGCCTCGCCGGCGCTGACGGTGTCTTCCGGCGACGTCGTCGTGCAGAGCGGTGTGACGTTCGACCAGACCGGGCCGGACGCGACGGTGCTCGTCGAATCCGGCGGATCGCTGACGCTGATCGGCAGCACCGTGAACGAGTCGAGCGATGCCGACGCGGCGGCTGTGCACGTCGAACCCGGCGGCGCACTCGACCTTTCCTCCGGCGACAACACGCTCAACGTCGTCGGCGTCGGCAGTCTGCTCGAATGGCTCGACGCTGCCGCGTTGGACCTGACCACCACGACGCTCACCCTCGACGCCGCCGCGTTCGCCGACGGCTTCGCCGTCGAAGACGCGATCGGCCACGCGATGGACGACCCCGCCGTGGGGCTCGTGACCTGGCAGGCGGGTGCACGGTTCGTCACGCCCGACACGCTCGGCGTCCAGCGCGCGATCGACCTCGCCGCCGCGGGCCACACCGTATCGGTCGCGCCCGGCACGTACACCGAGGACCTGGTGATCGACAAGGCGGACCTCGAGCTCGCCGGCGCCGACCGCGACACGACGACCCTCCGCGGCGTGGCGTTCAACGACCAGGCCGTGTTCCCCCTCGCCACGCCGAACATCAACGTGCTGGCCGCCGGCGTGCGCCTCCACGGCTTCACGATCGAATCGCCCGACGTCCCGGCGGGCAGCTACGCCAGCGGCGTCGTGATCGACAGCCCGGACGTCGAGATCTTCGACAACCGCTTCGTCTCCCGCCAGGGCGACGCCGCGCCGAGCGGCGCCCACGACAGCCGCACCAACGTGATCATTCAGACCTGGGCCGGCTCGAACTCCGGCAAGGCCAGCCGTCTGGACGGGCTGCACATCCACGACAACAGCTTCACCGGCGACGGCAAGGGGTACTACGGCGTGTTCGTCAACCCGCAGGCCGAGCCGATCGACGCCGACCCCGCCGCCGCCGTGCGCATCGAGAACAACGCGTTCACCGGAAACGTCTGGCGCGCGATCGAGGTCGAGCGCGGCCACGCCGTCGTCGCCGACAACACGATCGCGCCCTCGGCCGAGACGCTGCACGCCTGGGGCGGCTCGGGCGTCTCGGTGCGCGACTTCGCCGGCGGCGCGATCGACGACGTGCAGATCACCGGCAACACGGTCATGGGCGCCGACGCCGCGCTCGGTCAAGGTTTCGCCCACGGCCTGCTGCTCGGCTTCGCCGATGACACGCTTTCAGGCGTCACCGTCTCGGGCAACAGCCTCACCGACCACGCCGAGGGCGTGCGGGTCCTCCGCGGCGATGACACGGTCGAACTCGTGGACAACGCGTACGCCGGCTCGCTGATCGGCGTCGCGGTCGCCGGCGGCTCGCCCACGATCCGCGAGACCGCCTCGATCAGTGGCGTCGGCACCGGCGTCGCCGTCACCGGCGGCGGCCCGACCGTCACCCAGAGCACCATCACCGACAGCGATCGCGGCGTGCTCGTGGGTCCCGGCGCGGCTGCCGTCATCCTCGACAGCACCATCACCGGTCACGGCGTCGCGGGCGTCGAGATCGACGGCGGCGCCGCACTGCTCGAAGGCAACGACCTGGGCGCCAACACGATCGGCGTGCTGCTGCGCAACGACGCCGTCGCCGACCTGGGCGATCCGACCGCAAGCGACGTCACGGGCCTGGGCGCCGGGACCGGGCCGAACGGCTCGAGCGTCGGGCTCAACGACTTCTCTTCGTACCAGGTCCCCGCGACCGACACCGCCGGCGCGATCGTCAACCGGAGCGACGACAGCGCGCTGTCGCCCGATGAGGCCGGCCGCCAAGGCGCGCCGCCGGATGTGCCCGCCGTCGGCAACCTCTGGGCCGACCCGTCGCCCGCCGGCATCGAATCGGTTATCTGGCACGACCGCGACGACGCCGCGCTCGGCTTCGTCGACTTCGCGCCCTTCGCCGGCCTGTCGCTCGGCTTCACCGAAGACACGATCGACGAGGGCGACACCGCCGAGCTGACCATCGGCTTTGCCAACGTGCCCCAGCCGCACACCCTCACGATCGACTGGGCCGACGGCACGATCGACACCGTCAACCTCTCAGCCGGTCAAACACAGCACACGATCCAGCACACCTACGCCGACGACCCGCCGGCCGGTGTCACGTACTCCGTAAACGTCACCGTCACCGAGGAGCTCACGGGCGAAACGCTCAGCGACGCGGCCGCGATCACCGTCGCCAACGTGACGCCGAAGCTGTCACTCGGCGGCGACGCGTTCGTCGTCGAGGGCACGACCTACGAGCTCGACCTGGGCGCGATCGTCGATCCGGGCGACGACGCGGTCACGCAGGTGATCGTGCGCTGGGGCGACGGGCTGGAGCAGGCGATCGACCCGTCGGTGACGACGCTGGCGACGACGCTGGCGCACGTGTACGACGACGGGCCGGCGGCGGTGACGATCGGCGTGACGCTCGTGGACGAGGACGGTGCGCACGTCAGTGCGGCGACGCTGAAGGTGAGCGTCACCAACGTCGCGCCCACGGCGACACTGTTCCACGCCGGGCCGGTGAACGAGGGCTCGACCGGCACGGTCGGCTTCACGTCGATCGCCGATCCCTCGGCCGCCGACGCCGACGTGGGCTTCACGTTCAGTTACGACTTCAACAACGACGGCGACTTCACCGACCCCGGCGAGCTGCAGAACGTCAGCGACGCGACCGTCACCGTCCCCGCCGCGTACCTGGCCGACGGCGACGACCCCGGCCCGCCCACCGATCGCACCGTCCGCGCCCGCGTCGTCGACAAGGACGGCGGGTTCACCGAATACACGACCACGATCGACATCCTCTCCGTCGCGCCGCGGGTGTTCCTCAACGGCGCGGCGCCGACCGTGGGCACGGGCGAGACGTTCAGCCTCACCGGCTTCTTCACCGACCCCGGCGACGACGCCTGGAGCGCGACGGTGGACTTCGACGACGGCGACGGGCCGCAACCGCTCTCGCTCGACGGTAAAAGCTTCACGCTCGAGCACGCCTACGCCGCCCCGGGCCTGTACGACGTGACCGTCGAGGTCGTGGACGCCGACGATCAGCTCAGCGGATCGAGGACGATCACGGTCGAGGTCGTGGAGCAGACGTTCCGCGTGGCGGAGCTTGTGCCCGACGCGTCGGGCTTCGCGGTGCGGTTCAACCGGACGCCGGACGTGAGCGTGCTGAACCTGTACGACGGGCTGGACGCTTCGACCGACGCCACGGACGTGATGGTCAGCGGCCCCGGGGGGTCGGCGGTGCCGGGCTCGCTGATGTGGGACGAGGCGGCCGGCCTGCTGCGTTTCGTGGCGACGGGCGGACCGCTCGACCCCGGCTCGTACGGCGTGACGCTGGTCAGCGGCGCCGACGCGCTACGCGACCTCGGCGGTGACGTGCTCGACGGCGACGCGGATGGCGTCGCCGGCGACGACTTCGTCACCGACTTCACCGTCACGCCCGTCACGGCGTCCCTGCACATCCCGGATATCGCGCGCGGCCCGGGCCAGGCGCTCGACCTCGACCCGACCGATCCCGGCTCGGGCCTGCCGATCACGCTGACCACCGCCGACGGCGCCACCGCCATCGACTTCGACCTGCGATTCGACCCGGCCCTGCTCGATCTCAACGGGATCGCGCCGGCGGACGCCCTGCCCGACGACTGGAGCCTGACCACCAACGGCCTGTCGCCGGGGCACGTGCGCATCGCGGCCTGGGGCACCACCCCGCTGAGCGGGACCGGCCTTACCCTGGCCACGCTCGACGCCTCCGTGCCGACCGACGCGCCTTACGGCTCGGCGCACGCGCTGCGCCTCGAGGCGGTGCAACTCAACGAGGGCGGAATCACCGCCGCGCGCGACGCGGCCGTGCACCACGTCGGCTTCCTCGGCGATGCGGATGGCGACGGGCAGTACGGCGGCTTCGACGCGTCGCTGATCTCCCGCGTCGTCGTCACGCTCGACACCGGGTTCGACGCTTTCGACCGGATCGACCCGCGCATCGTCGCCGACGCCACGGCCGACGGCTCGCTCTCGGCGCTCGACGCCTCCTTCGTCGCCGAGAAGGCCGCGCTGCTGCCCCGTCCCCAGATCCCCGACCCCACGCCACTGCCCGCCAACGGCGTCTCCGAGGCCTCCGCCGGCCCGACGCTCAGCGTCCCGGCCGACCTGCACGGCTGCGTGTACGGTTACGTCACCGTCCCCGTCACGCTCGACACCACCGACAGCGACCCGGTCCACGCCGCCACCGTCCGGCTGACCTACGTCCCCGACGACTACGAAACCTTGACCAGTTACGTGTCTGCCGGATCGTTCTGGGACCCGGCCGACGGCTGGGCGTTCGTGGCCAACCTCGTCGAGCCGGGCGACCTGCGGATCGTCCTCTACCGCGCCACGCCGTCCGATCCCGGCCGGGGCACGATCGCCGAGGTGACCTTCCACTCCGTGGGCGGCCTGGCGCCGGGGCTGACGCCCATCGGCCTCGAAGCGGTCCATCCCGGCGAGGGCGGGCTGAGCTGGTCGGCGGCCAACGGCGGGATCGACGTGGCTATCCCCGGCGACTACGAGGAGGACGGCGACGTCGACGGCTTCGACCTCGGCGTCTGGCAGAGCGGCTTCGGCATCGCCGCCAACGCGCTGCACACCCAGGGCGACGGCGACTGCGACGGCGACGTCGACGCGTTCGACCTGGGCATCTGGCAGGCCAACTTCGGGTTCGGCGTCGAGCCGGCCGCGGCGCCCGCCACCGCCGTGTCGGCTTCGACGCCGCCCGTCACCCGCTCCAACGCTGAAGCCCGAAACACCAGCGGCGGCGACCACGCCCGGCGCCACCGCCGCCTGCTCGCCTTCGCCCTCTGGCAACGCGCCCAGCGGGCCAGCCACGCCGACGAGGGACCGCTCACGCGAACGGCCGTCGACGCGGACGAGCACGCCCTCTTCTTGAACCCCGCGAGGTCGAACCCGTAACTCGAAACTCGCAACGACCGTCCCCGCGGGGCGTTGCCCCGCCGCTGAACGGCTTGTCGCTTGACTCGATGCTCACTCGGTCACGCGCTGGAGCATGTCCTGGGTCAGCTCCCAGAAGTGGTGCTCGCGGAACGCCGTCGCCGTGCCCGGCAGCGACCCGTGCCGCTGCGTGTGGTGGTTCCAGTGGCTCTGCGACGCGAGCAGCTTCTGCCGCGCCAGCTCCCGCGTCGAGGGCTGGCGGGCGTGCTGGTGCCGGCGGTACGCGACCAGGCCGGTCATCAGGTCCCGGATCGCCTCGAACAGCGACTCGGCATACACCAGCGTGTTGACCAGCGGCTCCAGCGTTCCGCGGTTCTGGTCGTTGACCAGGTGGCTCAGCTCCGCCCGCAGCCTCGCGGCCCCCTCGACCGCCTGCTCCTTCTCGCGGATCACCTCGTCCAGCCGGCTCTCGGGCAGACGCTGGACCATCCGCCACGCCGCCTCGGCGTCCAGCAGGTCGTCGCTGATCCAGTCCGCGTTGGGGTGCCAGGGGTCCTGCTTCGCCTCGGCGTACGGACCGATGTAGAACGCCTGCCGCACCAGCTCCGGCGAGACCTCGAGCACCCGCATCAGGCACGCCACCACCTCCTCGTCGTGGATGTTCAGCCGCCGCTCGATCCACTGACGCGCCAGCGCCGCCGGCTCCGCCTCCGGGTTCTGGGCGAGCTTGGGCACCGCGAACACGTTCGCGTCGATCCACGCCTCGTTCTTCACGAACGGCCCGCCCCAGCCCCCGCCGCGAACCCAAGCCCACAGACCGGCCAGGTTCACCCGCTTCGACGCCTCGGCCAAGCCCCGCACGTCCCCCGCCGCCACCGACTCGGGCGCCCCGTCCCGCCACAGGCCCACCTGCCAGTTCGGGATCCCCCCCTTGCCCTCGAACTCCCGCTGGCACTGCAGCTCGTACACGATCGGCAGACGCCCCGCCGCCAGGCTGCTCGGGTTCCACCGCTGATACCGCCAGAAGTCTGTCTGCGTGAACTTGAACGAGAGCACGAACCGCGGGTCCTCCGCCGCGCCGCGCCCGTCGCCGTTGCCCTCGGCCCCGTCACCGGCGCCCGGCAACCGCTCGAACACCCGCGCCGCCAGCTCCGCCGAGTCGTGCAGCCCGTTCGGCCGCACGTTCCACGCCCGTACGATCAGCGGCTTGTGACGCTGCTCGACCACCAGCCGATGGAACCGCTCGACCGCCGCCACGATCCGGTCCGCCCGGCCGTACTGACTGCACCGCGAGCAGTGCGGCGTGTACAGGTCGTTGCCGATCACGTGCGGCAGCCGCCCCGCGTCCGTGTCCCCCAGCCGCAGCACGATCCCGTCCACCTCCGGCCAGCGCGTCAGCATCGCCTCCAGCGACGCCGCCGACTCGTCCAGCGCCCGCTCGCTGGCCGGGCACAGCACCGTCGGCCGGTTCCGACACGTCAACGCCGTCACCTGCCGCTCCACCAGGTCCCGCGCCAGCACCAGCACGTCGTAAAACAGGTACACCGCCAGCCCCGCCCCGTGCGCCTGCTCGATGCTCTGGCTCACGCTGTCGAAGTGATGCCCCACCCACCGACGCAGCTCTCCCGATCCCACCACGTCCGGGCTCGGGACGCCCGACAACGCCGTCGTTTCGTACAGCACCAGGCCGTTGTAACCCAGCGCGGCCAGCTCCCGGCAGTCGTTGTACCGGCTCTCGACCGCCGGCTCACCGGGGTTCTTGATCAGCGTCGCCAGAGTCAGCATCGGGACAAAACCTCGAACGCGGCGGGCAGGCCGACTCGAAACAGACCGACCATCATATCCCCCCTGCCCGGCCCGACAACGCGCCGAGCGCCGCCCGCCGTCCCCCGCTCGTCGGTCGTGGGTGAGCTCGAGTCGTGGTGGGACAGGCGTCGTGATGAAACAGGCGTCGTGGTGAAACAGGCGCCTTGGTGGGACAGGCGTCTCGCCTGTCATCCCACCGAAAGCAGAATTAAAGCAGAACGATTCAGCCATTCCGGCCGACGACGGGTGGGACGCCCGCCCCACCTTCACAGTGACCCACGCGCGCCACCCTTACCCGTACCCCAACGCCGCCAGGTCGTCCTCGTCCAGACCGAAGTGGTGCCCGATCTCGTGCAGCACCGTGATCCGCACCTGCTCGGCCAGCTCCCGCCGCCGCCGCGGCAGGTCCCGCCCCGTCCACGACCGCGTCACCAGACGGATGACCGGCCCGCGGAACAGCATCATTCGGTCCGGCATCGCCGCCGTCGACGTCACGCTCCGCTCGGTCAACGGGATCCCCCAGTGCAGCCCGCACAGCTCCGTCGTCTCGCGGTCCAGGCCCATCTCCTCCAGCAGCAGGTCGCTCGGCTCGTCCTCCACGATCAGCGGCACCCGCTCCAGCAGCTCGTGCAACTGCTCGGGCAGGTCCGCCATGATCCGGTCCAGCGTCCGGTCGAACAACTCCCGCTGCGCGTCGCTCACCGCCATCGATCACTCCTCACCGGGCGCCGCTGCCACGGCCGCTTGCGCCGGTGCGCGGGTGCTACGGCCGATTGCGAGCGTCCTGGCCTTTCGTGCGGCCCGCGCACCTTCGGCCGGGCGCTACAATAGCCGCATGGCCCCGCCCGCTCACCTGTTCGACCTCGACCCCCCCGCCCTTCAGCAGCTCGTGCAAGGCCTGGGCATGCCGCGGTTCCGCGCTGAGCAGGTCCTTCAGTGGGTGTACGAGCGCGGCGTCGCCGACCCCGCCGAGATGACCAACCTCGCCAAGCGCGACCGCGCCGCGCTGGCCGAGCACCTCCGGTTCACCCGCGGCCACGTCCTGCGCCACCAGACCGCGACCGATGGCACCGAGAAGCTCCTGCTCGCCTGGGCCCCCGACGATCACGCCCACGCCCCGACCGACGCCGGCCACCACGCCGCTGGCGAGTCCGACGCCCCGCTCGCTATCGCCCCCACCGGCCCCGAAGCCTGGCCCCAGACCGAGTGCGTCATGATCCCCGCCGCCTCCCGCGACAGCGGCGCCCAGCGGCGCACGGCCTGCATCTCCAGCCAGGTCGGCTGCCCCGTCGGATGCCGGTTCTGCGCCTCCGGCCTCGGCGGCCTCGAGGCCAACCTCACCGCCGGCCAGATCGTCGAGCAGGCCTGGGCCCTGGCCCGCGTCACCGGCCAGCGCATCAGCCACGTCGTCTTCATGGGCATGGGCGAACCCCTGGCCAACCTCGCCCACGTCTCCCGCGCCATCCGCTCCCTCATGGCCCCGTGGGGCATGGGCATCTCAGGCCGACGCATCACCGTCAGCACCGTCGGCCTGCCCGCCCAGATCCGCCGCCTCGCCGACCAGCAGCTCCCCCTCACCCTCGCCATCAGCCTCCACGCCCCCGACGACGACCTGCGCCGCCGCCTCATCCCCTGGGCCGACCGCGTCTCAATCGACCAGCTCGTCGACGCCGGACGCTACTACTTCGACCGCACACGACGCGAGGTCACCCTCGAGTACATCCTGCTCGGCCGCGTCAACGACCGGCCGGAGCACGCCCGCCGCCTCGCCGCCGTCGCCAAACGCCTGCGCGCCAACGTCAACCTCATCCGATACAACCAGGTCGCCGACCTGCCGTTCACTCGCCCCGATGATGGCGACGTGCTCGCCTTCCAGCGCACGCTCCGCACCGCGGGCGTCAACGCCCACATCCGCGCCAGCCGCGGCCGCGACATCGCCGCCGCCTGCGGCCAGCTCCGACACGAAACGCGCCGCGACGCGGCGCCGGCCACCCTGACCGAGACCGTCTCCCTGCGCGTCTTCTGACCCGACCCCGCCCCGCCGACGAAGGGGGCACGTCCGCTCATTTGACGGCCGCGCCGTTTCCCCCCTCTTCCTCCGGGAGAGGGCCGAACGACACTGACGCCCACCACGCATCCTCCCCCTCTCCCCCCG